>NZ_CM002285.1:2428741-2439641 GCF_000497445.1 Streptomyces roseochromogenus subsp. oscitans DS 12.976 | reverse complement strand
AGCACCGTGGAGGCGTCCGCCTCGGTGGGCGTCCCGGCGTGGCTGTGGGACCAGGGCGGCAGCCGGTCGACCAGACCGGCCACGGTGACCGAGCGCAGATGGTCGCGCCAGGCCCGGTCCGCGTCGTACATGACCTTCGCCACCGGGCAGGGGCCAGTGCACTTCTCCGGCGGCACCGCGCATTCGCCGCGCTGGCGGATCTCCGTGCACACGAAGGGCGGCAGGGTGCCCTCGATCGCCTCCACGATGTCCAGAGCGGTGATCCCCGACGCCGGGCGAGCGAGCCGGAAGCCGCCGCGCGGTCCGGAGGTCGCGGTCAGCACCCCGGCCTGCACGAGGGACTTCAGGTGCTTGGCGAGGTACGCCTCCGGAAGGTCGAAGTACCCCGCCAGGGTCCGCCGTGAGACGGGCGCCTGGGCCCTGGACTGCGCCAGCGCCACCGTGCAGTGCAGAGCCCACTCCACTCCCTGCGACAGCTTCATGATCCGCACCTTGCTCATGTTGGTGGATAGGGAATGTTGATGATATCGCGACGGCGGTGACCCCTCCTGTGCGACCGGGGAATTTCCCCGGTCGCACATCCGCAGTGCTGTCGCGCCGCCAAGTCGCCCAGCGTGCTGACCACTTTGAGGGGAGGCGCGTGCGGCCTAGGGTCACCATCAAACGATCTTCGTTGGGGGAGCGGCCGGCGGCTTCCGGCTCCGGCGCCCCGCGGCGGGCCCCTTCGCCGGCCCCCGCTGCCACTGCGCGGCGTGCCGCCCCCTCACCCCTGCACCTCTCACCCCTGCCCCTTCGCTCCGTTCACGCACACGAGGAACTCGTATGACGACAGCCCGGCGCCCCCGCACGATGTCACTGGGCGCTCTCATCCACGGATCCGGTGGCCATGTCGCGGCCTGGCGGCATCCGCAGGCCCGCGCCGATGGGCAACTGGACTTCGACTTCCGTGCCCGTCTCGCGCAGACCCTGGAGAACGCCAGGTTCGACGTGCTGTTCGTCGCCGACGTCCTCGCCACCTGGGGCGAGGACGCCGAGACACTCAGCCGCACCGGCCGGGCCTCCTACTTCGAGCCGCTGACCGTGCTGTCCGCGCTCTCCTCGGTCACCGAGCACATCGGTCTGGTGGCCACGGCCACCACCACCTACAACGCCCCGGCCGACCTTGCCCGCCGGTTCGCCTCCCTCGACCAGCTGTCGGGGGGCCGGGCAGGCTGGAACGTGGTCACCTCGCTCGTACCGCTGGAGGCCGCCAACTTCGGGTTCGACGAACATCTCGCCCACCATCTGCGCTACGAGCGTGCGGACGGCTTCGTCACCGAGGTGCGCCGCCTGTGGGGGCAAGAAGGGATGCCGCGCTCGCCGCAGCAGCGCCCGGTGATCTTCCAGGCCGGCTCCTCGGAGGACGGCCGGGAGTTCGCGTCCCGGCACGGCGAGGTGCTGTTCACCGCGCAGACCTCGATCGCCGGTGCGCAGGAGTACTACGCCGACGTCAAGGCGCGCGCCGCCCGGCACGGCCGCGATCGGCGGGAGGTACTGGTGTGGCCCGCCATGTCACCGCTCGTCGCGGCCACCGAGGCGGAGGCACGGCGACGCGTGGAGGAACTGGAGGAACTGGTCCACGACGAGGTGGCCCGCCGCCTGGTCCAGGACACTCTGGGCGGCTTCGATCTCAGTGGCTGCCCGTTGGACGGGCCGCTCCCGGAGATCCCCGAGAGCGACCGCAGCAAGTCGCGCCGGCAGCAGCTGGTGGCCCTGGCCCGGGAAGGCGGCCTGACCATACGTCAGCTGGCGCGGCGCATGACCGGCGGCGGCGGAATCGTCGCCGGCACCCCGGAGCAGATCGCCGACCATATGGAGAGCTGGTTCCGGCAGGGCGCCGCGGACGGCTTCAACCTCTCCTTCCCCTATTTCCCCGGACCGGTCGAGGACTTCGCGGACCACGTCGTACCCCTGCTGCGCCGGCGCGGGCTGCTGCCCGCCGACTACGCGGGCACCACCTTGCGGGAGAACCTCGGGCTGCCGAGCCCGGCGGCCGTCCCGGCCGTGGCCGGAGCGAGCCGATGAGCGGGCGCACGAGAACCTCGCGCGGCGCCGAGGCCCCGCACGTGTGGGCATGGCTGGACCCCGGACGCGCGTCCCTGCGCGAGCTGCGCGCGTTCGCCGCCGCGGCCGAACGGGCGGCCGTGGACGCGGTACTGATCGCCGATCACGACGACGGCACGGCGGGCGACGCCCTCGACCCCACCGCGGTGCTCGGGGCGCTCGCCCCGGACACCAGGAGCATCGGTCTGGTGGCCGCCGTCCCGCCCGGCGAACGGCAGCCGTACCACGTGGCTCGGGCTGTCGCCTCCCTGGACCACATCACACACGGCCGGGTGGGCTGGTACGCGTCCGACGGGGGCGCCGATCGACGCACCGAGGAGTTCGTCCGCGTGGTGCGCGGGCTGTGGGACAGCTTCGACGACGACGCCTTTGTGTACGACCGCTCCTCCGGCCGTTGCTTCGACGCCGCGAAACTACGCGCCCTCAACCACCGGGGCGAACACTTCCGGGTCGCGGGTCCCCTGAACATCGCGCGGCCGCCGCAGGGGCATCCGGTCGTGGTCCAGGACGACGGGCCGCTCGCGGGCGGCACCGCCGATGTGGTCCTGGTGGGCCCGGTCGCGGACCTGGAGAGTGCGCGGGCCCGCTACCGGGCGGTCAAGGAGTGCGCCGCCGTCCACGGCCGGGACCCCGAACAGGTCCGGGTGCTGGTCACCATCGACGTCCCCTCGCCGGGGGCCACCGTCGACAGCCTGGAGCTGTGGTTCCAGCGGCGGGCCGCGGACGGCTTCCTGCTCCGCTTCCCGGGAACCGCCGGGGACGCGTTGGCCGGCCTCACGCATGCCGCCGAGGGCCTGCTGCCCGGGCTGTGCCGCCGCGGATCACTGCCCGACGACACCGTCCCGACGGATCTGCGGGGCCGGCTCGGGCTGCCGCCGCTTCCCCTGTGCGGCTGAGGCGACCGGTGGCGCGCGAGTGAGGAATCTCCGCACTCGCGCACCGGGCCAACCGGCCCGTCCGTCACGATTGTTCAAACAGGAATTCCCTCGGCGCAATCACGGAACTGCTAAATTCAGCTGCGTATCAAGGATTTGTCAGGCCGGTCGCGGATGGCGCTGGTCCCCGCGATTCTCTGCGGCCTGACAGCACACCGCGGCCTGACATCACCATTCACATCAGAAATGCCGTGACCAGGGAGGGCCTTATGGCCATCGGAATCATCGGCATGGGATCCCATGTCCCCGAAACCGTCATCACCAATGCGGATATCAGCGCCTGGACAGGCGCCGAGGAATCCTGGGTGGGCGATCGCACCGGGATATACGAACGGCGCTATGCCGCCGACGGCACGGCGACCTCCGACCTCGCACTGCCCGCCGCCGCACAGGCGCTGGACAGCGTGCCCGACGCCCGGCAGCGGCTCGGCGCCATCATCGTCGCCACCTGCACCCCCGACGTGCCGCAGCCCGCGACCGCCGCGATCCTGCAGCACAAACTCCAGCTGGGCAGCGTTCCGTCGTTCGACGTCAACGCGGTCTGCAGCGGATTCCTGTACGGTCTGACCCTCGCCGAGGGGCTGCTCGCCTCCCGCTGCAAGGACCGCCATGTGCTCGTCGTCGGCGCGGACATGTTCTCGCGTCTGATGGACCGCACCGACCGGCGCACGGTCAGCCTGTTCGGCGACGGGGCCGGCGCGGCCCTGGTCGCCGAGGTGCCCGACGGGTACGGACTGCTGGCACACCGCTGGCAGACCGACGGCGACCTCTACGAGTTCGTAGGCGTCGAGGGCGGCGGCACGCGGCTGCCGCTGGACGCACAGGCCCTGGCCGAGGGGCGCCAGTACTTCCGGATGAACGGTCGCGCGGTCCGTACGTACGCGCTCTCCACCCTGCGCAAGCTCGTCGAGGAAGTCCTCGGCGACGCCGCGCTGACCGTGGACGACGTGGACCGCTTCGTGATCCACCAGGCCAACACCCGGATGGTGGAGGAGGTCGCCCGCGACCTCGGAGTGGGGCTCGACCGCTTCGCCTTCACCGCGCCCGGCCTGGGCAACACCGCCGCGGCCTCGGTGCCGCTCACCCTGCACGCCTCCCATCGGGAGCGGCCGATCCGCCGGGGCGAGCGCATCCTGCTGGCCGCCGTGGGCGGCGGGCTCGCCGGCGGCGCCGCTCTTCTGCGCTGGTACTGACCGCGCCGCACCCACACCCCACGAGAGGACGGAGATGACACCCGCATGAACGCCGAGGAGATCAAGGAGCAGGCACGGCTCCTGCTGGCCGAGGAGGCCCGGGTCGAGCCCGCGCAGATCCGCGACGACACCGTGCTCAAGCGACTGCCCGGCATGGGCACCGGCCGGGTCCTGGAGGTGATCGGCCGGCTGGAACGCCGCCACGGCCTGGTGATCGACGACCAGTACCTGTACGGCCTGACCACCCTGGCGGACCTCGAACGCATCGTGACGGCACAGTCCGCACCACGACCCGAGGCGCAGCCCGCGTCGCGGCCCGAGCCGAAGCCCCGGCCCGCCGCCGGGGGCGCCGCCTCCGACGGGGAACTGCGCGGCTGGCTGCGCTCCCTGGAGAAACTGGTCCCGACTCCCGACGACCTCACCCACTACAGCGTCGACCGGCCCACCGCCCTGGCGCTGATGCGGACCGACGACCGCACCCTCGACACCCTCATGCGCCACGGGCTGCGCCACGGCGACGGCCCCGACGGGCCCCGCTTCGACGAGCACGACCTGTACAACCTGGCCATGTACTGCGGCTCCGGCCGCTCCGTGCCCGAGGTGGCCGTGCGCTACAACGTCCGGCTGGCCCGGGGCTCGGTGGAGAGCTGGACCCGCCCGGAGGTCTGGCGCATCCGGCACTTCGCCACCTGCCCGGACCACGGCCGCTGCGACCAGCGCTGGGAGCTGGCGCCGGTGCGCCCCGAGGGCTTCGGCGGTGAACTCCTGGAGGTCACCCACGACTTGCTGCGTGACGGCCCGGTGCCCAGCGGCGAGGTGGCCGGCCGCCCCGCCTTCATGATGCTGGACTGCACGGTCCGCACGGCCGGCAAGCGGATGGAGCTGCGCTCACCGGTGCTGCGCTCGGCCTACCGCGACGCCCTGGAGGAACTGCGCTCGGGCAAGATCCGCTTCCAGTCGGTGCCCGCGGCGCTGCGCGTCGACGCCTCGAAGGCACGCGCCCTCGGCGTCGGGAACTGCGTGTCGACCTCCATGCACCTGGCGCAGACCCTCGCCCACGCCGGTTTCCAGGTGCGCACCCGCAAGGGCTACTTCGTGGCCGTCGGTGCCGAGGACCACGGCTGGATGGAGGTCCTTGAGGACGGCGAGTGGAAGGCGCTCGACCCGGCCCTGGCGCTGCTCGCCGAGTGGGACCTCGGCGCCGAACGCTCCGCGGCGTTCACCGAGTTCTGCGCGGGCTCGTACCTGAACCGTTTCGTCCCCTGCGACAGCAGGGCGGACGAGGAAGTGGTGCGGCACTGGCACGGAGACCAGCTCTTCGACGAGGTGCCGACGACGATCGTGACGCGCACGGCCGGCACGGCCGTGGGGAAGTGAGTGTGATGACCAAGGCACGGGAGCTCGTTGGGCTCTGCATCGCCAACCCGGAGCTCCTCGACGGGCTCGAAGAGGGCGCGGACCTGCGGGACGCGGGCCTGAACTCCGGTGAGTTCGTCCTGATCGCGCTGCGCATCGAGGAGGAGATCGACCGCCCGCTGGAGGACGAGGAGATGGACACGCTGTCCACCCTCGCCGACATCGAGGCGATACTCTCCGCCGCGCCGTCGGCCCAGGGCCAGGGATGAACCCGCTCGCCGGGACACTGAGCGACGGGACGGCCACCGCCGAGGAGGTCGCCGCTCTGCCGGTACCCGAGAGTTACCGCGCGGCGGTGCTCTTCAAGGACCAGCAGGGCATGTTCGACGCGATGCCGCTGTCCGAACGGGACCCGGCCAAGGCCGTCCATGTGACCGAGGTGCCCACCCCCGAACCCGGCGCCGGCGAGGTGCTGGTGGCGGTGCTGGCCAGCTCGGTCAACTACAACACCGTCTGGAGCGCACTGTCCTCGCCGGTGTCCACCTTCGCTTTCCTCGAACGCTATGCGCGCCTGGGCGGCCCGGCCGCCCGGCACGACCTGCCATACCACATCATCGGTTCCGACCTCGCGGGTGTGGTGCTGCGCACCGGGGAGGGGGTACGCGGCTGGCGGGCCGGTGACCATGTGGTCGCCCACTGTCTGTCCGTGGAACTGGAGAGCGCCGACGGGCACGGCGACACCATGCTCGACCCCGAACAGCGCATCTGGGGCTACGAGACCAACTACGGCGGGCTGGCCGAGCTGTCCCTGGTCAAGGCCAACCAGCTGATGCCGAAGCCCGGCCACCTCACCTGGGAGGAGGCGGCGAGCCCCGGCCTCGTCAACTCCACCGCCTACCGGCAGCTCGTGTCGGCCAACGGCGCCGCCATGAAGCAGGGCGACAACGTCCTGATCTGGGGCGCGGCCGGCGGGGTCGGCTCCTATGCCACCCAGCTGGCCCTGGCGGGCGGCGCCAATCCGGTCTGCGTGGTCTCCTCACCGCAGAAGGCCGCGCTGTGCCGGGCGATGGGCGCCGAGCACATCATCGACCGCCGGGCCGAGGGCTACCGGTTCTGGAAGGACGAGGACACCCCCGACCCGGGGGAGTGGCGCCGCTTCGGCCGGCACATCCGCGACCTCACCGGCGGCGAGGACCCCGACATCGTGGTCGAGCACCCCGGACGCGAGACCTTCGGCGCCTCCGTCTACGTGGCCCGCCGCGGCGGCACCATCGTGACCTGCGCGTCCACCTCCGGATACCGCCACGAGTACGACAACCGATACCTGTGGATGCAGCTCAAGCGCGTCATCGGCTCCCACTTCGCCAACTACCGCGAGGCATGGGAGGCCAACCGGCTGATCGCCAAGGGCCGTATCCACCCGACCCTGTCCCGCAGCTATCCCCTGACCCAGGTGGGCGAGGCGGTCTCCCTCGTCCACGCCGGACGCCACCACGGCAAGGTCGGTGTGCTCTGCCTCGCCCCGCGCGAGGGCCTGGGCGTACGGGACGAGGAACTGCGGGCGCGGCATGCGGACGCCATCGACCGCTTCCGTGACCCTGCGACGGAGTTGTGATGACCACTGAAGAGAAGACCCGCCGGATACGGGCCTACCAGCCCCTGACCGAGGAGGAGCGGCGCCGGCAGGCCGAACGCACCAGCGGCGAGCCCATGCTGGACTTCACCGCCGGCCAGGTCGGCACCGACAGCACCCCCTACATCGACTACCACCACGTCGACTCGCTGCTCTCCCTCCAGCACCCGCGCAGCGACGAACCGGCCGAGCTGACCTTCTACATCACAGGGCAGGTCCAGGAGCTGCTGTTCAAGCTGATGTTCACCGAGACCAACCGCACGCGCGACCTGCTGCTGGCGGACCGGCTGGACGACGCGCTGTGGTACCTGCGGCGGATCGAGAAGATCCTGCGCGTGCTGACCGTCTCCTGGGAGCCGGTCAGCACCATCACGCCCACCGAGTTCGCCCGGTACCGCGACGAACTGGGCACGGCATCCGGATTCCAGTCGTACATGTACCGGCAGCTGGAGTTCTCGCTCGGCAACAAGTCACCCCGGATGGCCGAGGCGTACCGCGCCGTGCCCTGGGTCCACGAGCTGGTCGACGCGGCGCTGCGGGCGCCCAGTCTGTACGACGCGGCACTGCACCTGCTGCGCCGGCGCGGCTACGACATCCCGAGCGAGGCCGTCGAACGCGACTACACGCAGCCCTACGAGGAGCACCCGGCGGTCGAGGCGGCCTGGTCCGCGCTGTACACCGACCAGGACCGGGACCCGCGGCTGTACGCCCTGGCCGAGGCCTTGTGCGACCTCAACTACCACTACTCGCGCTGGCGTCACACTCATCTGCTCGTGGTGGAACGCGTCCTCGGCCACAAGCCGGGCACCGGCGGAACCTCCGGTGTCGACTGGCTGCGTCGCGCCGCCCGGCACCGGTTCTTCCCCGAGCTGTGGGCCGTCCGCTCCGGCATCTGACACACAGGCAGGACATGCAGATGGACACGCCCGTGTACGGCGACTACGACCAGCGCACCCTCGACCGGCAGTACTCGCCGAGTTCCTGCGTCGAGGACATCAATGTGTTCCTGGACCGGTACGCGGTGGAGAGCGAGAGGACCCGGCGGACCGTCCCGGCCCGCCGCGGCATCCGCTACGGCGAACAGCCGCCGGAGACGCTGGATTTCTTCCCCGCCACGGTGCCGGACGCCCCGCTGATGGTGTTCGTGCACGGCGGCTACTGGCAGGAGCTGAGCAAGAACGAGTCGTCCTTCCCGGCCCGCGGCCTGGTCGCGGCCGGAGCGGCCTACGCCGCCCTGGACTACGGCCTTGCGCCCGAGTACCGGCTCGACGAGATCGTGGCCCAGGTGCGCCGCGGCCTGGCCTGGCTGCTCGAACACGCCGTTGACCTGGGCGTGGATCCCCATAGGATCCACCTCAGCGGCAGCTCGGCCGGCGCCCATCTGGTGGCCATGGCCCTGCTGGACGACTGGCGGCCCGGCGGGCTGCACCCCGCCGACGCGTTCGCCGGCGCCACCCTGCTCAGCGGTGTGTACGACCTGGAACCGCTGCGGCTGACCTACGTCAACGAACCGCTGGGCCTGGACGTGCACAGCGCGGCCCGGCTGAGCCCGATCCGGCACCTGCCCGCCCGCCTGCCCGCCCTCGTGGTGGCCAGGGGCGGCGCGGAGACGGACGAGTTCGTCCGCCAGCACGAGGACCTGCTGCGCGCGGTCGCCCCCCGTGCCGCGTCGGTGCGCGAGGTCGTCGCCGGGCACCGCAACCACTTCGACATCACCTTCGACCTCGACCAACAGGCGTCCGAGCTGGGCGCGGCGGTCTTCGCGCAGCTCGGGCTGCCGGCCACCACCCCCCGTCCATGACGTTCAAGAACTCACGACTCGCGGCTTTCGGCCCACGACGTTCGACTTTCGATGTGAGGAGACAACTCCCATGAGTGACAACCGGATCAGGAAGATCCTCGTGCTCGGCGGCGGCACCACCGGCTGGATGAGCGCCGCCTACCTCGCCAAGGCGCTCGGCTCCAGCGCCGAGGTCACGGTGCTGGAGGCGCCCTCCGTCCCGCGGATCGGCGTCGGCGAGGCCACCATCCCCAACCTGCAGAAGGTCTTCTTCGACTTCCTCGGCCTGTCCGAGGAGGAGTGGATGCCCGAGTGCAACGCCAGCTTCAAGCTCGGCATTCGGTACATCAACTGGCGCACCCCGGGCAGCGGTGAGGCGCTGGGCCGCGAGCACCAGGGCGGCAAGGACCACTTCGACCACGTCTTCGGCGTACTGCCCAGCCACGAGAACCTGCCGCTGTCCCACTACTGGACCCACAAGAAGCTCACCGGCCAGACCGACGAGCCCTTCGACCAGGCCTGCTACACCCAACCGCAGATCTTCGACCGGAACCTGTCCCCGCGCTACCTGGACGGCACCCGCTGGGCCAGCTACGCCTGGCACTTCGACGCCCAGAAGGTCGCCGACTTCCTGGGCCGCTTCTCCGTCGAGAAGCTCGGCGTCCAGCACATCCAGGACAAGTTCGTCGGCGCCGATGTCGACCAGCGTGGTCACATCGTCGCGGTGAAGACCGAGGAGGGCCGCCGCCTGGAGGCCGACCTCTTCATCGACTGCTCCGGCTTCCGCAGCCTGCTGATGAACGGCGTCATGAAGGAGCCGTTCCTGGACATGAGCGATCACCTGCTCAACGACCGCGCGGTCGCCACCCAGATCCCGCACGACGACGAGAACAACGGCGTGGAGCCGTTCACTTCGGCCATCGCCATGTCCGCCGGCTGGACCTGGAAGATCCCCATGCTGGGCCGCTTCGGCACCGGCTACGTCTACTCCAGCCGCTTCACCTCGCAGGACGAGGCGACGCAGGAGTTCTGCCGGATGTGGGGCATCGACCCCGAGACGCACCCGCTGAACCACGTCAAGTTCCGCGTCGGCCGCAACCGCCGCGCCTGGGTGAAGAACTGCATCGGCCTGGGCCTGGCCAACCAGTTCGTGGAGCCGCTGGAGTCCACCGGCATCTACTTCGTCTACGCGGCCCTGTACCAGCTGGTCAAGCACTTCCCGGACAAGTCCTTCGACCCGGTGCTGGTGAACCGGTTCAACCACGAGGTCGAGGAGATGTTCGACGACACCCGCGACTTCATCCAGGGCCACTTCAGCTTCGCACCGCGCAACGACACGCCGTACTGGCGCGCCTGCAAGGAGCTGGAGCTGGCGCCCCGGTTCGTCGAGAAGGTCAAGGAGTACAAGTCCGGCCTGGGCGTGAACCTGCCGGTCACCGACGAGGCGGGCTACTACGGCAACTTCGAGGCCGAGTTCCGCAACTTCTGGAGCAACGCCAACTACTACTGCATCCTCGCCGGACTCGGCGAGCTGCCGGACAACCCGATGCCGCTGCTGGCCCACCAGCCGGAGTCGATCGCGTCCGCCGAGGCGGTCTTCGAGGAGATCAAGAAGCGCCGTGAGGAGCTGCTGGCCACCCTTCCGTCCACCCACGAGTACCTGCTGAAGCTGCACGGCAAGGCGTGACCGCCAGGGGCGGCCGGCCCGGCCCGGGAACGCTCCGGGCCCGGCCGGCCGCCCCCTGAACCCCGCCCCTGGGACGGGACCTAGACGGGAACTCGATGTCCATCTCACTTCAGCCTCTCGGCCTGGTGCGCCTCGCCCTGGTGCTCGCCGCCACGGTGGCCGTGGTGGCAGGCGGCCGGTACGCTGCGCGCCGGGCGCGCCAGCCGGAGGTGA
>NZ_CM002285.1:2427727-2428391 GCF_000497445.1 Streptomyces roseochromogenus subsp. oscitans DS 12.976 | reverse complement strand
GCTGCGGGCCCCCTCGCGCTCCAGCTGCTCGGCCCCGGCACCTTCCACCAGGTACTGCCGCAGCATCTGCTCGCCCAGCTCAAGACCGTCTCCCAGGCGGGTCTCGCCCTGTTCATGGTGAGCCTTGCCCACAAGCTCCGGCACGGTGCGGCACGGCCCGCCGACCGCGCGTCCGGCCCTACGAGCGGCCGTACGAGCGGCACGACCGGCCACCCGGCCGACCGCCCGGCAGGCCGAGCCATCGGCTGGGTGGCCGCCGGATCCTTTCTGCTGCCGCTGGCCGCCGGACTCCTGCTGGCCGCCTGGATCCTCGGCACCGGCGACCCCGCGCTGCGCGGCACCGCCCCCGCACCGGCGTTCGTCCTGCTCATAGCCGTGACCCTGTCCGTCACCGCGGTGCCCGTCCTCGCCCGGATCCTCACCGACCGGGGGATGGAACAGACGGCTGTCGGGCGGGTCTCGTTCAGCGCCGCCGTCCTTCTGGACGCGCTGTCCTGGCTCGCGCTCGTCGCCGCGGTCAGCCTCAGCTCCGGCGACCTCGGCCACCTGGTGCAGGCGCTCGCGGCCCTGGCCGCCGGGATCATCGCTCTCCTGCTGCTCCGCCTGCTGCTCGGCACCCGCGCCGCCGAACGGCAGGCCGGCCGGGCGCCCCTGGCCGCCGCGG
>NZ_CM002285.1:2343515-2427377 GCF_000497445.1 Streptomyces roseochromogenus subsp. oscitans DS 12.976 | reverse complement strand
CGTGCTCGCCGTCGCAGCGGCCGACGCGATGGAGGGGGCCGGGATGACCGCGATCATCGGCGCCGTGCTGGCCGGACTCGCCCTGCCCGACCGCGCGGACGGCCCCTGGGCCACGGCGGTGGCCTCCGTCGCCCGCTGGGGCCGGGCCCTTCTGCCGGTCTTCTTCGTGGTCAGCGGCCTCACCGTGCTGACCAAGGGACTCAGCGGAACCTCGGTCACCCTGGTCGTCCTCACCCTGCTGCTCGGCACCGTGGGCAAGGCCGGCGGCGGCTACGCCGGTGCCCGGCTGGCCGGCCACGGCCGGCTGGACTCACTGCGCGTGGGTGCCCTGATGAACACCCGCGGCCTGACCGAACTCATCGCCCTCCAGGTCGGCGTCAGCGCCGGGATCCTGACCCCGCCCGTATACCTGGCCTACCTCGTGATGGCACTGGCCAGCACGGCCCTGACCGGCCCCGGCCTCCAGCTGATCGACCGGGCCGAACTGCGCCGAGACCCGCTGCTGCTCGCCGCCCCGGGCTCCGTCGAAGCCCGGGCCTCCGCGAAAGGTGACCTGCTGTGAACCACACACCCGGACTGACCCGAAAACCCGTCTCCCCGGACACCTTCAAGGCGTTGATGTCCGAGTTTCCCAGCGGTGTCTCCGTGGTGACGACGACCGACGAGGACGGCCGCCCCTGGGGCATGACCTGCTCCGCCCTGTGCAGTCTGAGCATCGAACCGCCCACCCTCATGGTGTGTCTGCGCGCCGACAGCCCCACCCTGGCGGCGGTGCTGCGCAGCGGCCGGTTCGTGGCCAACCTGCTGCACGGCGACGGCCAGGACGTGGCGCGCCTGTTCGGGTCCGGCAGCAGCCGCGGCGAACGCTTCAAGAGCGTGACCTGGACCGCGGGACCGGCCGGACCGCACCTGTCGGCGGACACCCACGCCATCGCCGACTGCCGGGTCACCCGGACAGTCGACGGCGGCACCCACCTGATCGTTCTCGGCGAGGTCTTCGACGTCACCCGGCGCGACGGCAAGCCCCCGCTGCTCTACGGACGGCGCCGCTTCCACACCCTGCCCCACGACACCACCCCGACCCGATGAGTGAGCCCACCATGACGACCCGTACGGGAGCGGCGGCATGACCACAGCCGAAATCGCCGCCAAGCTCGACGCACACGACCCGCTCGCCCCGGCCCGTGACCGTTTCCTGCTGCCCGCCGGCACCGTCTACCTGGACGGCAACTCCCTCGGGGCGCTGCCCGCCAAGGTGGCGCGGACGGTCGGACACACGATCACGAAGCAGTGGGGCGAGGACCTCATCACCAGCTGGTTCCGGGGCGGCTGGCTCCGGCTCCCGCTCACGGTGGGCGACAGGATCGGCCGTCTGCTGGGCGCCGGACCGGGGCAGACCGTCGTCGGCGACACCACCTCGGTGCAGCTGTTCAACGCGCTCATCGCCGCCGCCCGGCTGCGCCCCGGACGCCGCGTCCTGCTGATGGACGCCGGAGGGTTTCCCACCGACCGCTACCTCGCCGCCTCCGCGGCCCGACTGCTGGGCCTGGAACTGCGCGAAGCCCCCATGGACCGGTTCGCGGAGGCCGTCCGGGCCGCCGGTGACCAACTCGCCGTCGCCACCGCGAGCGCCGTCGACTTCCGCACCGGCGAACTGTGGGACCTCGCCGGACTCACCCGCGCGACACACGATGCGGGCGGTGTGGTGGTCTGGGACCTCAGCCACGCCACCGGCGCCGTACCGCTGGCCCTGGACCGCGACGGGATCGACTTCGCGGTGGGCTGCTCCTACAAGTTCCTCTCCGGCGGCCCCGGCGCACCCGCCTACGGCTATGTCGCCCGCCGCCATCACGACCGCCTCGACCACCCGCTCACCGGATGGCACGGACACGCCGACCCGTTCGCGATGGAACCGTCCTACCGCCCGGCCGACGGCATCGCCCGCTATCGGTCCGGCACCCCGCACATCCTGTCCCTGGTCGCACTGGACGCGGCCCTCGACGCCTTCTGTGACGTGGAGCCGGAACAGATCCGCGCCAAGAGCCTGTCGCTGAGCGCGTTCTTCATCGACTGCGTCGACGAGCACCTGGCCGGCCGCGGCTTCGACGTCGTCACACCCCGTGAACCGCAGCGCCGCGGCTCACAGGTGACGCTCCGTCATAAAGACGCCGAGGAACTGATGGCCACCCTGATCGAACGCGGCTTCATCGGCGACGTACGCCCCCCGAACCTGCTGCGCTTCGGCCTCAACGCGCTGTACGTCTCGCACGCCGACGTCCTCGCGACCGTACGGGAACTGCACGCGCTGACCTGACCGGTCCTCGTCCACGCCCCAACCCCTCGGAGATGCCATGTGGTTCAGTCATATCCTCGACCGGCACTGCCAGCAGCGCGGTGACGCGCCGGCCGTGGTCGAGGGCAGCAAGGAGCTGACTTGGCGTCAACTCAGCTCTGCAGTCCACTCGCTGGCGGCCCACCTGCACGACCGCGGTATCAGGCACGGCGACCGCGTCGCCGTCTATTCCCGCAACCGCGCCGAAATGATCGTCAGCTACTTCGCGCTGGCACACCTGGGCGCCCCCTTCGTCCCGGTCAACCACGCGATGCAGCCCGCCGAGTACCAGGACGTCGCCGAACGCTTCGCCGTGAAGCACGTCCTGGGTGAGCAGCGGCTGCTGGCCCGGCTCGGCCTCGCGGAAGACGCGCAGACGGATTTCGACAGCCCGCGGTTCCAGGCGGTGCTCACCGCCGAGACCCCGCCGCCCCCGCTCGCCGGCCGGATGGAGGACCCCTTCGCGGTGCTCCTCACCTCCGGCACCACCGGCAGGCCCAAGGGCGTGGTGCAGACCGCACAGGCTCTGCGCCAGATGTCCCTGTCCTGGCTGGCCGCGACCGGAGCGGACGACCGGGTGCGCCTGCTCAACCTCAACTCGCTGGCACACGGCAGCATCACCTTCACCAGCCACTACCTGGCCGCCGGCGCCACCATCCACCTCCAGCGCGAGTTCCAGCCCCGCGCCGTGCTGCGCGCCATCCAGCAGAAGGGGATCACCCACGTCTGGCTGGTGCCGCAGATGCTGCGCTTCCTGCTCACCGCCGCCGGACCGGACGCCACTGTCGACAGCGGACTGCGGGAGATCATGTTCGGCGCCTCGCCGATCACCCCGGAACTCCTCGAACAGACCCGGCGCACCTTCGGCTGCGACATCCGCAACGTGTACGGCATGACGGAGGCCGGCGGCACCTTCGCCACCTGGCTCAGCCCGGCCCACGACAACGGACCGCGGGTGCCGCTCGCCTCCAGCGGACGCTCCGTGCCCGGCCTGCACGTCGAGATCCAGGACGACGCCGGCATCCCCCTGCCCACCGGCACCGTCGGCGAGGTCTGCGTGCGCTCCGCGGGACGCATGTCGTCCTACCTCGACAACCAGGCCGCCACCGACGAGACCGTGGTGAACGGCTGGGTACGCACCGGCGACCTCGGTCTGATGGACGAGAACGGCTTCGTCCACCTCAAGGACCGCAAGAAGGACCTCATCAAACGCGGCGGACAGAACGTGTACCCCGCCGAGGTCGAAGCCGCCATCCGCGAGTACCCGGGCGTGCACGACGTCGCGGTGATCGGCGTACCCGACCCCGACTGGACGGAGGCACCGGCCGCCTTCGTCGTACCCGAGGAAGGCGCCAGGCTGTCCGCCCTCGACCTCCTGGTCTTCCTGCGCGGCCGGCTCGCCACCTACAAGCAGCCCAGGGAACTGGTCTTCGTCGACGAGATCCCCCGCAACGGGGCGGGCAAGGTGCTGCGCCGCGTGCTGGCCGAGAACGCACAGGACATCAACCACGCAGAGAAAGAGGTCGCTTCGCGATGAAGCCCTATTCCGCCACGCGGGTCGGCAGCCTCGACCTGGGCGCCGTGTTCGCGGTCGGCGCCGCCGAGAACCCCGCCACCCGGATCATCCTCGACCACGACCTGGCCCTGTACCCCGAGGCCGGCCGCATCCTGACCATGGCCAAGGCCGCCGGACTGGTCGAGGACCTGGCCGGCCGGCTCAAGGCCGCCGGAGTCACCGCCGGTTCCTACGTCGCGATCTGCGCCACCCACCGCTTCGACATCATCCTCGCCGCCTGCGCGGCCGGCCGTGTCGGCGGCGTCCCGGTGATGCTGGCCGCCGACTCCGACGGGCCCACCGTGGACGCGCTGCTGGCCAAGCTGGACCGCACCGCCTACCTGGTGACCGACGCCGAGAAACTCACCTACGACCTCGCGGAGGTCCCGCTGGCGAGCCGGGTCGCCGGCGTCCTGTCGCTGGCCGGCGACCACCCGGGCGCCGTCACGCTCGCCGACACCGTCCCGCTGGCCGGCCCCTTCGCCAAGCCGCGCTCGGCGAACGCCCCCGCGCTGGTCACCCACAGCTCCGGCACCACCGGCCTGCCCAAGCTGATCGTCCAGTCCGGCCGCAGCCTCTACTGGCACTTCCACCCCCAGTACCGTCGCGCCCGCTATCTGCGGCTCACCGGCACCCTGGCCACCGTCACCTCCTTCGCGCACGTCCGTATCTGGCCGATGCTGATGATCGCTGCCCGCATCGGCCAGGACCTGGCCTTCCTCACCAACCCCGACCCGGCGCGCGCCGCCGACCTGTTCCTGCAGACACGCCCCGAGATCGTCGAGGCCTTCCCCAACGTGATGCTGCGCTGGGAAGGAATGGCCGACGACCCCCGCGAACCCCTCGCCAACGTACGGTTGTTCCGCAGCACATTCGACGCGATGCACCCGCGCACCATCCTGCGGATGATGGACGCGTCCCGGCGCCGGCTGCCCATCTACGGTCAGGGTTACGGGCAGTCGGAGGTCGGCGGAGCGATCAGCTTCCTCGGCACCAAGGGCATGGTCAGCCGCCTGGGCACCCGCTGCGTGGGCCGGCCGCTGTTCGGCGTCACCAAGATGCGCATCGAACGCCCGGCCGGAGCCGACCCCCGCACCCCGGGCAAGATCTGGGTTCGCTCCCGGGGCCGCGCCATCGGCATCATCGGCGAGCAGCAGCAGTACCAGGAGCGGTTCCGCGACGGCTGGTGGGACATGGGCGACGTCGGCTACCAGGGCCGCTTCGGCGCCCTCTACCTGCTCGACCGGGTCGTCGACCGCATCGACGGCGTCGACAGCACGCTGTCCCTGGAGGACACCCTGATGACCCGGCTGCCCGAACTGGTCGAGGTCGTCGTCGTGCCCGCCGAGGAAGGGCGCGCCACCCCGGTGGTGTGCACACAGAAGGACGAGCCGCTCGACCGGGTCCGCTGGAAGGAGGCCGTCCGGGACCTCGGGGACCTGGCCGAACCGCTCCAGGTCCGCTGGGAGGATCTGCCCGTCACCTCTACCTGGAAGATCCGTCGTCCGCTGTTGCGCCGCAAGCTTGCCGAGGGGACGCTGCCGGTCCTGGAGCCCCGGTCATGACACACCCGTCCTTGGGCGGCGACGGGGCGGGCCCGGCGCGGGCGGTCGCCTGCATCGGCGCCGGCCCCGCCGGCCTGCTCGCCGCCACGCAGATCAAGGCCGCCCGGCCCGGCTGGCGGGTGGAGGTCTTCGAACGCCAGCCGCGCGGCGTCACGTTCGGCTACGGCGTCGTCTTCTCCGACATCGCGGTACGCACCATCGAGTACCTCGCGCCGACGCTCGGCGAACTGCTCGTCAAGCAGACCCGCTGGGAGGACGTCGAGGTCCGCTCGCACGGCGGCCGCCACCGCATCCCCGGCCACGGCTATGTGGCGCTGTCCCGCCACCGCCTGCTCGGCGAACTCGTGCGGCGGGCGGAGGACGTCGGCGTGGTGGTGCACCACGAGACGCCGGTGGCCCTGGACGAACTGCGCGACGCCTACGACCTGGTGATCGCCGCGGACGGGGCACGCAGCCGCACCCGGCGGGCCCTCGCCCGGGAGCTGGGCGCGAGCGTGACGGAGGGCCGCTCGCGTTTCGCCTGGCTGGGCACCGGCGCCCGGTTCGACGCGATGACCTTCATCTTCGAGCAGACCTCCACCGGCGTCGTGGTCGCCCACGGCTATCCGCACGGCGACGGCATCAGCACCTTTGTCGTAGAGGTCCCGGAGGGCACCGGCGCGGCCGAGGAGGTGGACCTGCCCCACTGGGAACACGTCCTCGCGAAGCACCTGGACGGCCACCCTCTCGAAGCGCGCGACTCCGCCTGGTCGCGGTTCCCGCAGGTACGACTGGAGCGCTGCGTTCACGACAACGTGGTCGTGATCGGCGACGCCGCGCACACCGCGCACTACTCGGTCGGCTCCGGCACCCGGCTGGCCCTGGAGGACGGCTTCTACCTGGCCCGTATGCTCACCCGCTACCCGGACCTCTCCCACGCCCTGGCGGAGTACCAGCGCCGCCGACTGCCCAGTGCCCGCGAACTCCAGACGGCCGGCGCCCGCAGCATGCGCTGGTTCGAGCGCGCACCGCTCTACCTGAAGCGCCCCGCCGCCCAGTTCTCGGCGCACCTGCTCACCCGCGCCGCACACGTCGTTGCCGAGGATCTCAAGGCGGACGTTCCCGCACTCGCCGGGGCAGCGGCCGCCGAGCTGGCCGAGGCGGCCGGCAGCGCCGTGTCCGAGAGCGCCTTCGACGTACCGCTGAACACCGGCACGCTGCACCTGCCCGGCCGCAGGGTCACCGAGACGGGCGCCGCTGCCACCGACGAGGGCCCGTCCCTCGTACTGAGCCCCTCGCCCAGCCGTCCGGAAGCCGGATCCCCGCCCCACCTGACGGTCCGTCTGCCCGGCGAGGATCACCCCCGGCTCGCGCTGTACGAGACCGGTCCGTGCCCCGAGACGGCCGAGCAGGCGGCCGAGGGCACCCGACGGATACTGGAGCAGTCACCCCACCCGGCGACGGTGCCGGCCACCGGGATCCGCGTGCGGGTGGGACCGGGCGCGCAGTCCCGGCCCCGGCAGGCCGCAGCCGCGCTCCAGGCCCAGGCCCGGGCCCTGTACGAGGTCGGCCGCTGCGACCTCGTGGACCTCGCGGCCGAACCCGGCCGCGAACCGGCTCCGGGCGAGTCGACCGCGGTTCTGGAGATCGCGGGAGCCGTCCGCGCCGCCACCGGTATCCCGGTCATGCTCAGCGGCTTCCGCGCCGAACCGGGCCAGATCGAGACGCACCTGCTCGCGGGCCGGATCGACCTGTGGTGCGAACCGGAGGGTGAGGTCTGAGGGACCGGGGCGCACCTCGTCCCGGCCGGGTCAGCCGGTCCAGCTCAGAACCGGCGCGAGCGACCGCGTGAAAGTGCGTCGGGGGGCGCAGCGCAGGGCGGTGTCGCGCAGGGCGACCGCCGCGGGGGAGGCCCACTGGGCGACGGCGCCGATACGGCGGGAACGGGCCGCGATCATCTGCGTACGGGGGCGGCGCAGACGGTCGTAGGCGCTCAGCCCACCGCCGTCGAGCGAACGGGCGAGGACGACGGCGTCCTCCAGGGCCTGGCACGCCCCCTGTCCCAGATTCGGGGTCATGGCGTGTGCCGCATCGCCCACGAGAGCCGCGTTGCCCTTGAAGTACGTGGGCAGCGGCGGCAGTTCGTACAGGTCGTGACGGAGCACGGCGTCGGATGCGGTCGCGGCCAGCAGCGCGGGGATCGGATCGTGCCAGGCGGCGAACCGTCGGCGCAGCCCGGCGAGACCGGGATCGGCGGCTCCCTGCGGCGCGTTGGCGACGGCGAAGCAGTAGACCCTTCCGTCAGCCAGGGGAGCGTAACCGAAGCGTGCGCCACGCCCCCATGTCTCACTGCCCTCGCTCACCGCGACCGGATCGGTGACCATGCGCCAGGCCGTGTATCCGGCATACCGCGGTGTGATCCCGTTGCCCCACAACGAGGCACGGACGACACTGCGGATGCCGTCGGCCCCCACGAGCAGATCGCCGCGGCAGGTCCCGTCGGAGTGGTGCAGGGTGCCGTCGGCCTGCACCCGGTGCACGGTGATGCCGCTGTGCAGCGCCGCCGCGGGCAGCGCGGAACGCAACAGATCGAGCAGTTCGGCACGGTGGATCATCGCTGTCGGGCCGTAGCGCCGTTCGATGTCCGCCGTATCGGAATGGGACAGCCAGCGCCCCTTGGGGTCACGAATCCCGGCCTGCCCCGCCAGAACCGAGCGCTGACGCACCGAGCCGTCCAGACCCAGGACTTCCAGGGCCCGAAACGCGTTCGGCCACAGCGACAGCCCTGCGCCGACCTCGCCGAACTCCGGCGCCCGTTCGAGAACGTCGACCTGCCACCCCGCCCGGTGCAGCGCGAGCGCGGCCGCCAGCCCGCCGATACCCCCGCCGACGATGATCGCTGTACGCATGGGTCTCCTCCGCGCGGGACCGAGCCAGGCCCGGGCCTTGCCTGGGTCCGGGACAATTAGACAGACATCATGGTAAGTGAATATCCACAATGTCACGGGGTGATGGCCTGAATGACCGGCCGACGGGCGCTGGTTGGCCGAACCCAGGTCGTTTGCCGGCCGGGCCGCCGCCGCCACTCGTACGGCCAGGGCTCCCTGCAGATGCCGGAGGTCCGCCATCGCGCACACGTGCTAGGGCAGGTCCAGGACTCCCGCGGGTGTGTCGATGCGGATCGTGAGGCTGTCGGGGCCTTCGGCGAGGGGGAGATCGGTACCGAGGGCAATCAGCTGACGGTGGACCTTGGACGGGTTCGGCGCACTGGCGGACATGGCCAGGAGGGTGACACTGGGCAGCCCGGCCGCCGGCTGCGCGGTGGTGCCCCAGTCGATCAGGAACGGAACCACTCCGGCACTCTCGTCGAGCGTCAGGCGCCATTCCAGCAAGGTGCCGTCCGGGCGTTGCCGACTCATGGCACGGATCGGGCCGGTGCTCTCCCCGGCGGAGCGGGCGGCGGTCACCGTCGCGTCCAGATCGGGCGGGCAGATCGCCCAGGTCACGATGCTCGGCGCGGGCAGTTGGTCGATACCGAAGGGGCGCGGGCGGGCTGGATCCGGCTGCTCCGGGTCCGGGCCGATGATTTCGAGGTAGCACGGACCGCCGAGGCCGACCAGGTAGTTGCGAGTGCCCAGGCCGACATGAGCGCCACCGGGTGCGGGAGCCACGCCGGTGCGCCGGGTGAAGTCGGCGACGGTTGCCGCCAAGTCCGGGGTGGCGTAGACGAGGTGATCCAGCAGCGGAGAAATGGGAACCACCTCCGCAGGCTAACAGCCTTGGCCGACTCCACTCCTGTCCCGCCGCCCCGGCTTCTTCAGGGCGGCCGCCGATCGGAATGCGGACGCCCGGGCATGGGTGACCGACGTGGAGCCCTTTGGTTCATCGAGGCCGGCACCTCGGCGGCCCGAGGTCGCGCGGTCATGGATGCTTGGTTCAGTGGGAAGGCGAACTCCCTGGCGATCCCTGAGACCCCCTGAGGGTCGTGCGGGTACGTTGAGGGGCGGGAAACATGCAGGTCATGGCGGGTATGGAGTGGAACTCATGCGGTTGACGGTCTTCTGGCAGCGGATGGCGGAACACTTCGGTCCGGGGTACGCCGACACCTTCGCGCGCGATCACGTCATGTCGGAGCTGGGCGGACGCACGGTGCACGAGGCCCTGGACGCCGGCTGGGCAGCGAAGGACGTGTGGCACGTGGTCTGCACGGTCATGGAGGTGCCGGGCGAGCGGCGCTGAGCCGCTGGTGGGAGAGAGCCGCCCGCTACGCCTCGATCATCCGTGAAGAGTCCGGCCGTACGGCACCGATCGGTCACGAACCCTCCATCAACTGACCGGGCTCTTGATCAACATATTGATCGCGTTCTTCCCGTCCCGGCGCTGGCCACCCTTCAGGCCTTCCTGGGGGGCGTATATGTACTGGGGGCGTATGTGTAGCGGGCGGGTGTCGCCTCGGTCCTGGCTCGGCTGTCTTCAGTACGTCAGCATCGCCCACACCCCCGCGCCGGCGACGGCCGCCGCGTAACAGCCGACCGCTGTTGCCACGATGCGCCGGCGGGTCCGTTCGCTGCAGGGTGAGCGGGACAGCAGCCAGGCCAGTGCGGGCAGGACGAGTACGGCGTGCAGGCTCACGCCGTGCAGGGGCTTGAGCGGGGCCGTCGAGTGGTAGGCGGCCTCCTGGTGTCCGGTCCTCGTGAGCACGACCCCACGCGCGATCATCGCCGCCCCGGAGGCCAGCGCCACCAGCAGGATCGCGAACCCGGAGCGGACCGCGAGCGGCATGCCGACGGGGCCTGCCGGCCGGTGCCGGAAGGACGTGACGGCGAATACCGTGAGCAGGGCGACCAGGACACCACCGCCCACGGCGAGCGTCAGGGACACCGTCGTGTCGAAGGGGGTCTCCATGTTCAGATGCGAGGGCACCCGGCGCCACGCCTGGAGGGTGATGCCGCCGACCTCCACCACACAGTCGGCGGCGAAGACGAGCAGCAGGACCGCGCGCAGCCGCGGGCTGACGCGCAGGTACGACGTGACCCAGGTGATCGCTGCCAGCGTCAGCCCGAAGGAGAGCCCGAAGGTGATGGGCTTGCGCCAGGAGACGGGGCCGTACCAGGGGCCGCCGTCGACCGCGAACACCACCAGATGTGCGAGACCGGACAGGATGAGAAACAGCCCCGTCGCATGGCAGAGGCGGTCGACGGCGCGCGGATTCTTCATGGGCCAAGGCTCCCGGGGGGCGGCCCCGTGGTCGTCGTCCGGCCGAAGGCACCCGCCGTACGCCGTCGGAAGTAGCGGTGCCGGGTGCCGGTGAACGGTGGGTGTGATCAACGGTGGGTCGCTGCGATGAGACGGCGTAGCGAGACGGCGTAGCGAGACGGCGTAGCGCTGCCCGGGCGGGTGGGCCCCAGGTGGGTTTGCCGCCCGGGCGGCCCTGGATGCCGGCCTCTCCGATGAGGAGGCCGCTGAGGGCTTGCAGCACCGCCCGGCCGCGGGCGCGGTGCAGGGTCGTGGGGTCCGGGGCGGGCCGGTAGGCGGCGTGGAAGCGGTCGGTGGCGCCGTCCGGCAGGAGCACCCGGGCTGCGGCGAGGTCACAGGCCGGATCGCCCGTGCAGAGGTCGCCGAAGTCGATCACGCCGCAGAAAGTGCCGTCCGCGGTGAGGACGTCGGCCGGATGCAGGTCGCCGTGGAGTCACAGGGCCGGACCCGCCCAGGCGGGCGCGGCGACGGCGTCTTCCCAGACCGCGCGGACGGCGCCTGGGGCAGGGATCAGTCCCAGTTGGGTGGCCGAGGCGAGGCCTTCGGTGAACTGCTCGGCACGGTCGGGTCAGGTCGGTGAAGGGACGTCAGGAAGGCGGCCAGGGTGTCGGCCGCCTCCGCGGCCCTCGTGGCGGGGGCACGGTCGGCGGGTGTGCCCGGCACCCATGTGGTGACGATCCAGGGCCGCGGAAACCGCTCGGAGGGCTCGCCGAGGCGCTGCGGGACCGGGGCCGGCAGGGGAAGGCGCGGGTCGAGGGCGGGCAGCCAGGCGTACTCCTTGCGCAGCAGCACGTCCGCGGACCGCGTCGCCCAGGGCAGCCGGACGGCGATCCCGGACGAACTCCGCGGTGATCTCGATCTCGGTGTGGGTCATGCGGATCGACGATGGGCGTGCGGCGGCCGGTCCGGACCGCTTTCCGGCCGCGGGCGCCGCCGAACCCTGGCTTCCGGTGCCGAGCGGTGCGCTTGACACGAAAATCGAACATCCATTCTCATGGAGGCTCAGGCGAGGCTCTAGGCAGTGGATTTCATCCCATTTTGCGGGAGGAAGTCCCTCGGTTATCCACAGGCTGGGCCTGCGTCGGGGCGCATTGTCAGTGGCAGGGGTTAGCGTCTTTGACGTGAAGCGATCGACTCAAGCAAACCGGGTGGAACCCATGGCAGGAACCGACCGCGAGAAGGCGCTCGACGCCGCGCTCGCGCAGATTGAACGGCAATTCGGCAAGGGCGCGGTCATGCGCATGGGCGAGCGGTCGAGGGAGCCCATCGAGGTCATCCCGACCGGGTCGACCGCACTCGACGTCGCCCTCGGTGTCGGTGGCCTGCCGCGCGGCCGTGTCGTGGAGATCTACGGCCCGGAATCGTCCGGTAAGACGACCCTGACCCTGCACGCGGTGGCGAACGCGCAGAAGGCCGGCGGCCAGGTCGCCTTCGTGGACGCGGAGCACGCCCTCGACCCTGAGTACGCGCGCAAGCTCGGCGTCGACATCGACAACCTGATCCTCTCCCAGCCGGACAACGGCGAGCAGGCGCTGGAGATCGTGGACATGCTGGTCCGCTCCGGTGCGCTCGACCTCATCGTCATCGACTCCGTCGCCGCGCTCGTCCCGCGCGCGGAGATCGAGGGCGAGATGGGCGACAGCCACGTGGGTCTGCAGGCCCGGCTGATGAGCCAGGCCCTGCGGAAGATCACCAGCGCGCTCAACCAGTCCAAGACCACCGCGATCTTCATCAACCAGCTCCGCGAGAAGATCGGCGTGATGTTCGGCTCCCCGGAGACCACGACCGGTGGCCGGGCGCTGAAGTTCTACGCCTCCGTGCGCATCGACATCCGCCGCATCGAGACCCTGAAGGACGGCACCGAAGCGGTCGGTAACCGCACCCGCTGCAAGGTCGTCAAGAACAAGGTCGCCCCGCCCTTCAAGCAGGCCGAGTTCGACATCCTCTACGGCCAGGGCATCAGCCGCGAAGGCGGTCTGATCGACATGGGCGTGGAGCACGGCTTCGTCCGCAAGGCCGGCGCCTGGTACACGTACGAGGGCGACCAGCTCGGCCAGGGCAAGGAGAACGCGCGCAACTTCCTCAAGGACAACCCCGACCTGGCCAACGAGATCGAGAAGAAGATCAAGGAGAAGCTGGGCGTCGGTGTCCGGCCGGAGGAGCCCGCCGCCGAGCCCGGCGCGGACGCCGCAGTCACTACCACGGCCGCCGACGACACCAAGACGGCCCCCGCCCCGGCAGCCGCCAAGGCCACCAAGCCCAAGGCCGCCACAGCCAAGAGCTGACCCGTGACACGACGAACCGACTGGGCCGAGTACGAGTACGCCACCCCCGCTGCCCCACGGGGGAGGGGCACCGGGGGCTACCCGGGCTCCGCCCCGGACGGTGACGACGGAAACCGGGACGACGGCTACGACGGCCACAAGGGTTACGGCGGGCACGACGACTACCGCGGAACCGGGGGATACGCGGACGACGACGGAGCCCACCGGGTCGGCACGGGCGCCCCAGGAGACACGGGCGACGGGCCGTACGGTGGTGGCTCGCCCGGCCGTGGCTCGGGCCGCCGTTCAGGCGGTGGTTCAGGTCATGGTTCCGGCAGTGGCGTCGGCTCACGGGGCGGCCGGGGGCGTGGCCGGCGGCGCGGTTTCGGGGACGCGCCCGGTGAGGACGAAGGCACCCCTTCCTCGTCGAGGGCCGAGCGGGGGGAGTCTTCAGGGGACCCGGCTGAGCGGGCACGGGCGATCTGTCTGCGCCTGCTCACCGGGACCCCGCGCACTCGCAAGCAACTCGCGGACGCCCTGCGTAAACGGGAGATCCCCGAGGACGTGGCCGAGGAGGTGCTGTCGCGGTTCGAGGAGGTCGGGCTGATCGACGACAGCGCGTTCGCGGAGGCCTGGGTGGAGTCCCGGCACCATGGCCGGGGACTCGCGCGCCGGGCGCTCGCCCAGGAACTGCGCACGAAGGGCGTCGACTCGTCGCTGATCGACGAGGCTGTCTCCCAGCTCGACTCCGAGCAGGAAGAGGCGACGGCCCGCGAACTCGTTGCCCGCAAACTGCGCGCCACCCGTGGCCTCGACCGCGACAAGCGGCTCCGCCGCCTCGCCGGCATGCTCGCCCGCAAGGGCTACCCCGAGGGCATGGCCCTGCGCGTCGTACGCCAGGCCCTGGAGGAAGAGGGCGAGGACACGGAATTCCTCGGGGAAGGGAGCCTCTGAGGAGAAGGGGGCCTACGAGTTCTCGGGGCGGGGATGCTCGCCGGGTGGGGCGTGGGCGCCGGGCCTGCAAACAGCCCGAAGGCCGCGCACCCGACTCGCCGTGTCCCCGGTGTAGCTCGGGTCATGTCTGAACTCACCTTCCTCGCCGAGGCGTTGACCCCGTCCCGTCCGTCCGGCACGGGCCGTCGTAGCGCCTATGGACAGGCCTGGAACTCCGCCACGCTGACGCCGTATCGGACGGAGCCTGCCCGGGAGTTCGCCCTGCACCGGCTCGCTGCGGCCTCCCGCACCGTTCAGGGCCGCACCGGCTCCACCGGCAGCCCCTCCGCCCGCCACGCCTGGAAGCCGCCCACCAGGTCTGTTGCCCGGTGGAGGCCCAGTTGGCGGAGGGAGGTGACGGCGAGGCTGGAGGCGTAGCCCTCGTTGCAGAACACCACGACCGGCAGGTCGTGGCCGGTGGCCTCGGGGACGCGGTGGCTGCCCTGGGGGTCGAGGCGCCACTCCAGTTCGTTGCGCTCGATGACGAGGGCGCCGGGGATCACTCCGTCCCGCTCGCGCAGGGCCGCGTAGCGGATGTCCACCAGCAGCGTCGCACCGGTCCGCACCGCCTCGTGCGCCTCCCGTGCCTCGACGCGCCGGTAGCCCGCGCGCACTCGCTCCAGCAACTCGTCTATGCCGACGGGCCGTTCACTCCCGCCCGCTGCCTCTACCGCGCCGTTCGCCGTCGCCGGGGTGCCGTCCGACGGTGTCTTCTCCATGCCGTTCGCCGTGGTCACGGCGCTACCCGGCCGTCTCTTCTCCGTGCCGTTCGCCGTCACCACAGCCCCACCCACGGGTGTCTCCTCCGCCCCGCTCACTGCCAGTCCTCCGGGCGTTCGACCTGCTCGAGGCGGAGGATGTGGCCGGTGCGGCTGTAGCGGCGGATGCGTGGCAGGGGCGGGTAGTAGGCGTGTACGGAGATCGCGTGCTCGTCGCGGGAGTCGTTGAGGACCTCGTGGACATGGTGGCGGCCGAAGGCGCGGCCCTCGCCGGCGCGCAGCCGGCGTTCGCGGTCCACGCCATCGGCGAGTTCCAGGGTCTTCCAGCCGTCGCTCGGCAGCCGGGCGGCCAGCGAGTGCTCCCTGAGTGCGCCGGAGGCCGTGAGGAACGCGCCGACCGAGTCGGCGTGGTCGTGCCAGCCGGTGCCGGTGCCGGGCGGCCAGCCGATCAGCCATGCCTCGCTCCCACCCGGCCCCTCAAGCCGCACCCAGGTGCGGCCCTCCGGATCGAGCGGCAGGGAGGCGATCAGCTCGGCGTCGGCGGCCGTACGCCGTACGAAATCGAGGAGGTCCGCCTGGGTGGGCGCCGAGCCGACGGCAGGGGACACGGAGGCAGGGGAGACAGACACGTACACCGTCCTGAGGGAGCGTTCGCGGAACGGGCGCACGACGGCGCCCGGAAGAAGAAAGCTGCGAATTCAGCAGGACGGGCGACACACGCAGCCCGCGTAGCGGACGAGGTCCATGTGGACCCTCCGCCACAGGCGCACGAAGGTGTCGGTCATGGTCCGGAGTACACCATGCGCGTGCACGGCGGTCAACTCACTGTCACCATGTGGACAGAGGGTGACAGGCTTCCGGGTCAGCGTGCGCCGGAGACAGCCTGTGCCTCCTCCTTCCTCGCGCCGCCCACCGTGGCCTCCGCCGCCACGTACAGTTCGGCCGGACGGACCCCGTTCAGCACGGTGACCAGGTGGCCGTCGGGGCGTACGAGCAGCACACTGTGCGCCGGCGCACCCGGGTAGCTCTCGGCGACCAGCAGTTCGGCGGGGTGCGGCAGTGCCGCCACGGCCGCCGCGAGCCGGGGCATGATCCCGGCGGACATCCAGTGTTTGCGGTCCCACACGCCCGTGCCCGGCGCGATCAGGACGACGAGCAGGGCACCCCGTCCGAACCGGTCGCGCAGTTGGACGAAGGAACCATCCTCCGCGGTGACCCGTACATCGGTGACCAGCGCGCCGCGCGGGGTGTCGACCGGGATCTCGCCCTCCAGCTGCCGGGGCGTCAGCGGGGAGTCGGCGTACACCTGCGGCGCGCCCAGCGACCCGCGTCCCAAGTGACCGTCCGTGAGCAGCGCGTCGTGCCCCCGCGCCGCGCCCGGGACGATCTGGCGCAGCCCGCCGGCACCGCGCAGCGCCGGCAGCACCTGGTCGGCGGCGCACAGCCGGGCGGTGATCACCGCGCGCCGCTCGGCCTGGTAGCTGTCCAGCAAGGCCTCGTGCGGGCCGTGGTGCCAGGCCGCGGCCAGCTTCCAGGCGAGGTTGTCGACGTCCCTGAGGCCCTCGTCCAGCCCCTGGGCGCCGAGCGCGCCGAGCAGATGGGCCGCGTCCCCGGCGAGGAAGACCCGGCCGGCGCGCCACCGGCGGGCCAGGCGGTGGTGCACCATGTGGACACCGGTGTCGAGCAGCTCGTACGCCGGTGTGGCGCCGCCCGTCCAGCCCGCGAGCGTCTCGCGGATCCGGGCCACCAGGGTCTCGGGCGTGACCAGGTCCTTGCCCGGTGGCAGCAGCCAGTCCAGGCGCCACACGCCGTCCGGGAGGGGGCGGGCGGTCACCTCCCCGGCCGAGGGCCCGGACTGCCGCCACGGCGGCATCCGATGGAGCAACGTCCGGCCCTCCCACGGAAGTTCCGCGCGCAGCGCCGCGACCGCGTGCCGCTCCACCGCCGTACGGCCCGGGAAGCGGATGTCCTGGAGTTTGCGCACCGTGGAGCGCGGTCCGTCGCAGCCGACCAGGTAACTGCCACGCCACCAGGTGCCGTTCGCGCCTCGGGTGTGCGCGGTGATGCCGGAACGCTCCTGCTCGATCGCGTCCAGGCGGTTGTCCACGGCCGTCTTCACCAGAGGTTCGTCGGCGAGGGCCGCACGCAGGGCGCCCGTGAGGACATGCTGGGCGATGTGCAGGGGGGCGGCATCCGACGCGTCGAAGGTGATCTCGCTCAACACCTGCTTGCGCCGCAGAGAACGCCATCCGGCCCAGCGCACTCCGTGCTCGGCGAGCGCCGTCCCGGTCAGCCGCTCCAGCAGGGCGGCCGTGTCCTGGCGCAGCACGACGGTACGCGCGGGGCGGGGTTCGTCCTTGCCGGGGCCCTCGTCCAGGACGACGCACGGCACCTCCTGGCGGGCCAGTGCCAGGGCGAGCGTGAGCCCGACGGGCCCCGCTCCGACGATGATCACCGGGTCCACGGCGCGGCGCCCCCTGTCCGCGGCGATGCCTCGACGGCGGTGAGTGAACAGGAAGGTGAAGCCGGGTGCACGATCACAGAACGTATGCAACCCATTGGCAGAGTTTGCGTCAAGTGACCAGAGGCAGCGTGCCTCCGATGATCGTCAGGCGGTTTGCTGAGTCGAGGCCCAGCCTCGCACGGGGCTGGCGGCGGCGCGGGCCACTTGTGGAATCACGTGGCCGTGCACTCACTATAAACGCACGTGCGAGCCTCTGTGTGAAATGACGAGGTTCACCCATTTACGTGAGTTGAGTCCGGATGGGTAGGTCATTTGCCTGCCATGCGATTCGAGCGGCATGGATGCGGCCCTCGGCATTCAGTTTCGCGCATATGGAACGAACGTGATCCTTTACTGTTCCCGGGCTGATAGTAAGCGTATGCGCGATGGATTGATTCGACAATCCTTCGCTCAGCAATTCCAAGACCTCGCGTTCCCTTGTGGTGAGGGTGTGGATCTTCGCCTGTGCGGCTCTCTTCCGCGCTGACTCGGTAATGGGTGCCGTGTACTCGTTAATGACCCTCCTTGCGATTTCAGGAGACAGTGCACAGCCGCCTTTTAATGCTGCGGTGATCGCCCACGGAAGATGCTGTGATGCACTTTCCTGTAGTAGGATTCCGGAGGCGCCAAGGGTGAGCAGTTGACGTGCTCCTCTTTCCGGTACGCGTTCCAGTACGAGGAGGGTGACAGGTGAACGTGTGAGCCTTTTCAGTTGAGTGAGGGGTTGAATCGACTCTTCGTACGAAGAAAAGCGGAACAGGATGAGATCGGGGCGTGTGACTGCAACCATTGACAGTGTTTCGCGTATCCGCCCTTCGGCGACCACGCTCAGTTTGGGCTGAGATTCCACGAGAGCACGGAAGCCTGCTCGAAAGAACTGCTGATCGTCAACAATTATTACCCGTGTCATTGTTCCCCCGGATGGATTAGATTCTGCCAGCGGCCAATCTGGTCAGGAGTGGCGGTGCGGCGGGCGGGACTGGGTTAGCTTATCGCGATATCGCTGGCGATGGTTGAGTTCAATCTCAAAACTGAGCCCTTCTTGAGGTTTCCGGGTGTTAATGGCTCGAATCATTCTCCGCTTATCAGTCATCGCTCTTTATGTCCTCTTTGTGGTTATACTGGGGAATTCGATAATTTCGTGCTGCTGGTGCTTCCGATGTCTGCGGCGGCGATGTCAACCCCCGGTTCGGAGGAGTTGCGTGAGACTTCCGTCGATCAGGGGGTGTGCTGAGTGCTCCGCATTCGAGAGGCTGGTCCAGCCGCGAAAACTTCAAGAGGGGGAGGCTTAATCCCATGCGCACAACACCCAGAGCTCTCCTGGTGGGACTTGCGGCGGTCGGCGTGATGCTTGTGGCGCCTTCCGCCGCATCGGCCAGCAGTGTCGAGCCGAAGGCGCATCCGTCCGACTGCCATTTTGGAAGCGATGGTGAATGGCGGACCTGGGCCATGTGTGAGCACAGCAATGGCGGCCACTACCGCGCCATTGCGAACTGCAAGGATCCCGGGACCGGGAACGTGACGACGGCTGAGGGCAATTGGCAGCAGGGAGGCGGGATGTCCTTCGCGTACTGTCATGGGGCCAGTAAGCCTTCGGTCCCGGGTGTCGAGACAAAATACAACTGAGAGCCCGTGCAAGGTATCGAGGCGCTACGCATCGCCTGATCCGAATCGGAATCGACCGAGAGAGAGTTCGAGCCAATGAAGAAGCGATGGTCCGTATTGTTTGCTGGCGGTGTGCTGGCGGTGTCCAGCTTTGGGCTTCAAGGTGCGGCCTCGGCCGCTCCCCATGAGTCCTCCACCATAAAGTCGTGGCCCGACGACTGCCATTTTGAGAAGTACACTCCGGATGGTAATGAGGGCGCCAGGGCCTGGTGTAACAAGAGTAATGGCGGGCACTACAAAGCGATCGTGGTGTGCGTTAGGTATCTAAACGGCGAAAAGGTCGACCGTGAAGCCGGGGTATGGCAGTCCGGGGGCAAGGACTCCATTGTCTGGTGCCCGCCGGAAACATTCACGGAAACCCCAGGGATTGAGACGAAGGCTTCATAGCCTCGACAGCTGGTGACGGTCCGCCGGACTTTTCCGGCGGACCGTTTCGGCTTGTCGGGCGGCTGATGGTGGCTTGAGTGCCTGCATGTGCCCGCAGGGCGCAAGGTGTCAATTTGCAGGACTGCTGAGGTGTTTGTCACCGCACTCATCAGAGGTATTTTCTCGTAAAAGTACGCATCGGGGACTTCCCCTGCTCCCCCATCGAAGCCGCTGATCAGTTTTTCCTTTCACGGTCGCACCGCGGCGACTTCCTGGCCTATGCTGGCCTCCTGGGTTCCGCTGTTCAAAGACTCCTTCTGCCTGACTGGCAATCAGTCCTAGGGGCGCCCGGTATTTTCTGAGGATCGATACCGGAATGCTCTCGGACGGCCGCGACCCCTGCTGAGAATCTACCCTCGGATCAAGCCGTGGAGCCGGTTCAGTAGGTGCCCCCGACCTTGGCCGCGTTGAGTTCGTCAACCTCCTCGGCTCCGAGTGCCGCACCCGTGCTGCGCTTGCTGCGCCGCAGCCGGTGCTCCAGCCAGCCTGCGAAGGACGTCAGGGCGAAGTTGAGCACGATGTAGATGGCCGCCACGACGATGAAGCTGGCGATGACGTTGGCGTAGTTGGCCGCGAGCGTGCCGCGCTCGCTCAGCAGTTCGGCGTAGCCGAGCATCACACCACCCAGCGCCGTGTCCTTCACGATGACCACGAGCTGGCTGACGATGGCCGGCAGCATGGCGGTGACCGCCTGCGGGAGCAGGATGCCGGTCATCGTCTGGCCCTTGCGCAGGCCGATCGCGTACGCCGCTTCCGTCTGGCCCTTGGGCAGGGCCAGGATGCCGGCCCGTACGACTTCGGCGAGCACCGAGGCGTTGTAGAGCACCAGGCCGGTGACCACCGCGTACAGGGGCCGGTCGTCGCTGTTGACCTGCGTGTACCGGTTGTAGAGCTCGTTGGCGAACAGCATCAGCAGCAGTACCGGGATCGCCCGGAAGAACTCGACCACCACACCCGCCACGATGCGCACCCAGCGGTGGTCCGACAGCCGGGCGATACCGAAGACGGCGCCGAGCGGAAGGGCGATCACCATGGACAGCGCCGCCGCCTTGAGGGTGTTGACGAGTCCTGGCAGCAGGTACGTCGTCCATGCCTCGGACGTGGTGAACGGCTGCCACAGCGCCCACTTCAGCTGCTGCTTGTCGTCCATCGTCTTCCAGACCCACCACACCAGCGCGCCGAGCAGGACGAGGAAGACGGCGGACAGGAGGGCGTTGCGCCGCTTGGCGCGGGGGCCGGGAGTGTCGTAGAGGACGGAGCTCATCGCTTCACCGCCAGTCGCTTGCCGAGCCAGCCCAGGACCAGGCCGACGGGCAGGGTCAGGATCACGAACCCGAGGGCGAAGACGGCGCCGATGGCCAGGGTCTGTGCCTCGTTCTCGATCATGGTCTTCATCAGGGTCGCGGCCTCGGCGACGCCGATGGCGGCCGCGACAGTGGTGTTCTTCGTCAGAGCGATCAGGACGTTGGCCAGCGGGCCGATGACCGCGCGGAACGCCTGGGGCAGCACGATCAGGCGCAGGGTCTGGCCGAAGTTGAGCCCGATCGCACGGGCGGCTTCGGCCTGGCCGACCGGCACGGTGTTGATGCCGGAGCGGATCGCCTCGCACACGAAGGCGGCCGTGTAGGCGATGAGACCGAGGACGGCCAGGCGGAATCCCTGGACCTTGAAGTCGGAGGCGCCCAGCGTCACGCGGAAGATGTCGGCGAGGCCGAGCGAGGTGAACAGGATGATGATCGTCAGCGGGATGTTGCGGACGATGTTCACGTAGAAGGTGCCGAACCCGCGCATCATCGGGACCGGACTGACCCGCATCCCGGCCAGCAGGGTGCCCCAGACCAGGGAGCCGACCGCGGAGAGGACGGTGAGTTTCACCGTCATCCAGAACGCCCCTAGGACGTCGTAACCAGAAAGAAAGTCGAACACGATCTCCCGCGCTTCCGGGTGTGTGGCGTACGTGGAGGGCGGGGCGCGCCGCCGGGAAAGCGGCGGCGCGCCTTCAGAACCCTGCGTCACCCGCCGGAGTGAGCGCCGGCGGAGTTCCGCGTTACTTGACGATCTGGCCGATCTTCGGCGCGGGCTCGTTCTTGTAGTTCGCCGGGCCGAAGTTCTTCTCCACGGCGGCTTTCCAGGAGCCGTCGCTGACCATCTTCTCCAGCGCCTTGTTGATCTTGTCGAGGGTCGCGGAGTCGCCCTTCTTGACGCCGATGCCGTAGTTCTCGTTGCTCAGCTTCAGACCGGCGAGCTTGAACTGGCCCTTGTACTTGTCCTGCGCGGCGTAGCCCGCGAGGATCGAGTCGTCGGTGGTCACCGCGTCCACCGCGCCGCTCTGGAGGCTCGCGATGCACTCCGAGTAGGAGCTGAGCTCCTTCAGGTTGGAGTGCGGGGCGATCGTGTCGTGGATGTTCTGTGCCGACGTGGAGCCGGTCACGGAGCACAGGTTCTTGCCGTTGAGGTCCGTGCCCTTGGCGATCTTCGAGTCCTTCTTGAGCAGCAGGTCCTGGTGGGCCAGCAGGTACGGACCGGCGAAGTCGACCTTGGCCTTGCGCTTGTCGGTGATCGAGTAGGTGGCGGCGATGAACTTCACGTCACCGCGCTGCAGCGCGTTCTCACGGTCGGCGCTCTTGGTCTCCACCCACTGGATGTCGCTCGGCTTGTAGCCGAGCTGCTTGGCGACGTACGTGGCCACGTCCACGTCGAAGCCCGCGTAGCTGCCGTCGGGCTGCTTCAGGCCCAGGCCCGGCTGGTCGAACTTGATACCGATCTTGATCTTGCCGCTACCGCCGCCCGAGCCGCTGTTCGAGTTGTTGCCGCCGCACGCGGTGGCGGTTACGGCGAGGGCGACCACGACGGCCGAGGCGGCGGTGACCTTGCGGAGCTTCATGGTGAACATCCTTCGAGTGGTGCGGAACGAGGTCCGTTGGAAAAGGCAACCCAGGGGCGCGGGGCGGTCCCGCACCGTCAGTGGTGCAGGATCTTGGACAGGAAGTCCTTGGCCCGGTCGCTGCGCGGGTTGCTGAAGAACCGGTCGGGCGCGGCCTGTTCGACGATCCGGCCGTCGGCCATGAAGACGACCCGGTTGGCGGCCGATCGTGCGAAACCCATCTCATGGGTGACGACGACCATCGTCATGCCCTCGCGGGCGAGCTGCTGCATGACCTCGAGGACCTCATTGATCATCTCGGGGTCGAGGGCGGAGGTCGGCTCGTCGAAGAGCATGACCTTCGGGCCCATCGCCAGCGCCCGCGCGATGGCGACGCGCTGCTGCTGGCCGCCGGAGAGCTGGGCGGGGTACTTGTCGGCCTGGGTGCCCACGCCGACCCGGTCGAGCAGGGACCGGGCCTTCTCCTCGGCCTGCTTCTTCTCCGCCTTCCGGACCTTGAGCTGCCCCAGCATCACGTTCTCGAGCACGGTCTTGTGCGCGAACAGGTTGAAGGACTGGAAGACCATCCCGACGTCCGCCCGCAGCCGGGCCAGCTCCTTGCCCTCCTGGGGCAGCGGCATTCCGTCGATCGTGATGGTGCCCGAGTCGATCGTCTCCAGGCGGTTGATGGTGCGGCACAGGGTCGACTTTCCGGACCCGGAGGGCCCGATGACCACGACGACCTCGCCGCGGGCGATCGTCAGGTCGATGTCCTGGAGAACGTGCAACGCGCCGAAGTGCTTGTTGACGCTCTTCAGGACGACCAGTTCGTCGGACACGGCCCCGTCTTCCTCGGCCGCCGATACATTGGTCATCGCTCTCAGGCTCCGTCCTCCTCGGTTTCGGAGGACAGTAGTGAGCGGCTGTGACCTGCGTCATCACATCTGAGGGAGATCTGAGCATCACGATCCGATAGCAATCGGACACGTGTCGTAGCACTTGCCGCGCGTGTGCGTATCGGCCGGATAACGGAAGCGGCCGGCAACCGGAACCCTCTTGACGTCGTCCTTGTCCATCGGCGTGACTGCCATGGTGCACGCGCGCGAGCTACACGATGCACGAGAACCAAGACCGTACGACCGCTGAACCGGAGGGGGCCGGGATGAGACTGCTGCTCGTCGAGGACGACAACCACGTCGCCGCGGCCCTGTCCGCCGTACTCGCCCGGCACGGATTCGAGGTCACACACGCGCGCAGCGGCGAGGAGGCCCTCCAGGCCCTCGTCCCCGAGGGCGCCGGATTCGGCGTGGTCCTCCTTGACCTCGGCCTGCCCGACCAGGACGGATACGAGGTCTGCGGCAAGATCCGCAAACGCACCAGCACCCCGGTCATCATGGTCACCGCCCGCTCCGACGTCCGCTCCCGCATCCACGGGCTCAACCTCGGCGCCGACGACTATGTGGTGAAGCCGTACGACACCGGGGAACTGCTCGCCCGTATACACGCCGTCAGCCGGCGCACCGTCCACGAGGACGCGGGGTCCGGTGGTGACAGCTCCCTGCTGCTCGGCCCCGTGCGCATCGAACTGCCCACCCGGCAGGTCACCGTGGATGGTTCGATAATCCAACTGACCCGCAAGGAGTTCGATCTGCTCGCCCTGCTCGCGCAGCGCCCCGGTGTGGTCTTCCGGCGGGAACAGATCATCAGCGAGGTCTGGCGCACCAGTTGGGAGGGGACCGGCCGCACCCTGGAGGTGCATGTCGCCTCCCTGCGCGCCAAACTGCGCATGCCCGCGCTGATCGAGACCGTACGCGGCGTCGGCTACCGGCTCGTCGCCCCGGCCGTCTAGCGGGGACGGGTGCGCGCACGTCTGCTGCCGCTGCTCATCGTCCTGATAGCGGCCGTCCTCCTCGCCCTCGGGATCCCGCTCGCCGTCAGCCTGGCCGCCGCCCAGCAGCAGAGGGTCGTCGTCGACCGCATCGACGACACGGCCCGCTTCGCGGCGCTCGCCCAGTTCGTCACCGACGGGCCCAGTGGGTCCCGCCGCACCAGCACCGACGAGCGCCTGGAGGCCCTGCGCAGCGAACTGGACAGCTACTACGGCGTCTACGGCATCCGCGCGGGCGTCTTCTACCGTAACGACTCCGCGATGGCCAATGCGCCCGGCGACTGGTTCGTACCGCGGACGGGGGAGGTGCGGGACGCCTTCGAGGAGGCGCTGCTGAGCCGGCGCAGCCACGACCCGAAACAGGTGTGGCCCTGGCAGCGCAGCCGGCTGATCGTCGCCTCACCGGTGATCCGGGACGGGGACGTCGTGGCGGTCGTGGTCACCGACTCACCCACCGGGCAGATGCGTTCACGGACCCTGCGCGGCTGGCTGCTCATCGGGGCCGGGGAGATCGCGGCGATGCTGCTGGCCGTCGGCGCGGCGCTGCGGCTGACCGGCTGGGTGCTCAGGCCGGTACGGGTCCTGGACGCCACCACGCACGACATCGCCACCGGACGCCTGAAGTCCCGGGTCGCGGCCGCCGGCGGGCCGCCGGAACTCAGACGGCTGGCCCGGTCGTTCAACGAGATGGCGGACAACGTCGAGGACGTGCTGGAGCAGCAGCGGGCCTTCGTCGCGGACGCCTCGCACCAGCTGCGCAACCCGCTCTCGGCGCTGCTGCTGCGCATCGAACTGCTCGCACTCGAACTCCCGGAGGGCAATGAGGAGATCGCCTCGGTCCGCACCGAGGGCAAGCGCCTCGCGCAGGTTCTGGACGACCTGCTCGACCTGGCGCTGGCCGAGCACGCCGAGGCGGACCTGAGCCTGACCGACATCGGCGCGCTCGCCGGGGAGCGGGTCGCCGCCTGGTCTCCGGCCGCCGAGGCCAAGGGTGTCCGGCTGACCGGGGACTGTCCGCCCACGACCGCCTGGGCGGACCCGATCACCCTGTCCAGCGCCCTGGACGCGGTGATCGACAACGCCGTGAAGTTCAGCCCCGAGGGCGGCACGGTGGCGGTCACCGTGGCCGTCGACGGCGACACCTCCACGGTCGTCGTCACCGACACCGGACCCGGCCTCACCGACGAGGAACTCGCGCGCGTGGGCGACCGCTTCTGGCGCAGCGGCCGCCACCAGAACATCAAGGGCTCCGGCCTCGGCCTCTCCATCGTCCGTGCGCTGCTCACGGCGGGCGGCGGCTCGATCGCCTACGCCCACCATACGCCGCGCGGCTTGCGGGTGACGGTGGCGGTGCCCCGGCAGGGGGAGCGCTGACCGGGGAGGGGAGCGGGGTCCACCGGTAACAGGTAACCGCTCGGTTGGGCGGCGCCTGGGCGGGGCCGGGAGGCTGCGGCCCGGCTCGATGGGCTTTCGTCCGCCCCCGCTAGGGCTTCATCGAGCGGTAGTAGCGGCGGGCGCCCTCCTGGAGGGGGAGGGGGTCGGTGTAGATGGCGGTGCGCAGGTCGACCAGTTGGGCGGAGTGGACGTGGGCGCCGATGCCGTCGCGGCTCTTGATGACCGTGCGGGTCACCCATTCGGTCAGCCGGGGGTCCACGTCCGTACGCGTCATCAGGAGGTTGGACACGGCGATGGTCGGGACCACGCTGCCCTGCTGTACGGCCGGGTAGGCCGACTCGGGGATGTTGGTGGCCCGGTAGTAGCGCGCCTCCTGGCCCTCGTTGTGCAGCTTGGTGACGAGGTCGCCCTCGATCGGCACGAACTTGAAGGCGGACTTGTTCGCCAGTGTGAGCAGTCCCCTGGTGGGCAGGCCGCCCGACCAGAAGAAGGCGTCGATCTTGTGCTGCGCCAGCCGGTCGGGCCCGGTGTCGATGCCGTCCGCGACCGCCGTGATGTCCTTGCGCGGGTCGATGCCGGCGGCCTTGAGCACCCGGTCGGCGATCAGCCGCACCCCGGAGTCGGGCAGCCCGGTCGCCACCCGCTTGTGCCGCAGGTCCGCGATGCTCCGGATGTCCGAGTCGCTGCGCACGACGAGATGCACATAGTCGTCGTAGAGCCGGGCCACCCCGCGCAGCCGCTCGGCGCCGCTGCCGTGCGCCAGTTCGTACGCCTCCACCGCGTCCGCCGCCGCGATGGTGAAGTCGGCCTTGCCGGTCGCCACCCGCTGCACGTTCTCCTGCGAACCGGCACTGTTGAGGAGCTTCACCGTCAAGTCGGGCATGTCCTTGGCGAACTCGGCGCGCAGCCGCTCGCCGTACTCCTGGTACACCCCTCGGGGAGTGCCCGTGCTGAACACGATCGTCCCGCTCGGCGGCTTCTCGCCCAGCGGCAGCAGCCACCACAGCAGCAGCCCGAGCACCACGGCACCGGCGGCCGCGGCCGGCAGCGCCCGGCGTCTGCTGATCCGGGGGAACACCTTGGACATGCGGCGATCCTGCCAGGCCGGGCGCGGCGCTGGCCAGGGCCCGGGTCACTCCGGGACGGGGAAGCGGACCGCGGGCGCTGTCAGTGGTCGCCGTTAGAGTCGACGCATGAGCACTTCACCCGCCCACCTCGTCCGGGAGTTCCACCGCGCCTTCGGTCTCGACGCCCGCAGTACGCCGACGGAGGTGGACCCCGAACTGGCCGCGCACCGTGGCGAACTGCTCGCCGAGGAGGCCGCGGAGGTCGCCGAGGTCGCGGTCGACGGCCCGCTGGACAAGCTCGCGCACGAACTGGCGGACGTGGTCTACGTGGCGTACGGCACGGCGCTGGTCCACGGCATCGACCTCGATCAGGTGATCGCCGAGATCCACCGGGCCAACATGAGCAAGGCCGGCCCGGACGGGCAGGTCGCCCGCCGGGCCGACGGCAAGGTCCTGAAGGGGGAGCACTACCGAGCACCGGACGTGTCGTCCGTGCTGCGCGGCCAGGGCTGGATACCGGCGGCGCAGCCCTCTGCTTCGGAGCCGAGCGCCTAGGCGCGCCGAGCTGGAGCCGGGCGCCGAGGCGCGCTGCGCCGGAGCCGGGTGCCCGGCCGGCGTGCCCAGGTGAGTTGTCCCAGGACGTTGGTGAGGAGCCGTCGTTTTCCTTCGACCTGATCCGCCGGACGGTCCCTAGCCTGCCCGGAGGGTGCCGCCCGCCAGTTTCCACTCGCGGTTCAGGGTGCCGAGCGGGATGCTCCGCTGGACGATCGGTGTGCCGAAGACGGACAGCTGGAGCCGCAGGGTCCCGGACAGATCGACCCCGCCGTACACGCCCCAGGCGCCCCTGGTCTTCGCCCCGGCGCCGTCGGAGGAGGCGTTGACCGTGCCGGAGGCCTCGCCGCGCAGATAGGGAGCCAGGTCGGCGCTGACGCCCACGGTGCCGTAGAGGCCGACCGAGGCCTCGGCGCCGAGCGCCGTCTTGAGGTTGCCGGCGGCGGTGACGGAGGTGTGCACGGGTGTGCTCGTCATGTCCGCGGAGCTGACCGGCGTCCAGCCCTTCGCCGGGCCGAAGGCGCCGCCCGCCTTGAAGCCGCCCTTGAGGTGCTGCTCGACATCGACGGTGACCCGCCCGTCGCCGCTGATCTGCACATAGGCGGTCAGGTCGAGGTTGACGACGACGGGGACGGGGCCGACCTGCAGGACGGGGTCGGCGTGCAGCTTGGCGAACGGGATCCGCAGCGGCGTGCCGGTGGCCGCGGCGGCCCGGCCCTCGACCGCCCAGCCGGAGGTCCAGTCGCCGGACACGCCGAGGTAGGCGGAGCCGGGCGGCGCGTCGGTACCGGTGCCGCCGTAGGCGAAGTCGACCTGCGGGGCGACCTGGACGAAGCCGTGCACCGAGGCGGAGGCCGAGGCAGGGGCGCCCTGGGCCGTCGGGATACCGGCGCTCACATCGAGCCGCAGGCTGCCGAGCGGCAGCGTCGCGCCCTTCGGGCCCGCGTGCACGTCACCCGCCTTCGACCAGGACACCTTCACATCGGGCAGCAGCTTGTCGACGGCGAAGGACGACGGGTCGACCGGTACGGCGCCCTTCGCTGTGTCGTCGCCGAGCAGCGCGTTGAGTGTGGCCGGTTCCGTCTGCACCGCGGTGCCGCTGTCCGTCTCGCCGATCACCTTGGTGACCTTGGCGAGCAGCCCATGCGGAGCCCCGGGCGCGGGCGCACTGGCGATCACATCGCCGACGGCGGCGCGATGCGGGGTGCCGGTGGGGGCGGGTGAGGGGGAGGGGGCGGGGGAGGGGAGGTCGTCGGGGAGGCGGATGAACTCCCTTGGCGGGCGGGCTTGTCGGAGAGGACGGCCCGCCGGGTGTGGCTGTCGTATGCGCTGACGGCGAGCGCCGTTCGGCGCGCCCGCTGTCCGGAACCGGCCGGTCCCGCCGTGGCGGTCGCGGTGGTGGCGGGAGCGGCGGCGACGGCGAGCGAGTGGTCCGTGCCGTCGGCGGGCCGGTCGGCGACCTCGACGTGCCGGCCGTGCCCGGCGGTCGCCGACGGTTCGGCGTGCGGTGCGGACGAGGAACAGGCCGCGGCGAGGAAGACGGTGGCAACGGCGAAGGCGGGCAGCAGGGCACGTCTGTGCCGCATGCGTCTGTGCATGATCGGTCCCGTGTGAGGTGGGGGGTGGCAGAGAGGTACCGGGCGTACGGGCTACTCAGAGGTAGTACCGGCTGGTAACTCGATGTGATCCATGAGCATGCCACGCCCCTGTGCATGGTTCCCTCACAATCCGGCCACATCTCAACGTGAGCTGTGCCACGGCGAGTTCAGGTCGGCGGAAGGCTGAAACCGCCTGTGCGGGACGGGTGTTGAGGGCCGGCGCACAGGAGCAGGGAGGGAATGGGAGAAGGGGAGCCGATGCACCGCGGCAGGCTCAGTGACCGGCCAGGCCGGTGCCGCCGAGGCGGGTCAGCAGAGTCGACAGCAGCCCGGTGTCCTCGGCCTTCCACGCCGGTGCGGCGAAGACCTCTGCGGCGGTCTCCTCGGCCGTGGCGCGCATCTCCTTGAGCCGCTGTCTGCCCGTCGCGGTCAGGGACGCGTACGCCACGCGCGCGTCCCGGGCATCCGCTTCGCGGGTCACCAGCCCGATCCGCTCCAGCGGAGCCAGCCCGCGGGTGACCCCGGACGCCGTCAGGCCCAGTGCCTCGGCGAGGTCCACCCGGCGCATCCGGCCGCCGGGCGCCTCGCTCAGCCTGAGCAGCAGGGTGAAGTCGGCGAGACTGACGCCGTGCAGGCCGCTCAGCCGGGAGTCGAAGCGTCGTACGAGCGCGGCCTGGGCACGCACCAGCCGCAGTGCCGCGTCCAGGGTGTCACTCATCGCCGCCGCTCACCTCCCGCCCCGGGCGTGCCACTCGGTCACTCATTGCTCTCTCCTTGAGTGCGCAAGTTTATCCGCTGTCGGAACGCCTCGCTTCATGAGCCGATGGAGCGTGCCGCGCGTCGCTGCCGCTTGCCCATCGGCGCCTGGGAGAGGTCCTCGGCGGTGGAGCGGAGGTTCTTGAAGCCGTAGCCGCGCTCGGTGAGCCAGGCCTGCGCCGCCGCCTCGGCCCGCTCGGTCGCCTCCAGGATGTCCTCCTCTTCCGCACCGGTGTCGGAGAAACGGAAGACGAAGGCCGGCCGGGCGGCGATGTCGTAGGTGAGGGTGCCCTCGGGCGTGAACGCGGAGCGCAGCACGTCGTGTTCGGCGGCCTCGGCCAGCAGCGCGGCCCGTTGAGCGTCGGTGAGGTTGTCGAAGGTGCCGCGGACGGTGATCCGGAAAGTGCGAGTACTCATTGCCCGACCATAGGCGCAGCGGAGCCGGCGTCTCCAGCGGGTTTCTCCCGACGGGCGCCTACGCTTGAACCATGACCAACGGCAGCGAACGGTGCCCCACCGTGGACCTGCGCAGCTAGCCGACCGACTGCTCGGGCCCGTACGGGAAGGCGGTGGCGTTCCATGCGGTACGTGACGGTGAGCGCGCTGAGCCATCCCGGGCTGCTCCGCGAGCGGAACGAGGACAGCCTCGTCGTCGGGCCGTGGACGCTGTGCGCCACGGTGACGGAGAGTCCGCAGACCCTGGTCTTCCCGATCGGCACGCCCCTGGTCGTCGCCGTCGCCGACGGGCTCGGCGGGCATCCCGGCGGCGAGGTGGCCAGCGCCCTGGTGGCTCGCCGGATCGCGTCCCTCGGACCGGCCCTGAGCAGCGAGGATGCCGTCCTCGACGCCTTGAGCGCCTGCAACCGCGCCGTGTACGAGGCCGCCGGCGGCGACGCGGGAGGCGAGCTGGCGGCCATGGGGACGACGATCGCCGGCATCGTCGTACAAGCCGGCTCCCTGCTGGTGTTCAACGTGGGCGACAGCCGGGTCTTCGCAGCCTCCACCGACGGGCTGCGCCAGGTGAGCGTCGACGACAGTCCTCCGCTCGAACCCGGGCGGCGCACCACGTCGATCGTCACCCAGTGCCTGGGCGGCAGCCGCTCGTACCGCGCCGTCCGCCCCCATGTGAGAGCGGAGTCCCTGTCTCCCGGCGACCGCTATCTCATCTGCACCGACGGTCTGACCGACCCCGTGCCGCAGGATGAACTCGACGAGCTGATGCGGGAGCACGACGACGGCCGGGCGGCTTTCGAGCTGTGGAAGGCCGCGATCGCGGCGGGCGGCCCCGACAACATCACGCTGGCGGTCGTACGCGTCGCGGACGCATAGGGGGCGACGGGCCGACGGGCCGACGGGAGGAGGCGGAACTCCGTGCCGCCCCCAACTCCGCCTCACTCCGCCTCGTCCGGCGGGAAATCGGCCGGCGGGAAATCGTCTGGCGGGATTTCGTCCGGCGGGAAGTCGTCTGACGGAAAGCCGTATCGCCCCTGCAGCCGGACGAAGCAGGCCGGGGTCAGCACCCGCAGCCATGCCAGCCCCGACGCGGTGCGCTCGAAGCACACCACCTGCTCGTGCCCGCCCGGCCCGATCGGCTGCACCAGGCGGCCGCCCGGCCTCACCTGGGCGACCAGCGGCGAGGGCACCTCCGGGAACGCGGCCGACACGAGAACGGCGTCGTACGGAGCACGGTCCGGCACCCCGCCGCTGCCGTCGCCGACCCGCAGCTCCACGTTCCGCACGCCCTGACGTGCGAGGTTCACCCGTGCCTGGCGGGCTATGTCCGGCCGTATCTCGATGCTGACCACGTCCGCGGCCAGCCCGGCGAGCAGCGCGGTCTGGAAGCCGAGACCCGTACCGACCTCCAGCACGTGCTCGGATCCGCCCAGACCCAGGCCCTCGATCATCATGGCGGACAGCGAAGGCTGCGTGGTGACCTGCCCCTGCCCGATCGCGACGGGTACGTCCCGGTAGGCGGCAGCCGCCTGACCTGCCGGGACGAACCCCGCCCTGGGCGTCGTCCGCACGGCCGCGAGCAGCCGTTCGTCCCGGACCCCGGCGGCTATGAGCGCCCGCACGAGATCATCCGGTTCACCGGGTACGACGTTCACGGCACGCGCCGTTCGGTCTCGTGACCGCCTACCGTGGAGACATGCCCGAGATCGTCGTCTACGAAGTCGACAAGCCCGTGGCGGCGCGTTCCTCCCCGGGACCGCCGGGTGGGGCGGAACAGCGCGTCCGCAAGGTGCACGCGGCCCCCGCAGCGCCGGGGTCGCGCACCACCGCGGGACCGCGGACCCTCTGCGGCAAGGACACCTTCGCCATGCAGACGGCCCGCTGGAAGCCCTCCGAGGACCCCGGAGCGCCCTGGTACCCCGCCGAGTACGCCTCCGTGGTCTGCCCGGATTGCGACGCAGTGCTGGAGATCTGAGCGGTGTACCGACTGCTCGGCAGCGTTGATCCCGCCGTGTGCTGAGCCTGCCGCGTTTATGCCGCTCAGCCCCGTTCCACGTACTCCTTGAAGTGCTCCAGATCGCTGCGTACGAGCCGTTGGATCGCGTTCGTCTGGGCGAAGCCCTTCGGCCCGCCGAAGGCGTCCCGGACCGTGCTCGGGTCGTACTCCAGCCGTGCCTGGATCCGGGTGTGGTTCTGGTCGATCGGCTGGACCGAGAAGGAACCCGTCAGCTCGGGAGCGCTCGTGGTGAGCCACTCCATCACGCGCTCGCCGCGGTCGCTGACCTCGGCCTCGACCTCGCGGGCCCGGCCCCCCGCCTCGACGTCCAGATGCGCTCGGCCCCCCGCCTCCGTACGCGCGCCCCGCACTCCCTCCACGAAGCGCGGATAGTTCTCCACTCGGTGCAGCGTCTCCCAGGCCTTGTCGACCGGAACCCCGACGTCGACGTGTAGCTCGAGGGTGCTCATGGCTCACCTCCAGGTGCGGCTCATGGTGCATGCCCTTCCACTTCCAGTGTGCGCCCGACGGGAGGGGAGACGAGCCGAGCGGCCACTTCTACGGCTTCTACGGTGGCACGGGCGGAGCCAATCAGCCGCGTTTCTCGCCGAGTTCAGGCACCGTAACCTGCAATCTTCATGCAGCTGAGGTCGGCGTACGGACGGAGGAGCTCACTTGTTACGACTTCAAGCAGTGAGTAAGCGCTATGGCCGTGGCGATTGGATCCTGAGTGACGTCGACGTGGAGGTCCCGGCGGGAGAGGTCGTGGCATTCACAGGCGGGAACGGTTCCGGAAAGTCGACGCTGTTGCGGATCGCGGTGGGCCTGTCCCGGCCGACCCGCGGCCGGGTGAGCGCGCGGCCACCGGTCGTGGGCTACGTGCCCGACCGATTCGCCCCCAACGAACGCATGTCGGCGGTGGCCTACCTGACCCATGTGGGACGCGTGCGCGGGCTGACCACCTCGGTTGCCTCGTCGCGGGCGGACAAGCTGCTGGACAGGCTGGCGCTGGTGGGCGGCAAGCAGGCCCCGCTGCGGAGCCTGTCCAAGGGCAACGCCCAGAAGGTCGCGGTGGCCCAGGCCCTGTTGGTGGAGCCCGGGCTGCTCGTCCTCGACGAGCCGTGGTCGGGGCTGGACGCCGACGCCCACGGCGTCCTGGCCGAGATCATCACCGAGGTCGCCGGCGCCGGAGGAACGGTGATCTTCACAGACCACCGCGAGTCGGTGACGCGGGCCCGCGCCACCCGCACCTACAGCGTCAGCGAGGGCCGGGTCTCGCTCCGCGCACCGGAGTCCCGGCCGGACGGGCACCGGCCCTCCTCCGACGTCGTCCTGACCGGGTACCTGGGCGGCCGCGTGCCTCAGGACCTCGTCTGGGAGGAGCTGGACGGCGTGCTGGCGGTGAGCCGCACGGCCTCGGGGGTCCGGGTGAGAGTGACCCGCGAGACCACCGACGCCCTGCTGTTCACCGCGCTTCAGCACGGCTGGTCCGTGGAACGGGTGGAAGGGCCGGCCGCGGACCTCCTTGCGCGGGACGCCGCCGCGAACGGAGGCATGCGGTGCACGAACGAAGGCATGCGGTGCACGAACGGAGGCATGCAGTGATCGCCCTCATCCGCTACACGTTCGCCACCGTGCTGCACACCCAGCGTTACGTCGCCCCATTGCTCCTGTTCATGGGCCTGCTGGGCGTGCTGACCGTGAACGGCAGCGGCCCCCTGCCTCCTGCCTACGCCTCCTCCGGCGGTGCGCTGTTCGTCTGCTCGACATGGCTGACCGTCGCGCTGATGAGCCTGGACGAACCGACACAGCGGGCCATCGTCGTCGTCGCGTCCGGCGGCCGGTCGCTGAAGGTTCTGCTCGCGGCGATCGGCACGGCTGTGCTGAGCTGTCTGGCGCTGATGGTCTTCGGCTTGCTCTTCCCGCTGTGGATGGGCCGCTACACCGTCACCATGGACGATCTTCTGCTGGGCATCGAGGCCCAGCTCACCTGCGCGTTCGTGGGTATCGCCATCGGCGTGCTGTGCTCGCGGCTGGTCTTCAGACGGCAGGGATACGCGGTGGTGTCCGCCGTCGCGCTGGTGATGGCAGCCCTCTTCGCCAAGGGCATGCCCCCGGTCAATCGGCTGCTCACCCTGATGTCGACGACGCCCCACGCGACGAAGCTGCTGGCTCCCACGGGGGGCATGCTGGCGATCGCGGCCGCGATCCTGGTCGCGTTCACGGCGGTCACCCAGTTCGTCGCCGTGCGGCGAGAGTGACCCGGGACAGGGCTCTCCCGACAGCAGCCGGGGCATGGGCAGACGGGGCGCGGCGCCTCATGGACGACGTCCCCCGCCTGGCATGCCGCATCCGCGCGGAAGCGCTCTCGGTGCGTCATGGCCAAAACCGGATACCTCCCCATTGTGGCGAAACGCTTCTGCTGGCACCATCTGGTCGCTGGCGGCACGCCATAGCGCGCCTTCTCGTGTCCGCGATCGAATCACGAGTGATAGATGAGAACGGCAATCCTCTTTCTCACGCACACCTTCGACGGCGAAACTGTCCACGCATTCGACAAGTTGGCAAGGGAAGCCGGGGTATTCGGTGATGTGAGGATTCTGGCCGATTCCCCGACCGCACCACCGGACAGGCTCGTGCACTGCTCCCAGTCCTTCGACTTCGAAGACCTCAAAGCGGGGTACCCGAGAACGCTCGCGCGGGACATCGTCCCCGGCAGCTGCCACCTGCCAGTCCTCGACTTCGCGCGAAACCACCCGTACGACGATTACTGGCTCATCGAATATGACGTTCGCTTCACGGGTGACTGGGCCGTCTTCTTCTCCGCCACCGCGGGCAAGCCGTGGAAGAGCATCTCCTGAGAGGCTGGTCCGGGCACTGCGAGTGCGTGATCCCGACGGTCAGACACCACGTTGGAATGGAGGTCGCCGACATCGGCGGTATCGGGCGGTTCGTACCGCCGGGGATGACCAACCGGTTCTATTCGAGCCTTTCCCGGCCGGACGGAAAGCTGGAGCACCTTGGCACGATGCGGTGGCGTCTCCGCCACACTCTCTGGCCGAAAAGGCCCAACACGCTCTACCACCCCGTCAAGCCCGAACCAGTGTCCTGGGCCTCATGGCTCAGTCTGCTCAGCACCAAGGCGGCGTTCGTTGCGAGCCAGTGGAGTTCTCGAAAGCGCTGCGGCGCATGCATACGAGGTCTGCGGTACGCCCGGTCTCCCATCCGTGACGGCAAGCTCCAGGCTCTCACCCAAAGCGACGCACCGCTGTGGGCAGGACCTGCACCCGACCATCACTATCGAGACGTCGGCTGTCCGAGACCAACAGGGAGTACCGCTGGCCCGTTTACGGGTGGACGATCAGCGTCGGCGGTTGCCGGCATGGAGGTATGAGGGTGCGTCAGTCGAGGCGTCTGCTCAGCACGGAGGACTACCTGTTCTCGTTCATTGACAGGACGCGGGCGCTGGCGGAACAGGACGGGCTGGCGCCGATCGTGCTGGGCGTGGGCGACTGCGATCTGCCGACACCGGAGCACATCGTCGCAGCGGTGCGTGAGGCGGTTGGGGACCCGCTGTACCACCGGTATCCGCCGTACGACGGCACACAGGAGCTGCGGGAGGCTGCCGCCGCGTTCCTGGCACGCCGCTTCGGGGTCCGGGCAGATGCCGAGACACAGGTGGTGGCGACGCTGGGCAGCAAGGAGGCGATGGCGCATCTGGCGCTGGGACTCGTCGACCCGGGCGACGTGGTGCTGGTGCCCGATCCGGCATACCCGGTGTACGCGACCTGGGCGCGCTGGTGCGGCGCCGACGTCGTACGTGTCCCGCTGTGCGAGAGCAACGGCTTCCTGCCGGACCTGGACGCCATCGGGCACGAGGTGGCCCGGCGGGCGAAGCTGTTCTGGGTCTGCTACCCGAACAACCCGACCGCCGCCCTCGCGACCACCGAATTCTTCGACCGGCTGGCCCAGTTCGCCTTGGAGCATGACATCCTCGTCGCCTCGGACCTCGCCTACAGCGAGATCTACTACGACTGCGCGCCACCACCCTCCTTCCTGGCTTCTCCCGGGGCGATGGACTGCGGCATCGAGTTCCATTCCCTGTCCAAGACGTACAACATGCCCGGCTGGCGCGTCGGATTCGCCGCAGGTGATTCCACCGCCATCACTGCCCTGCGCGCCATCAAGACGCAGACTGACTCAGGTACCTTCGGCGCGATCCAGCATGCCGCTGCCCGCGCCCTGACCGATCACACCGGCTATCCGGACCGCCTGCGCGCCACCTACCGTGACCGGATGCGGCTGCTGTGCGACGGTCTGGAGGCCGCCGGCCTCGACGTGCTCCGCCCGAAAGCCACCTTCTACTGCCTGGTGCGCACGCCCTACGGCCTGACCAGCGAGGGGTTCGCCAAGAAACTGCTCGAGGACGCCCGAGTGCTGGGCATTCCCGCTACCGGGTTCGGCCCCGGCGGCGAGGGTTACCTGCGGTTGACCGTCTGCGCCGACTCCTCACAAATCGTCGAGGCCGTCCGCCGGATCCAAGCCGTCCGCTGGCGCTGACGACGATGCTTCAAGGGACACCGCGGCAGGATGGACTTACCGGCGCGCACTTGCAGCGGTAGGACCCGCCGACATGCCCTGACTCACGACCGGAGCTGGAGTCGGATCGAGACGCTCACTCGCAGTGGCATGAGGCTCAACGCCTGAGATCTGTCACAGGACCTCGACGCGGCGCGTGCAGGCCCCTGCGCAGGGCGCGGACCAGCACCGACGGCTTCGGCCGACAGGGCTGCGCGGCTTGCGCGGGCCAGTTGATACGCCAGGATCCCGGCGTCCGGCAGTGCCGCCGGTCGCGGCTCGGCGAGCGTCCTGGCCGACCAGTGGTACAGCAGGTCGAGGCGCGGTGTGATGACGCCGTGGTCGAGCGGACGGCCGGGGCCGTCCTCGCGTGCGGCGCAGGTCCGACGCCCGGGCAGCTCCACCAACCCTCACGTGACGCTCGTCCGGGAGTACCTCCTGGCCGCCGCGAAGACATGGTGATCCACCAGCACGACCCCCCACAGGCCGCCTGAAACCGGAGGCACGGCTTCAGCCGGCAGGTGCCCGGTCTGCCGCGTCAGCGATGGTGACCGGCCCCTTCGTCGTCCTCGTGGGCATCGTGATCGCGGCCGACGGGGGTGCCCACCCGCGGCAATCTTCCTCATCGCCGGCGAGACGGCAGGCGTCGCGCCGCCCGTACAGCGTTCCTCGGGAGCCGTTGCAGGCCGTCTCCAAGGCGTGTCCGATGGGTCAGCTGAGACTCGCCAGCGAGATCATCCAACCGAGGGTCAGGACCCGGCTGATCGCAGAGAGGCCGGAACGCTCATATCGGCCGATTCCGGGTGGACGTCGGCCCCCGGCTCTGCCTGGGGGCCTCGTCGGCGGCCGTGAACTTGTCGAATATCGATATGCTCCTCTAGCCTTGGGCATATCGAAAATCGATAGGAAGGGGTGCGATGAACACACGACTCACAAGAACCCTGGCCTCGGTGACCTTTGCGCTGGCGGTTCTCTGCGGTCTCGCCTTCATCGGTACGGCGGTCACGCATATGCTCGACGACGGAGCGGTCTGCGTGCAGACGGACTTCTGGCACAATGCCTCGCTGGCGGACAACTTGCCGGTCGGCAAGGGCGTAAAGGGGTCCAGCAGTGCCACGCGCCTCTGCCAGGACAACCCCTCCGTGGGGCAGCGCGCCGCAGACCTCGGGGGCGAACTGCCCTGGCTGCTGTTCGGTTCCCTCGCGCTGCTGCTCTTCTCCCAGCTGCTCAAGGCCGTCCTGTCGCAGGGGCCGTTCACCGACGCGGTGTCGCGACGGCTCTCCGTACTCGGCTGGTTCGTTGCCGTGGGCACGCCGTTGGCCGGCCTCGTCGTCGGCTGGTCGCGGTCCTGGCTCGTCGGGAGCATGGCGCCGGTCGTGGGTTCCGGGCCGACGGTCTCCGGTCCGCTGGTGCTCGTCCTCGCCGGCCTCGCCGCAGTGATCATGGGGAAGATCATGCGCGAGGGCGTGCGCATGCGAGAGGACCTCGAAGGGACCATCTGATGCCCGAAGAGGAACTCCACGCGATCCAGATCCACCTCGACCGGCTCCTTGCCGAGCGTGGCATGACGCTCACCGAGCTGTCCGCACAAGTGGGCATCACCGTCGTCAACCTCTCCGTACTCAAGAACGGGCGGGCCAAGGCGATCCGCTTCTCAACCTTGTCGAGGATCTGCGATGTCCTCCGGTGTCAGCCGGGAGACCTGATCACCCACGACCCCGCCGAGCCGGCCTAGCCAGTCATCCTCAGCGGGGTCGTGGCGTCCTGGCCCGCGCGAGACGCTCCTGCTCGGCAGCGCGGTAAGGCTCGTCAGTGGTAGGTGCGGGGCTTCCGCTTCGGCGGGGTGGTGCCGGAGCCCTCGGCGGAAGAGTGTTCGGCGGGCCCGCGGCAGGCATGGTGGCTTTTGCGGCGGCGGTGGACCGCGCCGGCAACGGTGGCGGAGGCCAGTGCGGCGGCAGCTGTGGTCCACCACGGGCTGGACAGCCAGGCGCCGAGACCGGTGAGGGCGCCGGAGGCGATGAGCGCTGGGCCGGCGCAGCAGAGGGCCGTCAGTATGGCGATGCCGAGGCCGGCGATGTCGGTGCGGTTGCCGGAGCTGCCGGGATTCCGACGTGTGGGCGGGGCCGTGGGCATGGCTGATCAGCTCTGGTGGTCGGGGATGCGGGCGCAGCAGTCCAGGGCGGCGGCGTTGTCGGCGGCCAGGGAGCGGGCCAGGACGATCAGGTCGATCACACGCGGGTCGCCGACCGAGTACCGCAGTTTGCGGCCGTCGCGGCGGGCGGTGACATAGCCGCAGTCGACCAGGCAGGACAGGTGCACCGACACACGCGGCTGGGAGATGCCGATGTGCTCGACGCACTCGGCGGAGGTGCGCTCCCCGGCCAGGATGAACTCCAGCAGCTTCAGCCGGGTCGGGTCGCCGAGGGCGCGGAAGAAGCGGGCGGTCGTGTCCAGGTGGGTGCAGGGGGCGGCGGTCTGCGCGATGGCGGAAGGGGTGGCGGGGCGGGTCTGGCTCACGGGGTGCCTCCTCCACTGGACCTATTCGCCTATCCGCATAATATGGGAGCTGGACCTATTCGGCAATCCGTATAGGTCGCAGGGGTGGCTCATGTGGAGGTGGCTCCGTGACCACGAGGGACTCCGACGTCGACCTGGCGATCATCGGCTCGGGTTCTGCGGCGTTCGCCGCTGCCATTGCTGCCGCAGGCCAGGGCCGTCGGGTGGTGATGGTGGAGCGCGGCACGCTCGGCGGCACGTGCGTGAACGCCGGGTGTGTGCCGTCGAAGGCGCTGCTGGCCGCCGCCGATGCCCGGCACAGCGCAGCCGTGGCCGGTCGTTTCCCCGGCCTGGCAGCGGCGCGGCTGCCGCTGGATTTCCCGGACCTGATCGACGGCAAGGACACGCTGGTCTCCCAGCTGCGCGCCGAGAAGTACCTCGATCTCGCGGCCGACTACGGCTGGGAGGTCGTGCATGGCACCGCTGCCTTCGTCGGTGACGGCGACGATCCCCTCCTGGAGGTGGCAGGGGCCGATGGCGGCACCCGCCGTATCGAGGCCGCCCACTACCTGGTCGCCACCGGCTCCGTCCCCTGGGCACCGCCCGTCAACGGGCTGGCCGAGACCGGCTACCTGACCTCCACGACCGCGATGGAGCTGGACGCGCTGCCGGAGTCCCTGCTTGTGGTCGGCGGCAATGCGGTCGGCCTGGAGCAGGCCCAGCTCTTCGCCCGGCTCGGCACGAAGGTCACGATCGTGGAAGCCCTGGAGCGGCTGGCCCCGTTCGAGGAGCCGGAGGTGTCCGCTGCCCTCAAGGGCGTCTTCCGGGACGAGGGCATCGCCGTGCGCACCGGTGCGACACTGCGCGCCGTCGGCACCGGCGACGGCGCCAGAGCGGCGGTCCTGCGTGCGGCGGACGGCGCCGAGACCGAGGTGCAGGCCGACCAGCTGCTGATCGCGACCGGCCGCCGACCCGTCACCGCCGGTCTTGGCCTGGACAGGGTCGGGGTCATGACAGGGGCGCGCGGCGAGGTTGTCGTGGACGGCCATCTGCGCAGCACCAACCCGCGGATCTGGGCCGCGGGGGACGTCACCGGCGGGCCGCAGTTCGTGTACGTGGCCGCCGCGCAGGGCACACTGGCCGCCGACAACGCCCTGAACGGCGCCCGGCGCACCTTGGACTACACCGCGGTGCCGCGGGTCACCTTCACCAGCCCGGCGCTGGCAGCCGTCGGCCTGACCGAGGCGGAGGCGGTCGCGGCCGGGCTGCGGTGCGACTGCCGCACCCTGGACCTGGCGTACGTGCCTCGGGCGCTGGTGAGACGGGACACCCGCGGCCTGGTCAGGATCGTGGCGGAGGCGGGCACCGGACGCCTGCTCGGCGTGCACGCCGTCGCCGACGGCGCGGGCGATCTGATCACCGCCGCCACCTACGCCCTCACCGCCCAGATGACCGTCGGACAACTCGCCCGCACCTGGGCGCCGTACCTGACGACCGCCGAGGCGCTCAGGCTGGCCGCCCAGATGTACACCGGCGATGTTGCGAGGCTGTCCTGCTGCGCCGGCTGACACGCCGAGTGGCCGGGGAAGGGAGTTCGCGAGGTGTCGATGCGTAAGGACCGGGTCCGGCCGATGACGGTCGGGGACCTGGGACTGATCTGCACCCTTGGCCGCAGCCCGGCGAACTACCGGCTGTTGTACGCGCCCGAGGCCCTGTGGCGCGTGCGACGGATCGGCGAACTGCGCGGCCTCGGCCTCACGGAACGAGCACGAACTCGGGGCGATCATCGAGTACGGCATCGGCCACCCCGCCGTACGGTCCACGGCGTTCCAGCCCGTCACCCACTCCGGCCGGCACGTGCCGTTCGATCCGCTGAACCGGCTCACCGACACCCCGTACGGCTCCAAGACCGCACGCCCCACGCAGGACAGGTGACCCGCCGCCTCGCCGGCCCCTGGACCCGGCCGAGGACGGTCGTGTGCTCGAAGTGGCCTCCGGTCCCGGCACCACCGCCGTGCTCCTCGCCGGCGCCTACGGTGTGCGCGAGTTCGCCGACCGCCGCCTGCTCCGCCTGGCCGGCGGCCGCATCACTGTCCTCGACCCGGCCAGTCTCCTGGGCGAAGCCGGATAACCCGTCATAGGGGAGCAACGGGCGAGCAGCCCTCAGGGAGACGAGGACGATGACCGGACAGCTATTGACCGAGGTCAGCGCCGTCGTGTCGCCCGAGCGTGAAGCCGGCCTTGTCGCGGCCTACCGCGTCCTGGTCGCAGGCCCCCTCCCGCCGAGCTGGGCCCTGGCCATGAGGGCGGCTGTGGCCACCAGCGCCTGGCAGACCGCGCACCGGGGCGCGACGCTGGGGCGCTGGCTGGCATGACTCGACCGGGCCGTGCCGTCATGTCCCGGCATTGAACACGTCGGTGCCGAAGCGGCTGAGGCCCTTCTGTCCGGCGTAGCCCAGATACGGCAGTCCGAACCGGTCCTCGATGCTGGCGAGCAGCGAGTAGTGGTTGTACGGCGTCGTGCTCCAGGTGCCGCCCTTGGTGAAGGGGGAGAGCAGGAGTGCCCCCGTACGGCCGCCGCCGAGGCCGGTGATACCGGGCAGCGGAGTGTTCGGGGCCGGGCCCTCGCCGCAGCAGGCACTGGCGTCCTCCTGCGGACCGTCGGACTCGTCGAAGGTGATCATCAGCATGCCGTCCTTCTTGAAGGCCGGGGAGGAGGTGATGACCGGGACCCATTGCTTCAGCCAGGCGTCGGCGGAGACCAGCCCGCCCGGACGGCCGTCCACGCACGGGGAGTCATGGCCGTCGTCGCACAGGTCGGGGGTGATGTAGCTCAGCTCGGGGGTGGTCGCGGTGCTGTGCAGGTCGGTGGTGAGCGCGGAGAGGTCGACGACGTGCCGGGCGCAGCTGTCCTGCTGGTCGATGATCGAGTGGAAGTACATGAACGGGTTGTGGCGGGTGGCGTACTCGTCGCCGACCTTCGCCTTCTGGGTGTCGTCCACCGCGCCGAGGGCAGGGTGGCGGCACGGCGTGCCCATGTCCTCCATGTATCCCTTCCAGGTGTGCCCCGAGGCGTCCATCTGGTCGGCCAGCGTCTGCACGCCGGAGGGGTAGACGCAGCCCTGGCCGACGGCCTGGCCGGGGTCGACGGTTCCGGTCCGGACGAACGGCGCGAAGGTCTGGCAGTCGGACTGGGTGTCCGGGTTCGGGGCCTGTCCGGAGATCTGCGCGAGGTAGTTGTCCAGGCTGTTGTGGCCGATGCCGTAGTACTGCGACAGCAGCACGCCCTGGGACCGCAGCGTCCGGCTCAGATACGGCGCCTTGGAGCCGGCTCCCCAGGTCTCGTCGTACCCCTTGTTCTCCAGGTTGATCACGAAGACGTGGTGCGGGTCCGCGGTGGGTGCGGCCTCGGCCTGCATCGCCGTCAGGGTGCCGCCTCCGCCCGCCACGAGGGCGGTGAACGCGGCGGCGATGGTCAGCAGGCGGCGCCTGCCGCGCAGGAGACGGTGCTTCATGGGTTCGGGAGCTTCCATCCGAGGGACAGGGCGAGGTCGCGCAGGGCGTGCCACTGCTCGTAGTCGGGCAGTACGGCGGGCGGGCAGGGCGTGCCGAGGACGGGCGGCACGGACCACTGCGGGGCGTCGGTGTTGGGCGGGTTGGTGAAGTCGAGCACTTCGACGATGTTGTTCGCCGCGGCGTCCCGGGGGGTGAGGGCGGGCAGGTTCCAGCGCCACTCCATGGCCTTGAGGACCGAGGTGTGGTCGTACACACCGTGCGCGACGTGGCCGCGCTTCGCGCGCGGGGAGATCACCAGGCAGGGCGTGCGGAAGCCGCGCAGGCCCCAGTCGGGGTGGGCGTCGGGGGCGGTGGTGGGGGCCACGTGGTCGAAGAAGCCGCCCCATTCGTCGTAGTTGATCACCAGCAGGGTCCGTTCCCAGGCGGGGCTGGTGGTGACGGCGCGGTAGACCTCGTCGAGGAAGTGCTGGCCGGCGCGGATGTCGGCGTGCGGGTGGTCGTCGGCGGAGGTGCCGCTGCCCTCGTCGAGGAACTTGGGGTCCACGAAGGAGACCTGGGGCAGGGTGCCGGCGGCGCAGTCGGCGAGGAACTCGGTGTACGGGTGCGAGATGTCGAGGTGCTTGGTGCCCCACAGCGCGGTGAACGGCACGTCGTAGAAGTAGTACTTGCCCTGCAGGCCCGCGTCGGCGAGACGGTCCCAGATGGTGGGGAGCGTGGATATGGCGGTGGAGTTGTGGATGCGGTCGGTCTGCGCGGCGTGCTGGTAGAAGCGGTTCGGGTACGTCTCGGCCATGATCGCCGAGAAGTAGCGGTCGCAGACGGTCCAGGCGGGTGCGGCCTTGCCGTAGAAGTCGAGGTCCTCCGGCAGGTAGTAGCCGATGGAGAACGCGTCGTTGGTCCCGGCGCGCAGCCAGCCGTCGCAGGCGCCGCCGTTGTACTCGATCCGGCCGCCCTCGTAGCTGTGGTCGGGGTCGTTGTACTGGCAGCCCTGGGAGGTGTCCAGGCGGTGGGTGGGGTGGGCGACGCCGTCGCGGTCGGTGTAGGTCAGCCCGGCCTGCTTGCCGTCGGCGCCGGGCAGCCAGCCCAGGTAGTGGTCGAAGGAGCGGTTCTCCATCATCACGACCACGATGTGGTCGATGCCCGAGTCCTGCGGTGCCGGGAGGGAGGGGGTCTGCTGTGCGGAGGGGAAGGTCTGACCGGCGTCGGCCAGACCTTCCGTGACGAGGGGGGCGGTTGCCGTCGCGGCCGCGGCCCCGATGATCAGTCTTCTGCGGGAGATGCTCACAGGGTTCTTATAGCGGCTTCATATACCGGAGAGTAACAATCCGGTTCATGCTTCCACGGAAGTTCATCGCGCGTTCCGAGGGCCGCCGCAAGGTCTCCGTCAGGTATCCCGGTCCGTGGCCGGAATGTCCCCTCTGGGCGTGGCCGCGGCCCCGGCCACGGCTCGGGCTTCGATGCCCTTGCGTCTCCGGCTCGGTAGCGGGGCGGCTGCCGGTGCCTGCACGGTCGCGGCGCCGGATGCGCGGTGGCAGGGAGGTTCCTGCCCGGATCGCCGGTCCCGCCGGCAGTGCCGGCATCGGCTGCGACCTGCTGACGGAGAACGCAGGGGCTCCGGTGGCCATGGGGGTGAGGGAGGTGCTGAGCTCGGGTCTCTCAGGAGCACCTACCCTTGAGGCATGACCAGCAGCAGCCACCGGAGCCAGGCAGTGGACCTTCGTTCATCTATGACGTATGAGATCCGTACCTATGGGTGCCAGATGAACGTCCACGATTCCGAGCGCCTGGCCGGGCTGCTCGAAGAGGCCGGGTACGTGCGGGCGCCCGAGGGGGCGGACGGGGACGCCGACGTGGTCGTGTTCAACACCTGCGCCGTACGGGAGAACGCCGACAACCGGCTGTACGGCAACCTCGGCCGGCTCGCGCCGAAGAAGGCCTCGCGGCCCGGTATGCAGATCGCGGTCGGCGGCTGTCTCGCGCAGAAGGACCGCGACACCATCGTGAAGAAGGCGCCCTGGGTGGACGTCGTCTTCGGTACGCACAACATCGGCAAGCTGCCGGTCCTGCTGGAGCGCGCCCGCGTGCAGCAGGAGGCGCAGGTCGAGATCGCCGAGTCGCTGGAGGCGTTCCCCTCCACGCTGCCGACCCGGCGCGAGAGCGCCTACGCGGCCTGGGTGTCGATCTCCGTCGGCTGCAACAACACCTGCACCTTCTGCATCGTCCCGGCCCTGCGCGGCAAGGAGAAGGACCGCCGGCCCGGTGACATCCTCGCCGAGGTCGAGGCGCTGGTCGCCGAAGGCGTCTCCGAGATCACGCTGCTCGGCCAGAACGTCAACGCCTACGGCTCCGACATCGGCGACCGCGAGGCGTTCAGCAAACTGCTGCGCGCCTGCGGGAACATCGAGGGCCTGGAGCGGGTGCGCTTCACGTCCCCGCACCCCCGTGACTTCACCGACGACGTCATCGCCGCCATGGCCGAGACCCCGAACGTGATGCCGCAGCTGCACATGCCGCTGCAGTCCGGGTCGGACACGGTCCTGAAGTCGATGCGCCGGTCGTACCGGCAGGAGCGCTACCTCGGGATCATCGAGAAGGTCCGGGCCGCCATCCCGCACGCCGCGATCACCACCGACATCATCGTGGGCTTCCCGGGAGAGACGGAAGCGGACTTCGAGCAGACCCTGCACGTCGTCCGCGAGGCGCGCTTCGCGCAGGCCTTCACCTTCCAGTACTCCAAGCGCCCGGGCACCCCGGCCGCGACGATGGAGAACCAGATCCCCAAGGAGGTCGTCCAGGCGCGCTACGAGCGGCTCGTCGCCCTCCAGGAGGAGATCTCCTGGGAGGAGAACAAGAAGCAGGTCGGCCGCACGCTGGAGCTGATGGTCGCCGAGGGCGAGGGCCGCAAGGACGGTGCCACGCACCGGCTCTCCGGTCGCGCCCCCGACAACCGGCTCGTCCACTTCACCAAGCCTGAGCAGGAGGTCCGCCCCGGTGACGTGGTCACCGTCGAGGTGACCTACGCCGCCCCGCACCACCTCCTCGCCGAGGGCCCCGTCCTCGATGTGCGCCGTACGCGCGCGGGGGACGCCTGGGAGAAGCGCACCGCCGCCGAGTCCGCCAAGCCCGCGGGTGTCCTGCTGGGTCTGCCGAAGATCGGCGTCCCGGAGCCGCTGCCGGCCGCGACCGGCTGCGGCTGCGACTGACGGCGCGCAACGTGCCCGACGCCATCGAGAGCTGAGCCGGGCGTCGAACGGCGTTACCCTGCCGATCATGCTTGTCTCCGCCGCTGTCTGTCCCTGCCCTCCGCTGCTCGTGCCCGAGGTCGCCGCGGGCGCCGCGCCCGAAATGGACGCCGCGCGCGCGGCGTGCTCGGACGCGCTCGGTGTGCTCGCGGCCGCCCGCCCGGACCTCCTGGTCGTGGTCGGGCCCGCCGAGCAGAGCGGGCGCGGATCGTTTCCGCAAGGCGCCCGGGGATCCTTCCGCGGGTTCGGGGTCGACCTCGACGTACGCCTCGGGCCCGCGACGGACGCCCCGGGCGAGCGCGAGCTGCCGCCCTCGCTCGCCGTGGGTGCGTGGCTGCTGGAGCGGACCGGCTGGGCGGATGCCCCGATCGAGGGACTCGGGATCGGGGAAGCGCTCGCGCCCGAGCGGTGCGGCGACGTCGGACGGGAGACCGGCGCGCGAGCCGGGCGGGTGGCGCTGCTCGTGATGGGAGACGCCAGCGCGTGCCGCACGGTCAAGGCGCCGGGCTACCTGGACGAGCGGGCGGCACCCTTCGACGCGGAGGTCGCACGGGCGCTGGGCACGGCGGACCTGCCGGCCATCCGTGCGCTGGACCCCGAGCTGGCCCAAGAACTGAAGGCCTCCGGCCGGGCCCCCTGGCAGGTCCTGGCCGGCGCGGCCGAGAACACGGCCCTCAGCGGCTCACTGCTGTACGAGGCCGCGCCGTACGGCGTGGGGTACGTGGTGGCCGCCTGGTCGTAGCGTCGTAGCGGGGTGCGTGGCCGCCGGTCCCTGGTGGTCCTGGTGCGGGGCTGGGCTGGGCTATGCGGATGCGGCGGACGGGACGCTCTCACGCACGCGCCTACGCCGGCGCACGCGCATACGGCGGACGGCCGGGAGCCGGTGTCTGTACGACCGTCCCCGTGACCGTCCGCCGATCCGCATGCCGTTGAGGAGGCTCAGGAAGCCGGTGGCGGGCCCTCCGGCCTGGTGGGGGTCGTCGGGTCGCCGCTGGCCGTGTCCGGGCCGGGACCTTCCTTGTGCGCAAGGCGGTCCATCGCCTCCTTGGCCTTTCCGGTCCCTGCCTGGATCTTGTCGCTGTACTTGCCCTTGGTCCGCTCGTCCACGGCCTTCGCGGCCTTGTCGATGCCGTGCTGGACCTTGTCCCCGTGCTGCCGCGCGAGGTCCGACACCTTGTCCTTGGCCGGACCGAGCTTGGCCTTCATGTTGTCCAACAGACCCATGGTCCACCTTCCCTCACGGGGCAGTTACCTGCGGGCGCCCTCGCCGGCCTCGTTGTCGGCGGCCTCCTCGGCGGACTGCTGCTTGGGGATGCCGGAACCCTCGGACGCGTCGTCTGTGCCGGTGTCCGACGATACCGCCACGTCCTCGCTCCCGTCCCCGGCCGAACCCTTCGCCTCCGCCGACCCGGTCGCCTTCGCCTCCGCCGACTCCGCTTCCGCCGCCTCGGCCGCTTCCGGCTCCGCGCCGGCCTGCGCCTCGGCGGCCGACGCCTCCGGAGCCGGCTTCGACTTACGGAGGAGTCGTGCAAAAACGCCCATATCCACTCCATACGGTACTCGTGCGGGCGAATTCCCGCGTTACCCGGTGCGTACGGTTGCGCCGCCCGGGTCACCGCCTCCAATCTGCAGGAGGGCGGCATCTCGCCTCGGGCAACGACCCGGGACCCCACCCGTCACGTAACTCGTTCGAGGCATGGCCTGGAGGTTTGCGAGACTGGTGCGGTGAGCAGCGCACCCTCCACCCCCCGCGTCATCGCCGTCGTCGGACCCACCGCGGCCGGAAAGTCCGATCTTGGCGTCTTCCTGGCCCAGCAGCTCGGTGGGGAGGTCGTCAACGCCGACTCCATGCAGCTGTACCGAGGGATGGACATCGGCACCGCGAAGCTGACGCCTGAAGAGCGCGGCGGCATACCGCATCACCTGCTCGACATCTGGGACGTGACGATCACCGCCTCCGTCGCCGAGTACCAGAAACTGGCCCGCGCCCGGATCGACGCCCTGCTCGCCGAGGGCCGCTGGCCCATCCTGGTCGGCGGCTCCGGCCTGTACGTCCGCGGAGCCGTCGACAACCTTGAGTTCCCCGGCACCGACCCCGAGGTCCGGGCCCGCCTGGAGGAGGAGCTGGCCCTGCGCGGCTCGGGCGCGCTGCACGCCCGGCTGGCCGCCGCCGACCCCGAGGCCGCCCGCGCGATCCTGCCGAGCAACGGCCGCCGTATCGTCCGGGCGCTCGAAGTGATCGAGATCACCGGTCGGCCCTTCACCGCGAACCTGCCGGGACACGACTCCGTCTACGACACCGTCCAGATCGGCGTCGACGTGGCGCGCCCGGAGCTGGACGAGCGCATCGCGCTGCGCGTCGACCGCATGTGGGAGGCGGGCCTCGTGGACGAGGTGCGCGCACTGGAAGCGCAAGGGTTGCGCGAGGGGCGCACGGCGTCGCGTGCGCTGGGTTACCAGCAGGTGCTCGCCGCGCTCGCCGGGGAGTGCACCGAAGCGGAAGCGCGGGCCGAGACCGTACGTGCGACCAAGCGCTTCGCGCGCCGCCAGGATTCGTGGTTCAGGCGCGATCCCCGGGTGCACTGGCTGAGTGGGGCCGTCGCGGACCGGGGGGAACTTCCGCACCTGGCCCTGGCGTTGGTCGAACGACCGGTTACAGCCTGATCACGTCATGGCATCGGGATGCGCCGCCGGTCATCCCGGCCTTCGGGGCCGTGCCATCATCGAGCTTCGATCGACCAAGTGGAGCCTAGTTGGGAGGGCGCGTGGCGATGGAGGCCGGCCCTCGCGACACCGCACAAAGCGCCGAGCACGTCACCACCGACAGTGACGAACCGAACCGGGGCCAGGACCGTCTGACCGAGGACTGCCTGGGCGAGGACCGTCTGTCCGACGGCCGTGCGCCGGAGGGCCGACTGGTCCAGGACCGGTGGGTCGAGGACCGTATGCCCGAAGGCCGGGTAGTCGAGCAGCGGCTGCCCGAGGGACCCCTACCGGAAGGCCGGCTGGTCGAGGACCCGCTCACCGAGGACCCGCTCACCGAGGCCCGGCTGACCGACGACGGCCCCGATGAGATCCCCGGCGGCGTGACGGCCGACGGGCCGGAGCCCGAGGAGATGTACCCGGGCGGTCCGGAGGTCGAGGTCGAGCTGCGCCCGCAGCGCCGGCTGCGCATCTGGCAGCTCGCTCCGATCGTGGGCCTGTCCGCCGTCGGCTCCCTGATGTTCGCCTTCCCGCTCGCCTTCGACTTCGGTGACAGCGGCGCCGTCATCGCCATGCTGGGCCTGCTGATCTGCTCCTGCGCCGCCGGCTGGGGCATGATGGCCGCCCGCAAGGTGGGCTACACCTGGCCCGGCCTCCCGCCCCGAGGCTCGGCCCGCCGCCCCGACTGGAGGGTCGTACTCGGCTACGCCCTGCTGGTGGCCGTGGTCGTGATCCTGGCGGTGTGGCGGGTGGCAAGGCTCCGCTGAAGCCAACTCTTTCAGGGGCGCCGCGAACTGTGCGATCAGCCATGGACGACCCGCACCGCCCTCACCATCCGCACAGCCCCCACCATCCGCACCGCACCACCACCACCACCGCACCACCACCACCGTCGGCCGAACCCGGCGGAGCGCTCCCGTTACGATCGAGGCATGCGCACCCCCATCCCCTTCCTCAAGGGCCACGGCACCGAGAACGACTTCGTGATCGTCCCGGACCCGGAGAACGCCCTCGACCTGCCCCCGGCCGCCGTCGCCGCCCTGTGCGACCGCCGGGCCGGCATCGGCGGCGACGGGGTGCTGCACGTGGTGCGCTCGGCCGCGCACCCGGAGGCGACGACGATGGCGGCCGAGGCCGAGTGGTTCATGGACTACCGCAACGGCGACGGCTCGGTCGCCGAGATGTGCGGCAACGGAGTCCGTGTGTTCGCGCGCTACCTCCAGCACGCCGGACATGTGGGCGAAGGCGACCTCACGATCGCCACGCGCGCGGGCGTGAAGACCGTCCACCTCGCGAAGGACGGCGGCATCGCCGTCGGCATGGGCCGCGCCCGTCTGCCGGAGGGCGAGGTCACGGTGAGCGTCGGTGAGCACAGCTGGCCCGCCCGCAACGTGAACATGGGCAACCCGCACGCGGTCGCGTTCGTCGACGACCTCGCGCAGGCCGGCAACCTGTACGACCCGCCGCCGTTCAGCCCGGCAGCGGCCTACCCCGAAGGGGTCAACGTCGAGTTCGTCGTCGACCGCGGCCCCCGCCACGTCGCCATGCGCGTGCACGAGCGCGGCTCCGGTGAGACCCGCTCGTGCGGCACGGGCGCGTGCGCCGTCGCCGTGGCCGCCGCCCGGCGCGACGGCGCCGACCCGGCCGTCACCGGTACGCCGGCCACGTACACCGTCGACCTGCCCGGCGGCCGCCTCGTCATCACCGAACGGCCCGACGGCGAGATCGAGATGACCGGACCTGCCGTGATCGTCGCCGAGGGCGAGATCGACGGCGAATGGCTGGAAAACGCGCTTCGCTGACCAGGCGCGACCACGAACACAACGTCACTTGGCGCCCGGAGCAGCGGATTCCGGTGGCCGGAGGTGTTCGAAACCGCGGACGACCCCAGGGCATGTGGCGCAAACCCTAAACCTCTTTTGCATCGCTCGAATGGGTGATCCGTTTCACGCTCGGCGAGAGGCGGTCTGTCGGGCGTGGTGGGCTCGATAGCATCAAGCACCGGCACGGACGGGGGAACGTCGCCATCCCTGAGCCGCGTACGCCCTGGGGCCCCGTCCGCCGGTCCACGAGCCGGAGGTGCCCATGAGTGCGGAGGCCACGAACCCTGCGTCCCCTGGCCCGGTAGCCCCCACGGCGTCCGCGGCGGCCACCGCCCCCGCGGTGCCCAGGGCGGACCGCAGGAAGTCCCGGCCCCGGATCGATCTGCGCAGGCTCGGCCGGGCCGCGCTGCTCGGCCCCGCCGTCCGCGGCAAGTTGCCCGACGCGATCGGCCATGTCGTGGAGGCGCACCGCGCCCATCACCCCGACGCGGACCTCGACCCGCTGCGCCGCGCCTACGTCCTCGCGGAGTCCTCGCACCGCGGCCAGATGCGCAAGAGCGGCGAGCCGTACATCACTCACCCGCTCGCCGTGACCCTGATCCTCGCCGAACTCGGCGCCGAGACCACGACGTTGACGGCATCCCTGCTCCACGACACCGTCGAGGACACCGATGTGACGCTGGATCAGGTGCGGGAACAGTTCGGCGAGGAGGTTCGTTATCTGGTCGACGGGGTGACGAAACTGGAGAAGGTCGACTACGGAGCCGCCGCCGAGCCGGAGACCTTCCGCAAGATGCTCGTCGCCACCGGCAGCGACGTGCGCGTGATGTCGATCAAACTCGCCGACCGCCTGCACAACATGCGCACCCTCGGCGTGATGCGCCCGGAGAAACAGGCCCGGATCGCCAAGGTCACCCGCGACGTCCTCATCCCGCTCGCCGAGCGCCTCGGCGTGCAGGCCCTGAAGACCGAGATGGAGGACCTGGTCTTCGCCATCCTCCACCCCGAGGAGTACGAGCACACCCGCGAGCTCATCGCCGACAATGCCGCCCGCCCGGACGACCCGCTCGCCGAAGTCGCCGACGAGATGCGCAGGGTGCTGCGCGAGGCCGGCATCCAGGCCGAAGTCCTCATCCGCCCCCGGCACTTCGTCTCCGTCCACCGCGTGGCCCGCAAGCGCGGACAGCTGCGCGGCACCGACTTCGGCCGCCTGCTCGTGCTGGTGCACGAGGACGCCGACTGTTACGGCGTCCTCGGCGAACTGCACACCTGTATGACACCGGTCGTCTCGGAGTTCAAGGACTTCATCGCCGTACCGAAGTTCAACCTGTACCAGTCGCTGCACACCGCCGTCGCCGTCCCCCAGGCTCGAACCGACTCGCCCGGGGGCACCCCCATCGCCGCCCAGGTCGTCGAAGTCCTCATCCGCACCCACCAGATGCACAAGGTCGCGGAGGCGGGCGTCATCGCCCTCGGCAACCCGTACGCCCCGGCGCCCGATGCCACCGCTTCCGATGCCACCGCTTCCGGTGCCACCGTCTCCGATGCCAGCGCTTCCGACGCCCCCGCCGACGGCGAGCGCGCCGACCCCACCCGCCCCGGCTGGCTCTCCCGCCTCCTCGACTGGCAGGAGGCCGCGCCCGATCCCGACACCTTCTGGTCCACCCTGCGCGAGGACCTCGCGCAGGACCGCGAGATCACGGTCTTCCGTCCGGACGGCGGCACGCTCGGCCTGCCCGAGGGCGCCACGTGCGTGGACGCCGCCTACGCCCAGTACGGCGAGGACGCGCACGCCTGCATCGGCGCCCGCGTCAACAGCCGTCTGGCCACCCTCAGTACCGTCCTGAAGGACGGAGACACCGTCCAGCTCCTGATGGGCCAGGACCCCGCCTCCGAGCCCTCCCGTGAATGGCTGGAGCACGCCCACACCCCGGCCGCCCGCATCGCCATCCAGCGCTGGCTCGCGACGCATCCGAGCGGCGGCAGCGGGACGGACGACGGGAGCGGCCCCCGCAGCGAACCCGCCGAGGCCACCGCCTCCCAGCGCTCCGCGGGCGGCTCGCGCGCCGATGCCGCCGGGGCCACCGCCTCCGCCGATGCCCCGGGGGGAGCCGCCCCTGCCGAGCGCACCTCCGCAGCCCGCCCCAGAGGAGCCGACGTCCTGGTGGACCGGCCCGGAGCCGCCGTGCGGCTCGCCGGGTGCTGTACGCCCGTACCGCCGGACGAGATCACCGGCTTCGCGGTACGCGGGGGAGTGGTGACCGTGCACCGGCTGGAGTGCGCCTCGGTGGCGCACATGAAGGGCCGAGGGCGCACCGAGCTGGGCGTGCGCTGGGGGGACACCAGCGAGTGCCGGGTCACGCTGGTCGCTGAATCGTTCGGCCGCCCCCATCTGCTCGCCGACCTCACCGAGGCGATCTCCTCCACGGGTGTCGACATCGTCTCGGCCACCGTCGAACCGCCCAGCCAGCAGCGGGTGCGGCACACGTACACCCTCCAACTCCCGGACGCGGCCCACCTCCCGGCCCTCATGCGTGCCATGCGGGACGTCCCGGGCGTGTACGACGTGTCCCGCGCCCAGCACCAGGCCCCGCCCTCCTGAGCGACGCGGTGTGAGACATGGGTGTGAGACGGGCTGCGGCGGGTCCCTGCCTCGTACTGCTGGATCTGAGGCCACCCGACTTGATCCGGGGCCGCCCGACTTGGTGGGAAGCCCGTCCGACCGTGTACAGAAGGCCGTGGAGCCGAACCCGTTCGGGTGGGCCGGGCGCGCGTCGCCGTCGTAGCACGGGAGGGCACTGGTAGCGGTGGTCCATGCTGCTCACCCCCCGCGCCACGCGCCGCACCCGCACCCAGTCCCCGTCCCGGACCCGGCCGCGGATCTCCCGGCACCGGAAGGCGGCCCTGCTCGCCTCCGCCGTCTCCGTCTGCCTCCTCGCCGCCTCGTCCCCGGCCCAGCCCCTCGGCATCGGCGACCGGCTCTTCCCGTACCTGGGCAACCCGGGCTACGACGTGGCGTCGTACGACGTGTCCTTCACCTATCCCGGCACCAACGACAAGCCGCTCCAGGCCGTCACCACCATCTCCGCCAAGACCACCGCCGACCTGGAGCGGATCAACCTCGACTTCGCGCACGGCACCGTGCAGTCGGTCGAGGTCGACGGGCATCCCGCGGAATTCACCAGCGCCGGCGAGGATCTGGTCGTCACCCCGGAGCACCCCCTCTCCGAGGGCAGCTGGACCCGGATCACGGTGAAGCACACCAGCGATCCCGTCGCCGCCAAGGGTCAGGAAGGCGGCTGGGTGCGCACCACCGACGGCCTCGCCATGGCCAATCAGGCCGACGCCGCCCACCTGGTCTTCCCGTGCAACGACCATCCGTCCGACAAGGCGATGTTCACCTTCCACGTCACCGCCCCGAAGGGCTACACGGTCGTGGCCAACGGCGTGCCCACCGGAACGGAGCAGGCCGGCTCCGCCACCACCTGGACCTACCGCACCCGGCACCCCATGGCCACCGAACTCGCCCAGGTCTCCATCGGCCACTCCGCCGTGCTGCACCGTGCGGGCCCGCGCGGGCTGGCGGTCCGCGACGTCGTGCCCAGCGCCGACCGCAAGGCCCTCCAGCCGTGGCTCGACAAGACGCCCGCCCAGATCGCCTGGATGGAGAGCAAGGTCGGTACGTACCCCTTCGAGACGTACGGCGTGCTCATGGCCCAGGCCTCGACCGGGTTCGAGCTGGAGACGCAGACCCTCTCGCTCTTCGAGAAGGACCTCTTCACCGAGCCCGCCTACCCCAAGTGGTACATCGAGTCGATCATGGTGCACGAGCTGTCCCACCAGTGGTTCGGCGACAGCGTCAGCCCCCGGACCTGGTCCGACGTCTGGCTGAACGAGGGGCACGCCACCTGGTACGAGGCCCTGTACGCCGAGGAGACCGCGCACCGCCCCATGGTGGACCGGATGAAGGCCGCGTACACCGCATCCGACGGCTGGCGTGCGGCCGGCGGCCCGCCCGCCCTGCCCAAGGCGGCCGCCCCCGGCCAGAAGATCTCCATCTTCCGGCCCAACATCTACGACGGCGCGGCCCTCGTCCTCTACGCCCTGCGGCAGGAGATCGGCAAGCCGGCCTTCGAGCAGCTGGAGCGCGCGTGGGTCCAGGAACACCGGGACTCCACGGCCTCCACCGCCGACTTCATCCGGCTGGCCTCGACGGTCTCCGGCCGCGACCTGAGCGGCTTCCTCAAGGGCTGGCTGTACGACGAGAAGACCCCGCCGATGCCCGGCCACCCGGACTGGAAGTCGGCGGATCCCACGAAGGCGCCGAAAGCGGGCCGGCAGCCGTCGGGACCGGGCGCGTCGCCGAGAGCGGGCCGGAAATCACCGGGCCCGGTCACGTCGCCGAAATCGAGCCGGAAGGTCTCGGACCCGGTCGCGTCGCCGGGAGCGGCCGAGCCGCAGACCCGGTGATAACACGGTGACGAGACGTGCCGCCTCGTGCGACCATCTTCGGGTCGGCACGAGACGGCACACGGGAATCTCCCGGGGTGCTCGTGCGTTGAACCTCTGAGCGGTCCGGCAGGACCGCGGTACCGACGCCCTGACGGCATCCCATCGACGTAAGGATCCAATGACCTCCTCTTCTTCCCCTTCCCAGGACACCAAGCGCCTCGCGCACGCCTATCCCGAGGGTCTTCGGGCCGATGCCCTGATGGAAGAGGACGTCGCCTGGAGCTACGAGATCGACGGCGAGCGGGACGGCGACCAGTTCGACCGCTCCGAGCGCGCGGCCCTGCGCCGCGTGGCGGGCCTGTCCACCGAGCTGGAGGACGTCACCGAGGTCGAGTACCGCCAGCTCCGCCTGGAGCGGGTCGTGCTCGTCGGCGTGTGGACCACCGGCACCGTGCAGGACGCGGACAACTCCCTCGCGGAGCTGGCCGCCCTCGCCGAGACCGCGGGCGCGCTCGTGCTCGACGGCGTCATCCAGCGCCGCGACAAGCCCGACCCGGCCACCTACATCGGTTCCGGCAAGGCCCAGGAGCTGCGCGACATCGTCATCGAAACGGGCGCGGACACCGTCATCTGCGACGGTGAGCTGAGCCCCGGCCAGCTGATCCAGCTGGAGGACGTCGTCAAGGTCAAGGTCATCGACCGTACGGCCCTGATCCTGGACATCTTCGCCCAGCACGCCAAGTCCCGCGAGGGCAAGGCGCAGGTCGCGCTCGCGCAGATGCAGTACATGCTGCCGAGACTGCGCGGCTGGGGTCAGTCGCTGTCCCGTCAGATGGGCGGCGGCAAGGGCGGCGGCCTCGCCACCCGTGGCCCCGGTGAGACCAAGATCGAGACGGACCGGCGGCGGATCCGCGAGAAGATGGCGAAGATGCGCCGGGAGATCGCGGAGATGAAGACCGGCCGCGAGATCAAGCGCCAGGAGCGCCGGCGACACAAGGTGCCGTCCGTCGCCATCGCGGGCTACACCAACGCCGGCAAGTCCTCCCTGCTCAACCGCCTCACGGGCGCCGGCGTCCTGGTCGAGAACGCCCTGTTCGCGACCCTGGACCCGACCGTCCGCCGCGCGGAGACACCGAGCGGCCGGCTGTACACCCTGGCCGACACGGTCGGCTTCGTCCGGCATCTGCCGCACCACCTGGTCGAGGCGTTCCGCTCCACCATGGAGGAGGTCGGTGACGCCGACCTGATCCTGCACGTGGTGGACGGCTCGCACCCGGTGCCGGAGGAGCAGCTGGCCGCCGTGCGCGAGGTGATCCGGGACGTCGGCGCCACCGACGTGCCCGAGATCGTCGTGATCAACAAGGCGGACGCGGCCGACCCGCTGGTCCTCCAGAGGCTGCTCAGGGTCGAGAAGCGCTCGATCGCCGTCTCGGCCCGCACCGGCCGCGGCATCGAGGAACTGATCGGCCTGATCGACAACGAGCTGCCGCGCCCGTCGGTCGAGATCGAGGCGCTCGTGCCGTACACCCACGGCAAGCTCGTCGCCCGCGCCCACACCGAGGGTGAGGTGATCTCCGAGGAGCACACCGCGGAGGGCACCCTGCTCAAGGTCCGGGTGCACGAGGAACTGGCGGCGGACCTGGCGCCGTACGTACCGGTGCCGACGACCTGACGACAAGGCATGACGAAGGCCCGCTCCCTGTTGGCGCTTTCTAGGGGGCGGGCCTTCAGCGCCCCCTAAGGGGCGCGGGGCCGTATCGATATGCGGCTCCGCCACGATCGGGCTCCCCCGGGTTCGAGCGAAGCCGAGAACTTGGGGGGGGCGGCCCAGCGACGACCGTTGGCCGCCGATGGGCCGCCCCCCCGCAGACGAGATGGCGAAGCCAACCGCCCTTACTGCCCGGCGAACTTCTTGCTCACCGACTGATACACACCCTTGGCCACGTCACCAAACCGCGGACCGGCCAGCCACCCCGAACTCACCGGACCGATGGACGTGTTGGAAACGAGCGCCGGCTTGCCGTCCGCACCGGTCTCCACCCAGCCACCTCCGGAGGAGCCCGCCGTCATCGTGCAGCCGATCCGGTACATCGTCGGGTCCGCCTTGTTGATGGACAGCCGGCCCGGCTTGTCCTTGCACTGGTACAGCAGCTGACCGTCGAACGGCGCCGCCTCCGGATAACCGGACGCGGTGATGGTGCTGACCTTCGGCACGGCAGGCGCGTTGAAGTTCACCGGCAGCGCCCCGCCGACCGTCTCCTCCAGCGACTTGCCGCCGTTGCCCTGCTCCGGCGTCACATGGATCACCGCGTAGTCGTACGAGGCACCGTTGCCGCCGGTCTCACCGCCCTGGTCGATCCACTGCTGCGAGGTCTGCGCCGCGTCGGCCCACCAGACGCCCAACGGGGCGATCTCGGACCTGCTGGCATTCTGCAGCTGGGCGGCCGGCTTGCCGGAGTTGTTGTACGACGGCACGAACGCCATATTGCGGTACCAGCCGCCGTTCTTGCCGGCGTGCACACAGTGACCCGCCGTCCAGACCAGGTTGGACTTGCCCGGGTGCGCGGGGTCCTCCACGACCGTGCCCGAGCACACCATGTGACCCTCGGGGGAGTCGAAGAACACCTTGCCCGAGGTGGCTGCGTTGGTGTGGTACGGCGGCGCGACGGCCTGAGCCTTCACCGGCTGCGGGGTCGGGTCCGTCACGCCCTGGTCACCGGAGATGTCGTTGTCCTTGACACCCTTGTTCGGGTCGTTGGCGTGGCGCATCCGGTTCGGGTCCCACAGGCCCTTGATGATCGGGTTGATGAAGTCGTTGGCCTCGCGCAGCCAGTCCTGCTTGTTCCAGTTCTTCCAGGCGCCGTTCTTCCACTTGTCGAGGTCGATCCCGTGTTCCTTGAGCTTCTGCTTGAGGTCGTCCGGGATCCTGATCTTGCCGTCGCCGGCACCGGCTGCGGTCGCTGAGGCGGTCGGCTTGCCGTCGGCGTTGTCGTCGCCGTTGCAGGCGGTGGCGGTCAGTGCCAGCGCCGAGGCGAGGGTGACCGCCGCGAGCGAGGTGGAGGTGCGGCGGGTGCCCCTCTCTCGCCGAACAGTGAACGACGGTCGTATGGATCGCATGCTCTTGTACTCCCCCTGCTGTGAAGGAATTCGGCGCTTCGGCCGCGCCACCGGCCGCGAACTCATGGTGAGTTCATGCCGGTCTCACGACCGTCTGGGAACGGCGTCCCAGACTATGCGCTTGCTGTGGGGGAGTTCCGACGGAACGGCAACGGTTCGGCTACAAGCCGTCTGACCTGGCCAGTCCTCCATAGATTTACCGATTTGGCGCCCCTTCGCCGCAACCCCCCGTGATCCAAGGGCTCTTCCCCCCTCCGCCAGTCCGCCCTCCTGCGGTGCCTTGTGAAACGTGTCATCTCCCCGCCTTGGAAACGATCTTGCCGGAACCCGTAACCCGTCGAACGGTCCACGGTTGTAGCGGTGGGGGGCCAGCTGCCTGCACCCGGTCCCCGTGGATCAACTCGCCTCTGAACAGCGGGGAGGACAGCGACCGGTGGCCGTTACGGAGTCGATGGCTGGAGGCATGCCCGGGGAAGCGCCGGCTGTGCACGAGGGGATCCTCAGACGCCAGTCGGCGCGTGAATCCTCCGCCCGCACCTATGCCCGGGCCCTGCCCATCGTCCCGGTCCGGGCGCGAGGGTTCACCATCGAGGGAGCCGACGGGCGCCGCTATCTCGACTGCCTCTCCGGCGCCGGCACACTCGCCCTCGGCCACAACCATCCTGTCGTGCTGGAAGCCATCCGCAGGGTCCTCGACTCCGGCGCTCCCCTCTCCGTCCTCGACCTGGCGACCCCTGTCAAGGACGCCTTCATCACCGAGCTGTTCCGCACCCTTCCGCCAGGTCTCGCCGACCGCGCCCGGGTGCAGTTCTGCGGGCCGGCCGGAACCGACGCCGTGGAGGCCGCCCTCAAACTGGTCCGGGCCGCGACCGGCCGCACCGGCCTGTTCGCCTTCACCGGTGCCTACCACGGCATGACCGCCGGCGCCCTGGCCGCTTCCGGCGGCGCCCGTGACACCCGGGTCGCCCGGCTGCCGTATCCGCAGGACTACCGCTGTCCCTTCGGTGTCGGCGGACCGCGCGGCGCCGAACTCGCCGCCCGCTGGACCGAGTCCCTCCTCGACGACCCCAAGTCGGGCGTGCCCCTGCCCGCCGGGATGATCCTCGAACCCGTCCAGGGCGAGGGCGGAGTGATCCCCGGACCGGACGACTGGCTGCGCCGTATGCGGCAGCTCACCGCGGCCCGGTCCATCCCGCTGATCGCCGACGAGATCCAGACCGGTGTCGGCAGGACGGGCGCCTTCTGGGCCGTCGACCACAGCGGCATCACCCCCGACGTCATGGTCCTGTCCAAAGCCATCGGCGGCAGCCTCCCGCTGGCCGTGATCGTCTACCGCGACGATCTCGACGTCTGGCAACCCGGCGCCCACGCGGGAACCTTCCGCGGCAACCAACTCGCCATGGCGGCGGGCACCGCGACCCTCACCCATGTGCGGGAGAACAGGCTCGCCGAACGAGCCGCCGCCCTCGGCGCCCGCATGCTCGGTCAACTCGGGGAGCTGGCCGACACGTTCGCGTGCGTGGGGGAGGTACGGGGGCGTGGGCTGATGATCGGGGTCGAGCTGGTGGACCCGGAAGGCGCCCGAGCCGCACCCGACGACCATCACCTCACATCCTCCGGCCCGGAGCCCACCCGCACCCCGCACCCGGCCGCGCCCGAACTCGCCGCGGCCGTTCAGCGGGAGTGTCTCCAGCGCGGATTGATCGTCGAACTCGGCGGTCGTCACTCGGCCGTGGTCCGGCTGCTTCCCCCGCTCACGATCAGCGACGAGCAGGCGGCAGCCGTTCTGGACCGCCTGGCGGACGCGGTCGCGGCGGTGGCCCGCACGCACGAGGAACACGGCCCACACCGCAGCCCACACCACGGCCCTGCCCAGCCCACCGGCTGACAGCCCCAGCCCTCTCGTGCCCGCCCGCTCTCCCCGCCGACCTGGTCCTCCGCCGCATCCGACCCCACCGTCGACGCCACCGAGGCCACCGAGACAACTGCCGGCAACGGGGAAGGACGACCGAGCGGCAGCACGAGCCCCGCACCACCCAGTCGGCCACGAGGAGTCGTCATGAACGCCACCCCCACTCCCGACGGCAGCTCCGGTGCCCCCGACGAACAGGGAGACTCCGGCACCCCGGCCTCTCCCGTGCCGCTCGCCGAGTCGGTTCCCCCGCAGAAGAGGCGCACCGCGGATCTCACCCGAGTGACCGAGCCCGGCGCCGAGCTGCTGGAACACCCCGACCCGCGCACCGCAGCCCAGGCCGCCGCCGTGGAGAACCTGTTGCGGTGCTGGGTACGCGAGACCAGCCTCGCCGCCCCCGTCAACGGCATCCTCCACGTCCCGCTCCCGGCCAGCGGCACCGCCCTGCTCGTGCCGGTCCGCTACTGGTCACCGACCGGCTGGCACCGCTTCGGCCCACCGCGCCTGGTCAGCGCCCCTGAAGCCGCCCCCGCCGTAGACGCCGTCACTTTGGCGGCGCTGCTCACTCGGGAGACGACCGGCGACCCGGGCAGCAGCTCCCGCACCCAGAACCCCACCGCCGACAGCCTCGGCGACGACGGCTGCAGGCGCGACGGCCATGACCCCGCCCACGACGACCCCGGCCACGACGGCCACGGGCGTGACGGTCACAGCCATGACGGCTGCGACCATGGCCACGGCTACGACGGCGACGTCGACCTCGTGGCCCGGGTGGCCGACTCCGTCCGCCGCACCGCGACCTTCATCCACGACCGGCGCGAGGACCCCGCCGACGGCCCCGACCTCTTCCTCTCCGCCGAGCAGGCCCTCCTCCTCGGACATCCCCTGCACCCGACCCCCAAGAGCCGGGACGGCCTGACCGAGGCCGAAACCCGTCTGTACTCACCAGAGTTGCGCGGCTCCTTTCCCCTGCACTGGATGGCTGTCTCCCCCTCCCTCCTCGTCACCGATTCGGCATGGACCGAGCGCGGCCGCCCCGTCCCCGCCGACCACCTCACCCGGCGCCTCGCCGAAACCGGTCTCCCGCTGCCCGACGGCTACGCCGCTCTTCCCCTGCATCCGTGGCAGGCTCGCGAGCTGCGCCACCGCGCACCCGTCGCCGCCCTGCTCGACTCGGGCCTCCTCCGCGACCTCGGCCCCCTCGGGCCCTGCTGGCATCCCACCTCCTCCGTCCGCACGGTCCACCGATCCGGTGTCCCTGCGATGCTCAAGCTGTCGCTCGGCCTGCGCATCACCAACTCCCGCCGGGAGAACCTGCGCAAGGAACTCCATCGGGGAGTCGAGGTGCACCGGCTGCTGCGCACCGGCCTGTCCAAGCAGTGGCAGGCCGTACACCCCTCCTTCGACATCGTCCGCGACCCGGCCTGGCTCGCCGTCGACGGTCCGGACAGGCGGCCCGTCACCGGGTTCGACGTACTGATCAGGCACAATCCGTTCGCGCCGACCGACGATGTCGGCTGCGTCGCCGGACTCGTCTCGCCCCGGCCCGTTTCCGAACCCGGCACCAACTCCCCGACTCAGCAGCCCGCTTGGCCGATCCACTCCCGGCTGGCCCAACTCGTCGGGCGGCTCGCCGCGCGCACCGGCCGGCCCGTCGGTGCCGTTGCCGTGGAGTGGTTTCTCCGGTACCTGGAGCAGGTGGTCCGTCCCGTGCTCTGGCTGGACAGCGAGGCCGGCATCGCCCTCGAAGCCCACCAGCAGAACACGCTGCTCCTGCTCGACCGCGCCGGCTGGCCCGCCGGCGGCCGCTACCGCGACAACCAGGGCTACTACTTCCGCGAGTCCCGGCGCACCGAACTGGATGCCCGGCTGCCAGGTATCGGCGAGCGCAGCGACACCTTCGTCTCCGACGAGGTCACCGACGAACGCTTCGCCTACTACCTCGCCATCAACAATGTGCTCGGTCTGATCGGTGCGTTCGGCTCCCAGCGCCTTGCCGACGAGCGACTCCTCCTCGCGGCCTTCCGCCGCTTCCTTACGGATGTCGCCGCAGGACCCGCCGCACTGCGCACCCCACTGCCCCGCCGCCTGCTCGACTCGCCCGTCCTGCGCTGCAAGGCCAATCTGCTGACCCGGCTGCACGGTCTCGACGAACTCGTCGGCCCGGTCGACACCCAGTCCGTCTATGTCACCATCGCCAACCCCCTTCATTCCTGAGCGAATTGCCCCGTCTCCCCGCACTTCCGAGGAGCCTGACCCACCTCGTCTCCTGAGAGGAGCGCACTGTGCCTCCCACCGACGCGAACGTCGGCCCCGGCGCCGACCCTGCCCATCCGGGCGCCTCCGTCCACCCGGGTGCCCCTGTTCTCCGGGATGCCGGCGGCCCCCGAATGGACGGCACGGGCAGCAGACGGGCCGCACCGTTCACCGGGTTCGCCATCGAGGACGACGACGGGGACTGCGAGGACACGCTGGACCTGCAGCTGCCCACCGAGTTCCTCGCCCTCTTCGCCGGAGGGACGGCCTACCTCTTGGACCAGCTCCATACGTGGGGTTCGGTGGTCACCCCTGTCGGCTCCTTTCAACTTCAGCCCGTGTGCATCGATGAAGACCTGCCGCTCATCCATCGGTGGATGAACGACCCCGCCGTCGCGCCTTTCTGGGAGCTGGCCGGGCCCCGGAACCGGACGGAGGACCATCTGCGCGCGCAGCTCGACGGGGACGGACGCAGCGTGCCGTGTCTAGGCGTGCTGGAGGGCACACCGATGAGCTACTGGGAGATCTACCGGGCGGACCTGGATCCGCTGGCCCGCCGCTTTCCGGCCCGTCCGCATGACACCGGGATCCACCTTCTCGTCGGTGCGGCCCCGGACCGCGGGCGTGGGCTGGGATCCGCCCTGCTCCGGGCCGTGGCCGACCTGATCCTCGACCGGCGTCCCGCATGCGCACGGGTCGTAGCAGAGCCCGATCTTCGCAACACCCCCTCCGTCGCGGCGTTCCTGAGCGCCGGATTCCGATTCGCGGACGAGGTCGACCTGCCCGGCAAGCGGGCCGCCCTCATGATCCGGGACCGTGTCCTGCGCGATGTCTTGTAGCGCTGAGTGACGACGTCTTCACAGATTGAACGTGTCCCGAGCCGGCGGGGTTCCCGCCCGACCGGAGAAAATCTCGGAGAAACCCGTGGAGCCCGGGACAGCGGGGTATGCCGGGGAACGCGAGGTGCCCCAGCAGTCTCACCGGCCCGGGAAACCTGAGAAAAGTCCACCCTTCCGCGACCCTCATTCCGCTCAGGAGCCCGACCGTGACCCCGCCCCGCCTTCCTGCCTTGACCGCCCGATTGTCAGTGCCGGGCCGTAGGGTGGTCGGGCTATGACGAAGCCCTCACTCCCCGAACTCCTCCACGCCGCCGTCGCCGCTGTCGGCGGCACGGAGCGCCCCGGCCAGGTGACCATGGCTGAAGCGGTCGCCGAAGCGATCGACGACGGATCCCATCTGCTGGTCCAGGCCGGCACCGGCACCGGTAAGTCGCTCGGCTACCTCGTGCCGGCGCTCGCGCACGGGGTGGGGGTCCCCCCGGCCGAAGGCTGGGGGAGGGTGGTCGTGGCGACGGCCACCCTCGCACTGCAGCGCCAGCTCGTGGAGCGCGATCTGCCGCGCACGGTCGACGCACTGCATCCGCTGCTGCGCCGCCGCCCGGAGTTCGCGATGCTCAAGGGCCGGTCGAACTATCTGTGCCTGCACCGCCTGCACGAGGGCATGCCGCAGGACGAGGAGGACGGACTCTTCGACCAGTTCGAAGCCGCCGCCCCCACGAGCAAGCTGGGCCAGGACCTCCTGCGGCTGCGGGACTGGTCGGACGAGACGGAGACCGGCGACCGGGACGACCTCACTCCGGGCGTGTCGGACCGTGCCTGGGCGCAGGTGTCGGTGTCGTCGCGCGAGTGTGTGGGCGCGTCGAAGTGCGCCTACGGTGCCGAGTGCTTCGCGGAGATGGCCCGCGAGCGCGCCAAGCTCGCCGAAGTCGTGGTCACGAACCACGCGCTGCTCGCCATCGACGCCATCGAGGGCGCGCCGGTGCTGCCGCAGCACGAGGTGCTGATCGTGGACGAGGCCCACGAACTCGTCTCCCGGGTCACCGGCGTCGCGACCGGCGAACTCACGCCCGGCCAGGTCAATCGCGCGGTGCGCCGCGCCGCCAAGCTGGTCAACGAGAAGGCTGCGGACCAGCTCCAGACGGCCGCCGAGGGCTTCGAGCGGCTGATGGAGCTGGCCCTGCCGGGCCGTCTGGAGGAGATCCCGGAAGACCTCGGCTACGCCCTGATGGCGCTGCGGGACGCCGCCCGGACGGTCATCTCCGCGATGGGCGCGACGCGCGACAAGTCGGTGCAGGACGAGGACGCGGTCCGCAAGCAGGCGCTGGCCTCGGTAGAGGCGGTGCACGACGTGGCGGAGCGGGTCCTGAACGGCTCCGAGTGGGACGTCGTCTGGTACGAACGACACGACCGCTTCGGCGCGTCCCTGCGCGTTGCTCCCATGTCGGTCTCGGGTCTGCTCAGGGAGAAGCTTTTCGCGGACCGCTCGGTCGTCCTCACCTCGGCGACCCTCAAGCTGGGCGGCGACTTCAACGGCGTCGGAGCCTCCCTGGGACTTGGCCCCGAGGGTGCGGAGGGCGAGGATCTGCCGCAGTGGAAGGGCGTCGACGTCGGCTCACCCTTCGACTACCGCAAGCAGGGCATCCTCTACGTCGCCAAGCATCTCTCGCGCCCGGCGCGGGACGGCGAGCGCTCCGACATGCTCGACGAGTTGAGCGAACTCATCCAGGCGGCAGGGGGCCGCACCCTCGGGCTGTTCTCGTCCATGCGGGCCGCGCAGCTCGCGGCGGAGGAACTGCGCTCGCGGATCCCCGAGTTCCCGATCCTGCTCCAGGGCGAGGAGACCCTCGGCGAACTGATCAAGAACTTCGCGGCCGACCCGAAGACCTGTCTCTTCGGCACCCTGTCCCTGTGGCAGGGCGTGGACGTCCCGGGTCCCAGCTGCCAGCTGGTCGTCATGGACAAGATCCCGTTCCCGCGTCCCGACGATCCGTTGATGAGCGCCCGGCAGAAGGCGGTGGAGGACGCCGGCGGCAACGGCTTCATGGCGGTGGCCGCCACACACGCGGCCCTGCTCATGGCCCAGGGCGCCGGCCGGCTCGTCCGTGCGTCGGGGGACCGGGGCGTGGTCGCCGTACTGGACCAGCGGCTGGCCACCGCGCGCTATGGCAGCTATCTGAAGACGTCGCTGCCGGACTTCTGGTACACCACGGATCGCAACCAGGTCCGCAAGTCGCTCGCCGCGATCGACGCTGCGGCGAAGGAGACGGAAGCGCAGCCGACCGGGGCGGAGTGATCGCGGGGTAGCCTGACCGGCGCCGGTCAGGCTACCCCGCGATGCGAAAGCGCCCGGGGCCCACCCTCGGCCTGGCACGGCCCCGGGCCCGGACACAGCAGGACCCCGGAACCGGCGCAGGGGTTCCGGGGCCCGGTCAGGGAGCGAGCAGCCGTACGAGGCCCGCCCGCCGCAGGCGTCACACGCGCCGCAGCACCGCGACGACCTTGCCCAGGATGGTCGCGTCGTCGCCGGGGATCGGTTCGTAGGCAGCGTTGTGCGGGAGGAGCCAGACGTGGCCGTCTTCGCGCTTGAAGCGCTTGACGGTGGCTTCGCCGTCGAGCATGGCCGCCACGATGTCGCCGTTCTCGGCGACGGGCTGACGGCGCACGGTGACCCAGTCGCCGTCGCAGATCGCGGCCTCGATCATCGAGTCGCCGACGACCTTGAGGACGAACAGCTCACCGTCGCCGACGAGCTGACGGGGGAGGGGGAAGACGTCCTCGACGGACTCCTCCGCGAGGATCGGGCCACCGGCGGCGATCCGGCCGACCAGCGGGACGTACGACGCGGCGGGTTTGCCGGCGGTGTCCGTGGGCTGCACGGACACCGCCTGGTCCGAGCCGCGCACCTCGTACGCGCGCGGTCGGTGCGGGTCGCGGCGCAGGAAGCCCTTGCGCTCCAGCGCCATCAGCTGATGCGCGACCGAGGAGGTGCTCGACAGACCGACGGCCTGGCCGATCTCGCGCATCGACGGCGGATAGCCGCGCCGCTGTACGGAGTCACGGATGACTTCGATCACGCGGCGCTGCCGGTCGGTGAGTCCGGAGCTGTCCGCCCGGATTCCCGGAGGTCGGCCCGGCAGGGAGCGCTTGTGTCCCTCGGGATTCGTGGCTTCGTTCATCACGTGTACCGGCTCGACTCGGCCCTGGGAGCGGTCCTGGGCGGTGATGGTGGCACTGTCTGCGGTGGTGGTCACGTCGGCCCCTCTCGATGGTCTCCCTGCTGGACAACGGTAGTTGCTTTCGAAAGGTTGCGCCAAACACACGTTCGAGTGAAAAAGTGCGATTCGCCTGACGCGATCATGTGTCTGGGTGTATTGCTAACGCCCCACCTGGCGGACAAAAGCGCCCATTGTTGTACTCTTCTCCGCCGGGGTTGCCGACCTCGTGGGTCGTCGCCCCAGTCTGCCATCCGGAATCCGCGCATCCGGGCTCCGGGTCCCTTCTGTGCCGGAGTCCCACGCGTCCTCCGTGCGGCGCCCACGGTATCTCCGTAAGCGCCATAGTGATACGGCTCTGCGTCCGCGTGTCCTCGGCCAGGCTGCCTGCATGTCGGGCGTCCGCGGCTCTTCAGCCGTGGCGCACGTGACTTTCTGTTGCAGTGAATGTGGCCGCCTGTTGCGACACGCGTGACTGCCTGGGTGTATGGGCCAAGCCCCACATCTAGTGGTTGGATGGCTACAGCAGCCCACAAGTTGTGGTCCCCCGGGTCTGAAGCAGCTCCGAGATCGCCTATGCTTAAGGCTGCTTCGCGGGGCCCATGGGTCCGGTGAGGTTGTTGAGTCTGCTGTGAGGAGGGTTGGAGATCATGCACTGCCCCTTCTGCAGGCACCCCGACAGCCGCGTGGTCGACAGTCGTACGACCGACGACGGCACGTCCATCCGCAGGCGCCGCCAGTGCCCTGACTGCTCCCGTCGTTTCACGACCGTGGAGACATGCTCGCTCATGGTGATCAAGCGGTCCGGGGTCACCGAGCCTTTCAGTCGTACCAAGGTCATCAACGGCGTGCGCAAGGCATGCCAGGGACGGCCTGTCACCGAGGACGCACTCGCCCAGCTCGGCCAGCGGGTCGAGGAGGCGCTGCGGGCCACCGGAAGCGCCGAGCTGTCCACCCATGACGTGGGGTTGGCCATACTCGGCCCGTTGCAGGAGCTCGACCTCGTCGCCTATCTGCGATTCGCCTCCGTCTACCGGGCGTTCGACTCGCTCGAGGACTTCGAGGCCGCCATCGCGGAGCTGAGGGAGACGGTGAGGGGCCCCGCCTCGGACGAGGTAGACGCGGGAGCGGGGAGCCAGGAAGACGAACGCGGGCCCGGCGGGACCACTCAGGTTCCCGTGCCCGCCCACGCCGCCGACTGACCGGCGGGCCGGAAACCGGGAGGAGGTCCGGATTCCGGCCGGAAGGTGGCGACCAAGACCTGTTGCGGGTGGCAGCTGAGGGTGCCCGCAACTCAAGACAGAACACCGTGCCACGGGAACAAACGGGGCACTTCAGGGCGTTTTTGCCCGTAGAGGGAGGCGGCATGACAGAGACGGCGAGCGGTCCGGCACGAGGTTCCCGAGCCAAGGGCGCCAAGGCCACCAAGGGGCTGCGTATCGAGCGCATCCACACCAACCCCGGCGTACACCCGTACGACGAGGTCGAGTGGGTGAGCCGTGACGTCGTCATGACCAACTGGCGCGACGGCTCGGTCAACTTCGAGCAGCGTGGCGTCGAGTTCCCCGACTTCTGGTCGGTGAACGCGGTCAACATCGTCACCAGCAAGTACTTCCGCGGTGCCGTCGGCACCCCGCAGCGCGAGACCAGCCTCAAGCAGCTGATCGACCGCATCGTGAAGACGTACCGCAAGGCCGGTGAGGACCACAAGTACTTCGCCTCGCCCGCCGACGCCGAGATCTTCGAGCACGAGCTGGCGTACGCCCTCCTGCACCAGATCTTCAGCTTCAACAGCCCCGTGTGGTTCAACGTGGGCACCACGCAGCCCCAGCAGGTCTCCGCCTGCTTCATCCTGTCCGTCGACGACTCCATGGAGTCGATCCTCGACTGGTACAAGGAAGAGGGCATGATCTTCAAGGGCGGTTCCGGCGCCGGCCTGAACCTCTCCCGCATCCGCTCCTCCAAGGAGCTGCTCTCCTCGGGCGGCAACGCCTCCGGTCCGGTCTCCTTCATGCGCGGCGCCGACGCCTCCGCCGGCACCATCAAGTCCGGCGGTGCCACCCGCCGCGCCGCCAAGATGGTCGTGCTCGACGTCGACCACCCCGACATCGAGGACTTCATCGAGACCAAGGTCAAGGAGGAGGAGAAGATCCGCGTCCTGCGCGACGCGGGCTTCGACATGGACCTGGGCGGCGACGACATCACCTCCGTCCAGTACCAGAACGCCAACAACTCGGTCCGGGTGAACGACGAGTTCATGAAGGCGGTCGAGGACGGCGGCAACTTCGGCCTGCGCGCCCGGATGACCGGTGAGGTCCTCGAAGAGGTCGACGCCAAGGCGCTCTTCCGCAAGATCGCCGAGGCTGCCTGGGCCTGCGCCGACCCGGGCATCCAGTACGACGACACCATCAACAACTGGCACACCTGCCCCGAGTCCGGCCGGATCACCGCGTCGAACCCGTGCAGCGAGTACATGCACCTGGACAACACGTCCTGCAACCTGGCCTCGCTGAACCTGATGAAGTTCCTGAAGGACGACGGCAAGGGCAACCAGTCCTTCGAGACCGAGCGCTTCCAGAAGGTCGTCGAGCTGGTCATCACCGCGATGGACATCTCGATCTGCTTCGCAGACTTCCCGACCCAGAAGATCGGCGAGAACACGCGCGCGTTCCGCCAGCTCGGCATCGGCTACGCCAACCTCGGCGCCCTGCTGATGGCCACCGGCCACGCCTACGACTCCAACGGCGGCCGCGCCCTCGCCGGCGCCATCACCTCCCTGATGACGGGTACGGCCTACCGCCGTTCCGCCGAGCTGGCCGCGGTCGTCGGCACGTACGACGGCTACGCCCGCAATGCCGACGCCCACAAGCGCGTCATGGCGCAGCACGCCGACGCCAACGGCAAGGCCGTCCGCATGGACGACCTGGACACCCCGGTGTGGGCCGCCGCCACGGAGGCCTGGCAGGACGTGCAGCGTCTCGGCGAGAAGAACGGTTTCCGTAACTCCCAGGCGTCCGTGCTCGCCCCGACCGGCACCATCGGCCTCGCGATGTCCTGCGACACCACCGGTGTCGAGCCCGACCTGGCTCTCGTGAAGTTCAAGAAGCTGGTCGGCGGCGGCTCGATGCAGATCGTCAACGGCACCGTCCCGCAGGCCCTGCGCCGCCTGGGCTACCAGGAGGAGCAGATCGAGGCGGTCGTCGCCCACATCGCCGAGCACGGCAATGTGATCGACGCCCCCGGCCTGAGGCACGAGCACTACGAGGTGTTCGACTGCGCCATGGGCGAGCGCGCCATTTCCCCGATGGGCCACGTCCGCATGATGGCCGCGATCCAGCCGTGGATCTCCGGCGCCATCTCCAAGACGGTCAACATGCCGGAGACGGCGACCGTCGAGGAGGTCGAGGAGATCTACTTCGAGGCCTGGAAGCTGGGCGTCAAGGCGCTCGCGATCTACCGCGACAACTGCAAGGTGGGTCAGCCGCTCTCCGCCAAGACCAAGGAGAAGGAGAAGGAGGAGGCCGCGGAGAAGGCCGAGGCGACCATCCGCGAGACGGTCGAGAAGGTCATCGAGTACCGCCCGGTCCGCAAGCGCCTCCCGAAGGGTCGTCCCGGCATCACCACGTCCTTCACCGTCGGCGGCGCCGAGGGCTACATGACCGCCAACTCCTACCCGGACGACGGTCTCGGTGAGGTCTTCCTGAAGATGTCCAAGCAGGGTTCCACCCTCGCGGGCATGATGGACGCCTTCTCCATCGCGGTCTCCGTCGGCCTCCAGTACGGCGTGCCCCTGGAGACGTACGTCTCGAAGTTCACCAACATGCGCTTCGAGCCGGCCGGCATGACGGACGACCCGGACGTGCGGATGGCGCAGTCGATCGTCGACTACATCTTCCGCCGCCTGGCGCTGGACTTCCTGCCCTTCGAGACCCGTTCCGCGCTCGGCATCCACTCCGCCGAGGAGCGTCAGCGGCACCTGGAGACCGGTTCCTACGAGCCGGCCGACGACGAGGTCGACGTCGAGGGCCTGGCCCAGTCGGCGCCGCGCGCCCAGGAGCTGAAGGCGGTCGCCACGCGGAAGCCGGAGTCCGAGGCGGCCGAGCCCGCCCCGAAGCAGGCTCACACCAGCGCCGAGCTGGTGGAGATGCAGCTGGGCATCCAGGCCGACGCCCCGCTGTGCTTCTCCTGCGGTACGAAGATGCAGCGGGCCGGTTCCTGCTACATCTGCGAGGGCTGCGGCTCGACCAGCGGCTGCAGCTGAAACCGGGCGGAACTGCATCTGCCGCAAACCTTCGGCAGCTGTAGCTGATCCGCCCGAGCAGCACTCAGGAGGGGGTGCCGAGTCCTGACTCGGCACCCCCTCGCCGTGTGAGCGCATGGGCATGTCGAAGGGCGCTTTTCATCACCACTTCGGATCGATGCCGAAGTGCTGGACCCGACTGCTCGACCGCTTTGAGGCCAAGTGCACCACGGCGGTCATCGATGGGGTGGAAGCGTCCGGCACGCTGCAGGCCCGGGAACGGCTTTATCTGATGTTGGTCGGGGCAGAGCACCTCATGCCTCTGCTCCCGAAATCGGAGTTGCGCGGCATGTACAAGTTGCTGATGCTGCTCCTGGACCGGCCGGCCTTCTGACTCCGCAGGCGACCAGGTGGGCACCCTGAGGCGCTCGCTGCCGCTGTGGTGCACATGATGGTGGGCGTCATCGCGGCATACACGCACCGGAGCGGCATCGTCTCCGACGGGCTGTGGAACACCGTCCACAACGACACCATGTCCGCATGACGGCCCTGTGGTTCATGATCAGCGGGATGGCCTTCTTCGGTCCCCGTGCGCTGCCCGTTGGGATGTCGCGGCGTGACCGTTCCTCGACGCGTGAAGTGAGGTAAGGGGCGCCGGCCATGGTCGGCGCCCCTTACCTATGCTGAGCCCTGTCACTCACCGAGCCCTGTTACGGCTGCTGCGCCCTGCCCATGACCCGGGTGAAGGTCGCCGGGTCCTCATCGAAGCCGTGCACGCCGGGCCGGAACCTCCACTCCCCGGAGTCGTCACGCGCGAACTCGGCGATGGTGGCCGCCGTCGCCCAGGGCACCGAGCCGAAGTCGTCCTCGGCGAGCACGGTGTAGCCCTCCCGGACGCGCATGGCCGGATTCAGCACGTCGACGAACGTCTTGTGTCCGGACCCCTGTTGGATGACGACACCGACCACCACGCGCGCGTACCGGCCGTCGAGCCGGTCCAGCTCCAGCGTCATGACCTCGTCCCAGCCGAAGCCCTTGCCGTCGGTGCTGTCCCGGTTGAGGAAGATCGTGCCGTCGGGCGAACGGCTGTCGAAGTGGACCAGATAGGCCGGCGTCCCGTACGCGTCGCCCGAGACGAACGTCGCGGCGATGATGTCGAGATCGGTGGGCGGCTGACCCGTCGGGCTGGGGTCCCACTTGAGCCCGGCCTCGACCTTGCGGATTCCCTTGCTGAACCCGGTCAACAGGCTTCCCCTTCCCCCCTGGTGGTTGCCTCGTCCCCCAACTCCGCTGACGTCGGGGCTTCTTGTCCATCGTGCCACGCGTGCGGGGGCGCATGCGCGGGTGATCTCCGCCGGAGCGTGACCGACGCCACGCCCGGTGGCCTTACGATGGCGCGGTGCTGGTCAAGTGGATTCGCTGCACCGTGGTGGACCGCCGCGGCTTCGAGCGAGGGCAGCGAAAATGGGCGGGGCTTCTGGGGGAGCCGGGATTCCGGGGGCAGGGAGGCGGTTGGAGCCGGCAGCGGTCGGGCGTGGCGCACATCTTCGCCTTCTGGGAGAGCCGCGCCTTCTACGACTCCTTCATGGCCCGCTCGCACGACCGCCTGGCGTCCGCCCAGTCCGGCACGTTCAAGGACGCGCAGGTCAAGCTGTTCGAGTACCGCTTCGATGTGAAGACGGGCTTCGAGCCGCGGTTCACCGACGCCGATCTGATCCGTGTGGCCCTGTGCCGTATCCACGAGGAGCGCGTCGAGCACTTCACCCTCATGCAGGAGAAGGTGTGGAACCCGGCGATGGCCGGTTCGCCCGGCATGATCCGCGGCATGTTCGCCGAGGCGCCCGAGCAGGAGTTCCTGATCCTGTCGATGTGGCGGTCGGCGGCCGAGCACGGCAAGTACCGCACCGAGCGCGTGGAGCGTCTCGCGCTGCGAGCCCAGACGGAGGCCGACGTGGCGGCACTCTCCGGTGACATCGTGGACATGGAGACGTCTTGGACGGTCTGACGCCACCCTGTGGGTTTGAATATCAAACCAGCACCCGCGGATGTCGCACCGGGGAGGTGTCGGGCGTCGCACTGGGGTGTGCTGGGTGTCGCACGGGGTGCCCTGGAGTGGCTCGGAACGCCGGATTCGTGTGACCTACGCCGTATGAGGCCCGTCTGAGTCCTCGACCCTGCCTCGTACGATCTAGGGTTTTGGCATGGCACGACCACGGCGCATCGTCCTTGTCCGGCACGGCGAGTCCACGGGCAACGTCGACGACTCCGTGTACGAGCGCGAGCCCGACCACGCCCTCGCGCTGACCGAGCGCGGCCGGAGACAGGCCGAGGAGACCGGGAAGGAAATCCGGGAAATCTTCGGCCGGGAATGCGTGAGCGTGTATGTCTCCCCGTACCGCCGGACACACGAGACGCTCCGCGCCTTCCACCTCGATCCGGATCTCATACGTGTCCGGGAGGAGCCCCGCCTTCGCGAACAGGACTGGGGCAACTGGCAGGACCGCGACGACGTACGCCTGCAGAAGGCCTACCGCGACGCGTACGGTCACTTCTTCTTCCGGTTCCCGCAGGGCGAGTCCGGAGCCGATGTGTACGACCGGGTCGGCGGCTTCCTGGAGAGCCTGTTCCGCAGCTTCGAGGCACCGGATCATCCACCGAACGTCCTGCTGGTGACGCACGGACTCGCGATGCGGCTGTTCTGCATGCGCTGGTTCCACTGGACGGTCGCGGAATTCGAGTCGCTTTCGAACCCCGGGAACGCCGAGATGCGGATGCTCGTTCTCGGGGAGGACGGCCGGTACACGCTCGACCGGCCCTTCGAGCGCTGGCGGGAACCGATGCCGTACTGGGCGAACGGATAGAGTGGCAGTGCGATGACCGCTGACTCCTCTTCCGTCGGGCGCCTGGAGCGCGCGCTGGCGAGCCTGCGCGGACTGGCCGTGGGGGACGCCCTGGGCTCCCAGTTCTTCGTTCCGGCGCACTACCCCCTGCTGAAGCGACGCGAGCTGCCCGCCGGGCCCTGGCACTGGACGGACGACACCGAGATGGCCTCCTCCGTGGTCGCCGTCCTCGCCGCCCACCGGCGCATCGACCAGGATGAGCTGGCCCGCTCCTTCGCCGAGCACCACGACCTCGACCGGGGGTACGGCCCCGTCGTCGACCGCCTGCTGAGACTCGTCCGGGAGGGCGAGGACTGGCGTGAGCTGGCCGCCGGGCTGTTCAACGGCCGAGGGTCCTGGGGCAACGGAGCGGCGATGCGGATCGCACCTCTGGGCGCCTGGTATGCGGACGACCCGGAGCAGGCGACCCACCAGGCGGAGATCTCTGCCTACCCCACCCATCAGCACCGCGAGGCCGTCGTCGGCGCCATGGCCGTCGCCGCCGCGGCGGCACTGGCCGGCTCCCCGGACGGCCCGCCCGGCCCCGAGGCACTCCTCGACGGAGTCATCGCCCTGGTGCCCAAGAGCGCGGTCGGCCAGGGACTCCGGCGCGCCCGGGACATGCTCGACTACGGCGACGCGGGCACCGTCGCGGCGGTGCTGGGCTGCGGCCGGCGCACGACCGCCCATGACACCGTCCCCTTCGCTCTCTGGTCCGCCGCCCGGAGCCTCGGTGACTACGAGACGGCGTTCTGGACGACGGCCGGCGTGGGCGGCGACATGGACACGACCTGCGCGATCACGGGAGGTGTGCTCGCCTCCGGCAAGGCGGGGACCCCGCCCGCCGAGTGGACGCAACGCACCGAGGCGCTGCCGGAGTGGGTGCCGACGTCGCTCTGACGGGTCCGGGGACGTAGGCCAGAGCCGGTCCTCCGGCCGTACTTCCCGCCGCCTGTACCCATGCTCCCTCCTGCCTGAGCGGCTTTCCCCTGCCCAGGCCCATGTTCCCTTCTGCCCGGGCACAGGCCTCCTCCTGCTTGAGCCGGTGCGTGCTGAGCCCGGGGCCGATCGGCTGCGAACTCTCCGTGCCCGCCGGGAACTCTCCGTGACCATCGCCCGTTCTTCCCATATCCGCCGTGGGTCGCGGCCTTCGGCGGCAGGGTCGAAGAGATTCGGAGAGTGACGGTCGGAGGGGGGTGGCGATGGCAGGCGCGGTGCTGGTTCTGATGGTGATTCCCGTCCTGGCGCTCGTGGGGACGTCGGTGGAATCGGCCCACGCCCGGGCCCGCCACGTCCTGATGCGTCTTGACGAACCGGGCCTGCTGCTCCGTCGAGCCGTCGGTGAGGAAGTTCGGCAGCTGCTTCCTCGTCTCGTCCTTCGCGGCCGAGCCGAACACGGTCGTCAGGATGGACAGTCCGAGCGAACCGCCCACCTGCTGCCTGGCGTTGAGGAGCCCAGAAGCCGCACCTGCCTCGTGCGGGGCAACGCCAGACACCGCCGTGACGGTGGCCGTCACGAATTTCAGGCCCGTCCCGAAGCCGAACACCAGCATCGGCCCGAGCACCCTGCTGAGGTAGGAGCTGTCCGGACGGATGAAGGTCCGCCAGACCAGCCCGGTCACCACGAGCCCCGTGCCGGCCGTTGTGAACGGCCACGGGCCGAACGTCGGAAGGAAGCGCTGGGACAGGCCCGCACCGACCGCGATCGCGACCGCCACGGGGAGGAAGGCCAGACTGGCCTTGATAAAGGAGCCGAGAGTGAGGCCGTCCCGCCAGTCGTCCTCCGAGGCGCGGATGAACCCGTAGACCAGCGATGCCATGCCCTCCGTCGAGGTCGGCGCACCCGTGATGTCGAAGCGCCCCGGATGCCGCTGGGACTCGTTGATGTACAGCGGCTCGAGCGACGCGATCAGCACGCCGATCGGTACGTTGACGAACAGCACCCGGCGCCAGTCGAGCCAGTCGGTGAGCATGCCGCCCACCAGCAGGCCGATTGCGCCACCGCCCGCGGACACGGCGGCGAACACGCCGAAGGCCCGCGCGGCAGAATGCCGGTCGTGAACACTCGGCGACGGCCGAGGGCGCCACCGGCGCGCACCGAGCAGCAGCAGACCGCCGAAGGTGAGCGTGTAGGCGCTGACCGCCCAAATCAGTTCCATGGTGCTGAACTTGAGCGCCTCTTGAATGTGCGGCAGCGTGATGTTCACAATCGTCGCGTCGGGAACCGCTGGCTCGTGTGTTCTGGGGTTCCGAGTTCAGCTCTCGTCCTGACCTGCGGCTCTCGCCCCTCCTTTACAGCAGCAAACTCTCTCCTTGAGATCCGGACGCTGTTGGCCGATTCGGAGTCTCTCCTGCTAGCCAGGGGCTCGATCGTGCCTGGAGCGCGCGATTCGCGGCCTTGGGACGACACCGTCTCTCGCTGCCTGGCTTTGCCAGGGTTGCGACCGCTCCCCGCCCTGGAATGAGCGGGGAAGCAACGGGTTGCTGCACCGTGACGGGCCGCCAGGGAGGCTGCTCCTTAGACACAGAGAGGGAGGTTGAGGATGTACCCCGGAAGACAGGGATCACTGTCTGCCGGAGCTGCCGACATGGTCGCGACGGAAGTGTGTGCCGCAGGGGCTGCGGCGGCGACACCTCCCGTGAGGACCCCGGTGGTGATCAGCCCGGTGAGGATGATGGCGATGGGCCTGAGCATGTGCGTCCTCCATCTGTGGTCGGGAGTGATTTCGACCGTAGGCACGGCGCCGCCACATCGGTGGCATTTGGTGGTGGACTGTCCGGGTGGTGATGGACGATCTGTGTGTTGCCATTCAGCCGTCCGTCCATCGACGCCCCCAAAGGACAGCGTCGGTGTCCAAAACCCGGTGTGTTCTTGGAGACCGACATCACGCCGAGCCCCGAATTGGCCAACAGCGTCTTGACATCCAGGAGGGGCTTCTTGCGGTTCTGATGCCGATCAGACGGTGATACCGGCCCGGTTGGCCAACTTGGTGAGCCGCTCATTGCTGCGCCTGTGCCTGGACACCAGGACGCGCGTCAGCTCCAGACTGGTCGGGTGATCCGCTGCCATCTCCGGGGCGATCCCCCAAGCCTTCTCCAGGCTTTCCAAGGTCTCGTCAGCGGGACCTTGGCTGGCTGGCTCCGCGCGTGGCGCCGGACGGCCGTGTCATGGCCGATCACGCCCGCGTGACGCGAAACGAATGAACCGGGGGCTCTTGGAACCGATCACACCCGTGGCTCGCGAGAAGCAGACCCCGGCGCGCTGGGTGACGGCGAATCAGGACTCAGCGCGTCGGCTGCCCCGTCTGTGGCTCTGCCGTCGGGGGGCATGGGCCGGGGCTCTCTGCTGTTTGAGCCTGTGGTGTGGTGGCGTCGCGCGTGGGCACGCCGCTGGCCGTAGCAGCTTTTGGGCCGGAGACGCCCATGGGGCGAGTGAACAGGGGGCCTTACGCTGCTTGGCCGGATCGGACAGTCTTTGGGGCCAGCCCGCAATGGCCCTATCGGCCCCTGTCCTTCGAGGCTCGCTCCATGGTGGCTGCCTAAAGCCTCGTAGGCCGTCGGCCCCAGCCCAAGAGGGGGGCGCGTGGCATGTTGCGCAACCGGCTGGACAGGCACCCCGCTGGCCCTCGAAGGAGGATCTCGTCGTGGATGCCTTGGTGGCCGTTCTGCCTCGGGTGGAGGCGGCTCCGGACCTCGGCAGCGTGCGCGAGGACCTCCTCGCCCTCTGTCGGCAGGTGCGTCAGATCATCACTCGCCGCCCGGTGTGGCACTGTGCTCGGTGATTCACGAATGCGATGAAGTTCAGGCGGACCGTTTTCGGGAGACGATCGCCGGAGGCGTGGTGGAGCCGACCTTCAAGCTCCTCGGTGAGATCCTCGTCCATGGAATAGAGAGGGGGGAAGAGGTTCGTCCGGACGCCGCCAACTGCTATGTCATGGACGCCGTCCCGGTCATGATGATGTACCGCTCGAAGATGTGCGCCAGCGAATGTAGTGGCCGGGAACTCGAGGAGATGATCGACCAGCTGGTGCTCCCGCTGCTCCGGCCGTACGGAGTCTGATCCCGCGCGCCGGTCATCTGTGCGGCGGTTGGGCGACCGGGGTGTCGGGTGACGATCGCGGCGGCGTAGGCTGGGGGCGCCATGCCGTACGAACCGCCTACTCACACTGTCGAGCGCTCCCTGCGCGCCACGACCGGAGCCAAGGTCATCGCCGGTGTCGACGAGGTGGGGCGCGGCGCCTGGGCCGGACCTGTCACCGTCTGCGCCGCGGTCACCGGACTTCGCCGTCCGCCCGAGGGGCTGACCGACTCCAAGCTGCTGACGATCAAGCGGCGCACGGAACTGGCCGAGGTCCTGCGGGCATGGGTGACGGCCTACGCGCTGGGGCATGCTTCCCCCGAGGAGATCGACGACCTGGGGATGACGGCGGCACTGCGGCTCGCCGCGGTTCGCGCGCTGGACGCCCTGCCGGTCCGCCCCGACGCCGTGATCCTCGACGGGAAGCACGACTATCTCGGCGCCCCGTGGAAGGTGCGCACGGTGATCAAGGGCGATCAGTCGTGTGTGGCCGTGGCGGCAGCGTCGGTGATAGCCAAGGTTCAGCGCGACAAAATGATGGCCGTACTGGGTGTCGACCATGCAGACTTCGGGTTTGCGGACAACGCCGGGTATCCGTCGCCCGTGCACAAGGCCGCACTGGAGGAGTGGGGGCCCACCCCGCACCACCGCTTGTCGTGGGCGTATCTTGATGCGTTGCCTCAGTGGCGGCACCTCAAGAAGGTCCGCAGCTGGGCGGACGGAAGCGTTCCGGAAATCGAGGGCCAGCTCGGCTTCGATTTCTGACGGTTCCGCTCGCACTGATGTGCCACCCGGTTGCCCGCGCCGCACCAATGTTTGATAAATATCAGCTCATGCCTCTCATTCCCGAGGAGCCTCAGATTCACGAGAGTGCCCAGGGTCCCCGCGCCACTCCGGCCAGTGGCCGTACCGCGCCGACCCCCCGCCCCGTACCCGGCCCCCGTCCCGCGGCGTCCCGCCCCGGTCGTCCCGGCCCTCAGCGGCCGGTGCCGCCGGTGCAGCGCACGCCGCGTGACGTGGCTCCGGCCAAGCCGGGCCCCTCGGGCCCGGCCGCTACCGCTGCTCCGGCGGCGACCCCGCAGATCCAGCTGATCCCGGCTTCGGCCGGCGGTGCGCTCGACGCCGCCGACGAGGCGGTGGATCTCCTCCTGGACTCGGGTCGTGCCCCGGGCGACGTGCTCGTGATCACCACTGGTGCCCAGCACCCGTGGGCGGAGCACGAGCTGTCCTTCGGTGAAGCCGCCTACTGGGCGCAGCACGACGCCGGTGACGACGTCTTCTACACGGACGCCGCCGTCGCCTCCCGTGCCGCGTCCCGCCCCGTGGTCGTCGTGGCCGTCAACGGAGGACCCGCCTCCGCTGCCGCCTCGGCTCTTCCGCTGGCTCACGCCCGGGCTGGTGCCCTGCTGATCGTCTGCGGCGATCCGCAGCAGATCAACACGGTGCTGGGCGCCGGCGTCTGAGCCGCGTCCGGCGCCTCGGGGCACCGGGGCGACGCGACAGCCGCTTCGGCGGCATCCGCACGGCGTGCCCTTTGGCATGCCCGGACGACCGGCGGCCGTTCCGCTCGTGGGGCGGCTTCCCGGCGCCACGCCGAGGAGACGCCGGGCGCGGAGCAGCGGTGGCCGGGCGTCGGCGCAGGCCGGACCGACCGGACCGCCCCGCGCCGCGTTCCCCGGCCCGGCATGGGTCCGCGCAGTCTCCGCGTCCCCGCGGCTGGCCGAGGAGCGGGCGTACGCCGGACTGATGTGCCGACCGAGGCCGTCATACTGAGGCGGCCGTCTGGTGACGGCCGGGGGACTGTGGCTGCTGTGTTCTTCAGCGAGCCGCCGCGCGGCGCAGGACCTCGGAGACCGGGCCGCCGGTGCGCGGTGTGAGGGGCGGGGCCTCCGACAGAGCGAAGGGCTCCGGCTCGGAGTCGGCGTTGGGGCGGCGGCCACTGCGGCCCTCACCCAGCACATGCCAGCCGTCGTGGGTCAGCGTGATGTACGCCCCGCACCGCAGGCCGTGCAGCGTGCAGGCGTCACGCAGGCCCCACATCCAGGCACCGTCCTCCTCCGTCCAACGTGCGTCGCCCTCACGGCAGTAGACCAGAATGGCCGTGCGCACCGGGGTCCGGCGCCGTAGGTCGTGCGGGATGATCCGGCGCAGCTGGGCGAGCAGCGCGTTGCGGAACATCCAGCCGTCGGCCGGGGCCTCGCGGCGCGTGAACGACGCGCTGGCGCACAGCCGCTCCTCCGGATCGAGCACGGCCACGATGGCCGTCGAGATTCTCGGCCGATGGCGGGCGTGCAGTCCGCTGACGACCTCACGGGGGTTGCGCAGCAGAGGGATTCCGGCGGCGGCCCATTCGGCCGGCTCGAGCAGGCGACTGGCGGAAGCGGCGGACGCGGACGTCGACAACGAGGCCGCCGAGGACGAGGCGAATCCGAAGGTCACGTTCCTCCCTTCGGCTACGCGCCCACACTGCGGGCGGGGTCGGACTTCGAGGGACCGCGCACCGCAGTAGGGCCCAACCGGATCACGGACGAGCCGTGCGGGGAGCGGACCTCAATTCTTCCTGCCGAACTTGGATGCGGCAACGAGCAATTGGGGCCACCGACGCTTATCTGGTGGTGCGTGGCTTATATCCTTACCCAAAGGTTGGACCGCTGACGCCTGAGGTGACGGTTCGTGCCCCGTACGGCTGCCGGGACCGGGCGCGTGGTCAACCCGGGATGGCCTGGAAAGCTCGGGCGGGACCGCGTTGCCGGCGTCCTCGGCTGATGCCCGGCGGAGACACCGATCATGCGTCGACCGCACGCCGCTCACGCTGAGTGAATTGGCCGACGGCCTGCGGAATCGGGTTGCATGGGGGCATGGACACCCTGGAGCTGCGCGCTGAAGCCGATGCCGTCCTTGCCGAGCTCGTCGGTGCCCCGGAGGGCTCGGCACGGTTGCGGGAGGACCAGTGGCGGGCGGTGGCGGCCCTGGTCGAGGAGCGCCGGCGTGCGCTGGTGGTGCAGCGCACCGGCTGGGGCAAGTCGGCGGTGTACTTCGTCGCCACCGCCCTGCTGCGGCGGCGCGGAGCGGGCCCGACGGTGATCGTCTCGCCGCTGCTGGCGCTGATGCGCAACCAGGTCGAGTCGGCGGCCCGGGCCGGTATCCGGGCGCGGACGATCAACTCGGCCAACCCGGAGGAGTGGGACGCGATCCACGAGGAGGTCGAGCGCGGCGAGACCGACGTGCTCCTCGTCAGCCCGGAGCGCCTCAATTCCGTGGACTTCCGCGAGCAGACGCTGCCCAGGCTCGCGGCCACGACCGGCCTGCTGGTGGTGGACGAGGCGCACTGCATCTCCGACTGGGGCCACGACTTCCGTCCCGACTACCGCAGGCTGCGCGCGATGCTGGCCGAGCTGGCCCCCGGCGTGCCGGTGCTGGCCACCACCGCGACCGCCAATGCGCGGGTCACCGCGGACGTGGCCGAACAGCTCGGTACCGGCGCCGGCGAGGCCCTGGTGCTGCGCGGCCCGCTGGACCGGGAGAGCCTGCGCCTCGGGGTGGTCCAACTGCCGGACGCCGCGCATCGCCTGGCCTGGCTCGCCGAGCACCTCGACGAGTTGCCGGGCTCCGGAATCGTCTACACGCTGACGGTGGCCGCCGCCGAGGAGGCCACCGCCTACCTGCGGCAGCGCGGCTTCGAGGTGGCGTCCTACACGGGCCGCACGGAGCACGCCGACCGGCTGCAGGCCGAGGCCGACCTGCTGGAGAACCGGGTCAAGGCGCTGGTCGCGACCTCCGCGCTGGGCATGGGCTTCGACAAGCCCGACCTGGGCTTCGTCGTCCATCTCGGCTCGCCGTCCTCGCCGATCGCCTACTACCAGCAGGTGGGCCGGGCCGGGCGCGGGGTGGAGCACGCCGACGTACTGATGCTGCCGGGCAAGGAGGACGAGGCGATCTGGCGCTACTTCGCCGACACGGCCTTCCCGCCCGAGCAGCAGGTTCGCCAGACCCTCTCGGCCCTCGCCGACGCGGGACGGCCGCTGTCCGTGCCGGCCCTGGAGGCGGCGGTGGACCTGCGCCGTACCCGGCTGGAGACGATGCTGAAGGTCCTCGACGTGGACGGGGCGGTCAAGCGAGTGAAGGGCGGCTGGGAGAGCACCGGGCAGCCCTGGGTGTACGACACCGAGCGGTACGCTTGGGTGGCGCGGCAGCGGGCGGCGGAGCAGCAGGCCATGCGCGAGTACGTGCACACGTCCCGGTGCCGGATGGAGTTCCTGCGCCGGCAACTGGACGACGAGGGGGCGGCCCCGTGCGGCCGGTGCGACAACTGCGCCGGCTCGTGGATCGAGGCCGCCGTGTCGGCCGAGGCACTGAAGGGCGCCACGGAGGAACTGGACCGCCCGGGGACGGAGATCGAGCCGCGCCGGATGTGGCCGACGGGGATGCCCGCCCTGGGCATCGACCTCAAGGGCCGTATCCCGGCCGGCGAGCAGTGCTCCACCGGGCGCGCCCTGGGTCGGCTCTCGGACATCGGCTGGGGCAACCGGCTGCGCCCCCTGCTGGCGGAGAACGCACCTGACGGCCCGGTCCCCGACGACGTCCTGCAGGCCGCGGTGGCCGTCCTCGCCGACTGGGCGCGCTCCGCGGGCGGCTGGGCGCCGGACGTCCCGGACGCCTCGGCCCGGCCCGTCGGAGTCGTCTCGGTACCGTCGCTGACCCGACCGAAGCTGGTCAGCTCCCTCGCCCAGGGCATCGCGGCCATCGGCCGCCTTCCCCACCTGGGCAGCCTGACGTACACCGGGCCGAACGGCGCGCACGCGGCACGCCGCAGCAACTCCGCGCAACGCCTCAGGGCGCTGTCGGGCAGCTTCACCGTCCCGGAGGACCTGGCCGGAGCCCTGGCCGCCTCTCCCGGACCCGTCCTGCTCGTGGACGACTACACCGAGTCCGGCTGGACCCTCGCGGTCGCGGCCCGCCTGCTCCGCCGGGCCGGCAGCGGGCCGGTCCTTCCGCTGGTCCTCGCCGCGGCGGGCTGACACGCCCCGCCGACCCCTTCATGCCGTACGGCGCGGTGCCCACCCCTGTCGTACGGAGCCCATGTCACGGTTCCGCCTCCGGCTGCGTCGGTCGTGGTGAAGCTCCCCACACGACTACCAACGAGAGGCCACGGGAAGGGCAACGCACCCAAAGCGCGGCGGCGAAACCCCTGGCTGGCGCTGGCGGTACTCTGCGCGAGCTTCTTCATGACGCTGCTGCTCTCCGGACGGCTCGGCGACCGGTTCGGGCCGCAGCGGGTCTTCGCCGCCGGACTTGCGATCTTCACCGTGGCCTCCGCGGTGTGCGGCCTCGTGGACACTCCGGGTCAGGCGATCGCGACCCGAGCGGTCCAGGGGCTCGGCGCCGCGGTGATGATGCCGCAGACCCTGGCCCTGATCAGCGCCGTCTTCCGGCTGAGCGCCGCGGCGCGGCCTTCGGCGTGTGGTCGGCGGTCGCGGGCCTCGCCACGGTCGCCGGTCCCGCGGCCCGCGGCGCGCTGGTCTCCGGCCCGGACTGGCGCTGGATCTTCTTCATCAATGTCCCGATCGGCGTGCTGGACCTGGTGGGCACGCTCCTCGTGGTGCCCGACGTCCGCACGGGGCAGCAGTCCTCGCTCGGCCTGCTGGGCGCCGCACTGTCCACGGCGGGCCTCAGCCTGATCGTGCACGGGCTGATCGAGGGGCAGCGCTACGACTGGGGCACCATCACGTCCTTCCTCAGCATCCCGCTGGTCCTCGCGCTCGGCGTGGTGTTCCTCGGGGTCATCGCGCCGCATCAGCGCTCCCGTCAGGACAGCCGTCCGCCGGTGCCGTTCGAGCTGTTCCGCCGCCGTGGGTTCACCGTCTCGGCTGCGCTCTGCGTGATGCTGCTGTTCGAGTCCATCGGCGTGCTGCTGCTGCTCACCCTCTACCTGCAGTCCGTGCTCGGGCTCTCCGCGGGCAAGGCCGGTCTCGCCCTCGTACCGGGACCGCTGGTCTCGCTGTTCGTGGCGCCCGTGGCCGGTATCGCGGTCGGCAGGCCGGGCGGCCGGAAGATCCTCGTCCCCGGACTGCTGATCTTCGGCGGTATCGCCCGCACGGCGGTCATGGCCAAGGCGGACTCCAGCGTGTGGACCGTCATCCCCGGCCAGATCGTCTTCGGCGTCGGCATGGGCCTCGTGTTCGCGCCCACCAGCACGCTCGCGATGCAGGAGATCCCGCCGCGGCTGACCGGTGCGGCCTCCGGCATGTTCACCACGTTCCGGCAGATCGGCGGCGTCGTCGGGGCGGCCGCGGTCGGCACCCTGCTGCAGAGCCGGCTCGCAGCCGAGGGCGTCCCGGAGGCGGTACGGCAGCAGGCCGGGCGGCTCGCGGACGCGGCGTACGCCGGCGGACTCACCAACGCGGTGCGCCATGGCCTGTTCCTGCCGGTCGCGGTGGCCGTCGTCGCCTCCGCATCGGCGTGGACCTCACCGGCGCCATGCTGGAACAGGCCGAAGACCGCGTACGGCGCGCTGGCTCCCCCAGGTCTCCCTGATGCAGGGGAGACCTGACGACCTATCAGTACCCGGAGGGCGTACGCGGGATCATCGCCTGCTTCTCCCTGACCCTCATCGGCGAGTACGCCAAGGTGATCGAGCGCGGTGACGAGGCGCTCGGCCCCCGCCGGCGCTGGCCCGGCGCGCCGTACGCGGTCC
>NZ_CM002285.1:2335414-2342883 GCF_000497445.1 Streptomyces roseochromogenus subsp. oscitans DS 12.976 | reverse complement strand
GGCCCGAGCGCGCCGGTGACGTCGCCCGCCACCGCTCCTGCGATACAAGTCGTGCGATCCATGGGCCCGATACAACCGGACGGGACTGACAATCGGGCGGGCTCCGGCCGCGCCTGTGGACAACCCGGACCGGGCTTGTCGTGTCCCTGATTTGAGTTGTCCACAGGCTCAAGCGGAGGATCAAAATCCGCGAGATCGTCGGCGCATGACGAATCACAGCGAAACCACTGGACCGTTCGAGAACAGCGACGTCTCGGGGCAGGAGCGGTTCTCTGGCCCGTCCGCGCACGACACGCAGATCACGCTGCGCACCCCCGCCGAACTGGCCGACGCCCTGCCCTACCTCCTCGGCTACCGCCCGGAGGACAGCATGGTGCTGGTGGCCCTGCACGACCGCGAAGGCCGGGGCAGGTTCGGCGGCCGGGCCCGGCTCGGCATCCCCGCGCACGAGGAGGACTGGGAGGCGGCCGCCCGCCAGCTGGCCCACGGCCTGGTGACCGGCAGCGAACGGCGCGGCGCCCGGCCCGAGCAGATGGTGGCCTACGTCTGCCAGGAGCCGTACCCGGGAGAGTCGGGCCGCGACGTCAAACGACGGCTGGCGCGGCTGGCCCACCTGCTGCGCACCCAGTGCGGCGACCTGGACGTACCGGTCGTCGAGGCACTGTGCATCTCCGACGGCCGCTTCTGGTCGTACTGCTGCCCGATCGAGGGCTGTTGCCCCGAGGACGGCACTCCGATGGGCCTTCCCGGCACGTCCGTGCTGGCCGCCGCGGCCACCTACGCCGGTCTCCAAGTGCGCGGCACGCTCAAGGAGTTGCGTGCCAGGCTGCAGCCCTGGGAGACGACCGCGGCCCTGGAGCAGGAGATCGCCCTGGACGCGGCCGGCATGACCCTGGTGCCCCGCATGCTCGATGACGTGTCCCGCCCGGAGGTGGCGGAGGAGACCCTCGGCCTCGCCGAGCGGATCATCTACCGTTTCGCCGCCGCGACACCAGTGCCGGGCACACACCCGGCGGACCTGCGCGACGACGCCCTGCTCGCGCACGACGAGGCGGCGACGCTGATCCTCGGACTCCAGGACCGCACGACCCGCGACCGAGCGGCCTCCTGGATGGAGGGCGACGAGGCCGGTCCGGCCCTCCGGCTCTGGCGCGCCCTGGCCCGCCGCTGCGTCGGCCCCTACGGCGAACACGCCGCGGCCCCGCTGACCCTGGCCGGCTGGGTCGCCTGGTCGGCAGGTGACGAGCTGGAGGCCCGCGAGGCGCTGGCCATGGCGCTGGGCGCGGATCCGGACTATCTGTTCGCCCGGCTGCTGCACCAGGCCTGCAACGAAGGCATCGATCCGGAGGCGGTCCGCCGCTGCCTGCGCGCGCACCGAACCGACCGAGCGGGGCGTACGCCGGAGGAGACCGGCGCGCAGCGGCACGCGGAGGAGCAAACGGCTCGGCCCGTGCTCCCGGCTCCCGAAAGCGCGACGCCGCCCGGAGCGAGTGGGTGGACGGACACGGACGACGAGGGTGCCGAAGCCCGCCGCGGGACGGGCACTCGCCGACGGCGCCGAGTGCGATCGGCGGATGGCGGCGACCCCCCTCGTGCGGCGCGCACCACGGGCGGACGGCGCAGGCCGGCCGGCTCTCACCCTGCGCCGTCCCCGGCCGAGTCCGCGCGTCCCGGCAGCCGCGGCCCTGGCGGCACACGTACACGTAAGGCCGACGCGCGCGACACCGCGACCGGTACGGCTCTGCCGGGGAGCGACGACGGCAAGCCCGAGGCGGACAGGTGAGCGCCGGCACTCTGCTGGGCCGCCGCCTGGCCCACCGGACCTGTCCGACCGCTCGAAGCCGACGCCCCGGTCCGCCGCACGTCCGTTGGTGGCACCGGCTCACGCGCGGCCCGAGCGGCGGCACCGCCCCGTCGTCCCGCCGCCGTGCGACCGGCTTCCGCGCGCCGAGCCGTGACCCGGACGAGTCCCGCTCCGTTCACCTGAGTGGCGGAACGCCTGGACAGGCCCTGCCGCCGTACGACCCTTGTCCGCCCGGGCGTCCCGCCGGCCGCCCAGCACGTCCGAGGCGCACCGAGCGCGGAGGAAGCCTCCCCATGCACCAGCAGCCGACTCCCTCCTACGCCCCCGACGACGAACGTCCGCCCTGGAACAGGCGCGAGTGGATCCCGCAGGACGGTGCGGTCACCACCGCACGGCAGACCATCGACGTTCCGCCCCCGCCCACGGCTCGCGGGCCGAACCTCTCGGCAAGCCGCGCCAGGCCGTCGACGCCCACACCGGGCCGCGGCCGCCGGTCCACCGCAGCCACACCGGTACGCACACCACAGACCGGCCGCCCGGCGCCCGAGCTGCCGCCCACACATGCCGCGCTGGTCTGCGTCGCCCTGCCGGGCCTCGCCATCTCCGGTGAGGGACAGCTGGACGGCCGGGGGCTGGACGGGTTCTACCGGGGCGGCAGGCGCCTGCTCGCACGGTGCCAGGTCCGTGTGGCCGGCCGCGAACCGCTGGCCGTGCAGGCCAGGATGACGAGTGCCGACAGTGCCCGTTTCGTGGGAACACTGCGGGTCTCCCCGTCGGCGGGCCCCGATCCGGATGTCGTGGTCGAGCGGTTCCGTCGCGCCGACGGAACCGAACGGATCACCCTGCGCAACGCCGCCGCGCGCCCGCTGAGGCTCCCCGTCGAGGTGGCCCTCGGTACGGACCTCGCCGAACTCGCCTCCATCGCGTGCGGCCGGGCGGGCCCCGAACTTCCCGCCACCGTCCACGACTCGGGCCTGCGCTGGGCCACGGCCGGTGCCGCCGCCTCCGTCATCGCCGATCCGCCGCCCTCCGACGCCCTCGCGTCAGCCGGACTGCTCCGGTGGGAACTGGAACTGCCGCCCGGCGGTACGGCGGCCGTCGAACTCCGGGTGCGGCTCGACGGCGCGGGGCCGCTGCGGCCCGCGGGACATGCCACCACCGGCCCGCTCGCCCCAGCCCGGGCGACCGGCGACGACCTCCGGGTGACCCCGCTGCTGGACACGGCGATCGCCGACCTCCAGGCACTGCTGCTGCGCGACGCCGCCCACCCCGCCGACATCCATCTCGCCGCGGGCGCGCCCTGGCGCTGCGGACTGGTCCCCGCCGAAGCTCTGGCCGCGGCTCGCATGGCCCTGCCGCTCGGAACCCGGCTGGCCGCGGGCACCCTGCGCACCCTGGCCCGTACCCAGCTTCCCGAGGGGAACCCACGGGCCGGCCTGATCCCGGGGCCACGGCGCGACGCCGGCCCCTTCCTCCCGCCGGCCTGCACGGGCACGGAGGCCACGCTGCTCTTCCCCGTCCTGCTCGCCGAGGCCCGCCGCTGGGGACTTCCCGAGCAGGAGACGAGAAGGCTGCTGCCCGCCGCGGAACGCTGCCTCACCTGGCTGCGGACCACCGCCGGTGCCGGCCCCTACCTCCCTGACCCCCAGCCCGGCGGCCCAGCCCGCTGCGACACACAGGCCCACGCCTATCGGGCGGCCCTGCTCGGCGCCGATCTCCTCGATGCCTTCGACCGGCCCGGCGCCACCGAGTTACGCGAGTGGGCCCAGGCACTGCGGGCCGCCTTCCGAGCCGACTTCTGGGTCGAGGACCGCGGCGGCGGACGCCCAGCCGTCGCCCTGGCACCGGACGGCAGACCCGTGCCGCACCTCGGTTCCACCGTCGTCCACCTCCTCGACACCGGCCTGCTCGGCTCCGGCCGGCTCGCCCCGGGCCTGCTCGATGCCGTACAGACCGAACACCTCGCCAGACTGCTCGGCACCCCCGCCATGGACGCGGGCTGGGGGCTGCGGGGACTCGGGGCCAAGGAGGCGGGGCACAACCCGTTCGGCCACCGGACCGGAGCCGTCCGCGTCCACGACACCGCACTCGCCGTCGCCGGACTCGCCGCCGCCGGTTATGAGAAGGAGGCGAGCGGCCTGCTGAGAGGGCTGCTGGACGCGGCGGAACACTTCGGCCACCGGCTGCCGGACATGTTCGCCGGCGAACAGCGCTTCAGCGGGAGCGCTCCCCTCCCGCACCCCGCGGCCTGTCGGCCGGCGGCCACCGCGGCGGCCTCCGCGATCATGATGCTCACCGCGCTCGCCGGCGTCCGCCCCGACACCCCCGCCGGTACGGTCACCCTGTGCCCCGTGCGCAGCGCACCGCTCGGCGAACTCGGCCTGACCGGGCTGCGCGTCGCCGGGTCCTCGTTCGCCGTGCGTGTCAGCCGGCTGGGCCTCGCCATGGTCGAGGAGGCGGCGGACGGCCTGCAACTGGGAGTCTGACCTCGTACGACGCCACGGCAACGAAGAACAGGAGCCGATCCTGCACCCCATACCCGAACGCAGCGCAACCGCCACCGATGCGCCCGACGAGGGGGAGTGTTTATCGTCAGGCAGACGACTATGATCGCCGCATGCCCTACGACCCGTCAGCCTTTCCGCCCTTCGCCGTCACTGTGGACCTGGTCGTGCTGACCGTGCGCCGCCATGCCCTGTGTGCGCTGGCGATCCGCAGGGGTGAGCCCCCGTTCCAGGGGCGCTGGGCGCTGCCCGGCGGTTTCGTACGGGCCGACGAGGACCTCACCCAGGCAGCTGCGCGCGAGCTGGCCGAGGAGACCGGGCTGTGCGCACACGACCCCTCGGCCCCGGCCCAGGACAACGGAGCCCACCTCGAACAGCTCGCCAGCTACGGAGACCCCAAGCGGGACCCACGCATGCGTGTGGTGAGCGTCGCGCACCTCGCGCTCGCGCCCGACCTGCCCGCCCCACGCGCGGGAGGCGACGCCAGCAACGCGCGCTGGGCTCCGGTCGAGGAACTGCTCCAGCAGGGTGGATATGGCCGCGACGGCGAGCCCGTGGCACCGCTCGCCTTCGATCACGCCCAGATCCTCGCCGACGGCGTGGAGCGAGCCCGGTCCAAGATCGAGTATTCATCGCTCGCCACCGCGTTCTGCCCGAGCGAGTTCACCGTCGGCGAGCTGCGCCGGGTGTACGAGGCGGTGTGGGGAGTGGCCCTCGACCCGCGGAACTTCCACCGCAAGGTCACCGGGACCCCCGGATTCCTCGTTCCCACCGGAGGGACGACCACGCGTCAGGGCGGCCGTCCGGCACAGCTCTTCCGGGCGGGCGGCGCCACTCTGCTCAACCCCCCGATGCTGCGCCCCGAGGTCTGAGACACGCAGCGCGTCACCCGCATCGCACACGGCATTAGATCGGGATATACCAGAAAAACTGGACATTGCACGCTATCTTGCTGCAGGTGATCCAGGCCTTCGGACTGACCAGTAATTCCCGCAAGGCGAACCGGCCCGCCGTCGACGACGTCTCGTTCGAAGCGCACGCGGGCCATGTCACCATGCTCCTCGGAGGCGCCGGCGCGGGCAAGACGACGGCGCTCAGACTGATGCTCGAACTTCAACAGGGGCGCGGCATCACCTACTTCAGAGGACGTCCCCTGCGCCGGATCGCCCATCCGTCGCGCGAGGTCGGCGTACTCCTCGGTGACGTACCCGGGCACCCGGCCCGCTCGGTCCGCGGCCATCTGCGCATGTTGTGCGCGGCCTCGGGGGTTTCCGCGCGCCGGGCCGACGAGGTCCTCGAAGCGGTCGGCCTCGTCAGCCTCCGTGAGGAGCGCCTCGGCACGCTCTCGCGTGGAATGGACCGCAGACTCGGCCTGGCCTGCGCCCTGCTGCCGGACCCGCACACACTCGTTCTCGACGAACCCTCCGACGGTCTCTCCCCCCGCGAGGCGCAATGGCTCCACGGCATGCTGCGGGCCCACGCCGACCAGGGCGGCACCGTGCTCTGCACCACCGCCGACACCAAGGAAGCCGCACGCACCGCCGACCGGGTCGTCACTCTCGACCGCGGCAGGCTCGTGGCCGACCAGGAGGGAAGGGAGTTCGCCCGTACCCGGCTGCGCCCGCGGGTGGCCGTCCGCAGCCCGCACGCGGCGCGCCTCGCGGCCGTGCTCGCCAAAGAGGCCCGCACCGCGCGCCGCTCCGTCGAGGTCGTACCGGAGGGCGGCAACCGCCTCTCGGTGTACGGCTCCACCACCGCCGACGTCGGCGAGACCGCATTCCGCCACGGCATCCTCGTCCACCAACTCGCGGACGAGACCGGCGACATGGGACCAGGAGCCGGCACCGCACCCGACGGCATCTCACTGGCGAACACAAGCACAGAGCCACAACACCAGCCACCGACGGAACACGTCCATCCCGCACCTGGCTCATCACCGACGGAGCCGGAGCCGCCCGTACGCGACTTGCCGCCCGTGGAGCCTGAAGCGACGGTGCGCCGTCTGCCGATGGGGGAGCGGGGTGTGGCGGTGCATGGTCTGCCGGTGAGCGGGTCGGAGGTGGCGGCCTGTGGTCTGTCGGCGGCGGAGTCGGTGACGACCGTACGCGACTTCCTGGCGGCGCGGCCCGAGGCGACGGCGCGTGGTCACTCGGCGGCGCAGCCGGGGATGGCGGTGCGCGGTCTGTCGGCGATGGAGTCAACGAGGACGGTTGGCGGCTTGCCGCCGGCGGAGCCTGGTGCGGCGGCCGCGCGCGGTCTGCCGCAGATGGAGCCCGGAAAGGCCGTGCGCGGTCTGCCGCCGGCGCAGCCGGATGCCGCAAGGATCGCTGCGGGGGCGCAACCGGCGGCCGGGGCCTCGGCGCCCGGCTCGACCGCGGCGGATGCCGACACGTCCGCATCCGACTCGCCCGCGTCGGAGCAGGCCCCTTCGGCCTCCGGCCGACCGTCAGGAGCGGCGGGCGGCGTGGCGTCGACTCCCTCGGCCAGACAACGGCGCGCCATGCCGTTCGGCTTCTCGGCGGAGGACCGCAAGAGCCCCGTAGGGGACGCCTCAGCGCCGGAGAGGGCCGCGTCCAGCGTGCCCTCGGACGAGGAACCACGGACGGAAGGAGCGCAGGCATGGGAGCGGCCGCAGGCCGTCGGCGGCGAGAAGCCGTCGCTCGGGGCGGCGCCCAACCCCCGGACGGAAACCGAGCACACGGACACCACCCCTCGCGTACCGTCCGAAGACGTGGCGCGGGCCGACGCGGCCCCAGCCGCCGGCAGTACGGCGTACGGCGGTGACAACCCCGACCGCGAGGACGCGACCGGTGGACAGGCCGAAGCGGTTCCCGCCGAGATGTTCGCAGGAACAGCAGGAACCGCAGCGGGACCCGACGGCGCCTGGACCGCAGAGGCGACGACTGCCGCGAACGCCGGGCCCGGGCACGATGCGGTCCGGTCCGCCAAGGAGCCGCAGACCGGCAGCGCGAACACTCCGACCGCAGGCATCTCCGCCCTCCGCGCCCGCCTCCCCGGCGCGAGGAACCCCCGTACCCGTCCACCACAGACCGCCGACGCCGCCCGCCCCGACGGCATCCGCTCCCTCGACGCCCTGTCCCCCCTCCCGCCCCCCATTTCCGTCCGCCCCGCCCCCAGCCCCCTCCGCCCCCTGCGCTACG
>NZ_CM002285.1:2178090-2334763 GCF_000497445.1 Streptomyces roseochromogenus subsp. oscitans DS 12.976 | reverse complement strand
GGGATCGGCGTCGGCTTCCTCACCTGCGGTGCCGTCCTGGTGCTGTCCGCGCTCACCGCCGTACTGCTCGCCCGGCTCGGGCACACCCCGCAGGAGCGACTGTTCGCCGCGTGGCCGCGGGAGCTGCCGCTGCCGCCCTCGGCGCTCGCCGCGGGGCTGCTCGGTGCGCTGGCCTTCGGGGACGAGTTCCGCCACCCCGCCCTCGCGGCGGACCGCGGCACCGTGCCCCGCCGACTGGGGCTGCTCACCGCGAAACTGCTCGTCTCCGGAGCCACCGCGGTGCTGCTGGCCTTCGCCACCATGGGCTGCGACGCCGAAGTGCTCTATGTCGTCTACGGACGGGATCTGACACAAGTTCCCGCGGACTGGCTTTCGTTGAGTGTGAGTTGGTTCGGTCTCGTCGTCGGCTGCGCCTGGGCCGGTGTGCTGGCGGCCGGTGTGTTCCGGTCCACCGCGGGCGGTTTGGCCGCCGTACTCGCCGTACCCGTAGTCGTCGTGCCCCTCGTGCACGAGGCGATGCGGGGGCCCGCGCTGCGCATGGCCGCCGGATTCCCGGCGCGGATGCGGGAGGTGCTCCTGCTGCAGTGGCCCTTCGGCGGCGAGCGCTACCTGCTCGGGATGGCGCGGGTGCTCGCCCAACCCGTGGGCAGCGCACTGGTGTTGTCGCTCTCGGCACTGCTGTGCGCGTACCTCGTCACGACGCTGCGCACCCGGTTCCGGTGACGGGCAAGCGTGCACTCCCGATCCCAGCATGGTCACAACTCCCCATCGGAAAGCCCATTTCTTTCCGATAAGGCGTCAATTGCGACGGGGTGAGCGATCACCCTTTCGTGTGCTTTTCACCAAAGACCTCAAGGGAGTTGGAGACGGCGCCGACAAAGGATCCGTGAGTACCCTTGCGCACACCATGATGACCGCCGCCCGCTCCACCGACTCCGGTCTGGCCGGCCCGGGCGAACTCGACCGCTACCCCTACGCGGAGCCCCAGGTGGCCGATCGCGTCGGAGCGCCCTCCTGGGAAGGTGCGGACCCCGATCTGGGCCGCGTCGGCCGGCGTGCCGCGGGCAGCCGCGGCCGTGGACTGCACGGCCAACTCGTTCAGCAGCTGGGACAGATGATCGTCTCCGGCGACCTGGGCGCGGACCGTCCGCTGGTGCCCGAGGAGATCGGCCAGCGCTTCGAGGTCTCCCGCACCGTCGTCCGCGAGTCCCTCCGCGTCCTCGAGGCCAAGGGCCTCGTCAGCGCCCGCCCGAACGTCGGCACGCGCGTGCGGCCCGTCAGTGACTGGAACCTGCTCGATCCCGACATCATCGAGTGGCGGGCCTTCGGCCCCCAGCGCGACGACCAGCGCCGAGAGCTGAGCGAGCTGCGCTGGACGATCGAGCCGCTCGCCGCCCGCCTCGCCGCCGGGCACGGACGCGAGGAGGTGCAGCAGCGCCTCTGTGACATGGTCGAGATCATGAGCCACGCCATGGCGCAGGGCGACGCCCTGACGTACTCGCGCGCCGACGGCGAGTTCCACGCGCTGCTCATCCAGACCGCCGGCAACCGCATGCTGGAGCACCTCTCCGGGATCGTCTCGGCGGCCCTCCAGGTCTCCGGCGGCCCCGTCACGGGTTGCGACCGGGCGAACGAGACGTCACTCGCACAGCACGCGCGGATCGTCGACGCGCTCGGCACCGGCGACGGCACGGCGGCCGAGGCGGCCATGCGCCAACTGCTCACGGTCCACCCCGAGGTCGAGCGCGTGGTGCCCGCCCCGCGCGAGCACTGACCCTCACGGCCGAGGCGGTGCGGTCGCCGGTGTGCGGCGTCCTCGTGGTGCTCGTGGCGGTGCGGGGGTCTTGCCGGCCGTCGCCGGGCCCCGCCGGACCCTGCCGGACCAGTGCGGTCCGGCAGGGTCCGGCGGGGCGACGGGCCGCCGCGGGCCATGCGCGGGACCGGGCCTGACGGCATCGGTGATCTTCTCTGTCCGTGTCTGACTGTTTTTGACCACTTACGGGGTGTGACTCGGGCCACGCAGATTGGGCGTAACACTCGTGGAAACAGCGCGATGACCTAAGAGGTGACAGCCGCGGAGGGAATACGGACGCCATGAAAGGCGCTGTGCATCTTCCCGGCCCCGCCCGCTCCGTCGGCCCATCCCCAGGCCGGTGGTCGGCTCCTGTCCGCAGTGGACGGTGCCGGAAGTCGTTTTCCAACGTTCCGAGAGGTTGTTCGTGTCGGCCAGCACATCCCGTACGCTCCCGCCGGAGATCGCCGAGTCCGTCTCTGTCATGGCGCTCATTGAGCGGGGAAAGGCTGAGGGGCAGATCGCCGGCGACGATGTGCGTCGGGCCTTCGAAGCTGACCAGATTCCGGCCACTCAGTGGAAGAACGTACTGCGCAGCCTCAACCAGATCCTTGAGGAAGAGGGTGTGACGCTGATGGTCAGTGCCGCAGAGCCCAAGCGCACCCGCAAGAGCGTCGCAGCGAAGAGTCCGGCCAAGCGCACCGCCACCAAGACGGTCGCGGCGAAGACGGTGACGACCCGGAAGGCCACCGCCACCACTGCCGCCCCCGTGGCGCCCACTGCTCCGGTCGCAGCCGATTCCGCCGAGGAAGCCGCACCCGCCAAGAAGGCCGCGGCCAAGAAGACGACCGCCAAGAAGGCGGCCGCCAAGAAGACCGTCGCGAAGAAGACGGCTGCCAAGAAGACCACGGGCAAGAAGGACGACGCCGAGCTTCTCGAGGACGAGGTGATCGAGGACACCAAGGTCGCCGAGGAGCCCGAGGGCGCCGAGAGCGCGGGCTTCGTCCTGTCCGACGAGGACGAGGACGACGCGCCCGCGCAGCAGGTCGCCGCGGCCGGCGCCACCGCCGACCCGGTCAAGGACTACCTGAAGCAGATCGGCAAGGTCCCCCTGCTCAACGCCGAGCAGGAGGTCGAGCTGGCCAAGCGTATCGAGGCGGGTCTGTTCGCCGAGGACAAGCTGGCCAACGCCGACAAGCTGGCGCCGAAGCTGAAGCGCGAGCTGGAGATCATCGCCGAGGACGGCCGCCGCGCCAAGAACCACCTCCTGGAGGCCAACCTCCGTCTGGTGGTCTCCCTGGCCAAGCGCTACACCGGCCGCGGCATGCTCTTCCTGGACCTCATCCAGGAGGGCAACCTCGGTCTGATCCGCGCGGTCGAGAAGTTCGACTACACCAAGGGCTACAAGTTCTCCACGTACGCCACCTGGTGGATCCGCCAGGCCATCACCCGCGCCATGGCCGACCAGGCCCGCACCATCCGTATCCCGGTGCACATGGTCGAGGTCATCAACAAGCTCGCGCGCGTGCAGCGTCAGATGCTCCAGGACCTGGGCCGCGAGCCCACCCCGGAGGAGCTGGCCAAGGAGCTCGACATGACCCCGGAGAAGGTCATCGAGGTCCAGAAGTACGGCCGTGAGCCCATCTCGCTGCACACCCCGCTCGGTGAGGACGGCGACAGCGAGTTCGGTGACCTCATCGAGGACTCCGAGGCCGTCGTCCCGGCCGACGCCGTCAGCTTCACGCTTCTGCAGGAGCAGCTGCATTCGGTTCTGGACACCCTGTCCGAGCGCGAGGCCGGTGTCGTCTCCATGCGGTTCGGTCTCACCGACGGTCAGCCGAAGACCCTCGACGAGATCGGCAAGGTGTACGGCGTGACGCGTGAGCGCATCCGCCAGATCGAGTCCAAGACCATGTCGAAGCTGCGTCACCCGTCGCGCTCCCAGGTGCTGCGCGACTACCTCGACTAGGTCGCGGTCGTACGACGGCGAAGGCCCGGTTCCCCGCGGGGAGCCGGGCCTTCGTGCTGCGCGCGCAGCTCCCATGACTGACTCTGGGTGTCCCAGCGGAACCACGGAGTGAGGAGCACGCATGCGCCGTTCCATTGCCCGCGCACTGATTCGGCCGCTCGCAATGGCGGCCGGCCTGACCTTCATACCCCTGGCGAACGCGGCTCCCGCGGCCGCCGGCAGCGTCGTGGTCGGGGGCTTTCCGATCGACGTCTCGCAGGCCCCGTGGACCGTCGCGCTGTCCAGCCGTGACCGGTTCGGGGGTACGCGGGCGGGCCAGTTCTGCGGCGGCGTGGCGGTCGGCCGTACCACGGTGCTCACCGCGGCCCACTGCCTGGGTGAGAGCGTCCTCGGGGCTCCCCCGAACCGCGTGCGCGACCTCCGCGTCATCGCCGGCCGCACTCAACTGCTGTCCAGCGAGGGTCAGGAGATCGCCGTACGCGACGCCCGGATCAACCCCGGGTACGACAGCAGGACCAACAGCGGCGACTTCGCCGTGCTCACGCTGGCCAAGGCGCTGCCGCAGAGCGCGGTCGTCGCCATGGCGGGCGCCGGCGACCCGGCCTACACGCCGGGCACGCAGGCCCTGGTGTCCGGATGGGGGGACACCACCGGCGAGGGTGCCTACCCGCGCAGGCTGTACGCCGCACACCTGCGCGTGCTGGCTGACGATGTCTGTGCCCGTGCCTATCCGGGCGGTCCCGGTGGTGCCTACCGGGCCGCCAGCATGCTCTGCGCCGGAGAGTCCGGCGGGGGCAAGGACGCCTGTCAGGGAGACAGCGGTGGCCCGCTGGTGGCGGCGGGGCGGCTGATCGGTCTCGTGTCCTGGGGGAGCGGCTGCGGCAAGGCGGGCAGCCCTGGCGTGTACACGCGTATCTCCGAGGTCGTACGCGACCTGGGCTCGGCCGACACGGCCTCAGCTGGCCAGAAACGGCCCCACTGGGGCTCGTGAAGCGCCCGCAACGGGGACGTAGCACGGCGGCCGCTCCTGGGGAGGAGCGGCCGCCGTACACCGGCCTGTGCCGGGGCTGGCTCGTCGTGTGTGCGAGATGTCAGCGCTCTTCTTCGGAAGCGATGTTCGGAACGGACGTCAGCCGCTCCGTCTCGTCCTGTATCTCAGCGGCGATCTTCTTGAGTTCTGGCTCGAACTTGCGACCGTGGTGGGCGCAGAAGAGCAGTTCTCCGCCGCTCAGCAGGACGACGCGCAGGTATGCCTGGGCGCCGCAGCGGTCGCAGCGATCGGCGGCCGTCAGCGGGCTCGCGGGGGTCAGAACAGTAGTCACGTCGCCTCTTCTCTAGCTCGACGAGCTGTCGTACCAGGGTCAACATCCAACCAGCCCGAAAACGTTCCCGCTCGTGGCTTTTCCTGGAAAAAATCTTCCGAGGCGGCTGTCTGCTGCCGGTTGGCGGCGAATGTGCCGTAGTGCGTCTCTTGTGGTGCTTACGGTTTCGCGCGGTGTTGTGTCTCGGTCCTCCAGGCCGGGTTGCCTGTTGTTCATGAGGACGTGCCCGGAGCCTAAATGGTTCATGCCTCCGAGGGAACGTGATATGTACTTCACTCCATCGAGGGATCGAACACGCATGCGAGCCTGGACTAGTCTGAGTTCCTGACGAGGGTGGCGTTACACCTGCTCTACCAGGCCTCGGTACCCTCTGAGCGGCGACCGAAGCCGCCCCCTCACCCAGTAGGGGGCCAACTGAAATTCAGCGAGGAGCGAACCGCGTGACCGCCGATACGTCCGTGCCGTCCACAGCGCTGCTGGCAGGAGCAGACCGGGACGGTTCCAACTACACCGCGCGGCACCTGCTCGTCCTCGAGGGCCTCGAGGCCGTGCGCAAGCGCCCGGGAATGTACATCGGCTCGACCGACAGCCGCGGTCTGATGCACTGCCTGTGGGAGATCATCGACAACTCCGTGGACGAGGCCCTCGCGGGCGCCTGCGACCACATCGAGGTCATCCTCCACGACGACGGCTCCGTCGAGGTGCGCGACAACGGCCGGGGCATCCCCGTGGACGTCGAGCCCAGGACCGGCCTGTCCGGCGTCGAGGTCGTCATGACCAAGCTCCACGCGGGTGGCAAGTTCGGCGGCGGCTCGTACGCCGCCTCCGGCGGCCTGCACGGCGTCGGCGCCTCCGTGGTCAACGCCCTCTCCGCCCGTCTCGACGTCGAGGTGGACCGCGGTGGCCACACCCACGCCGTCAGCTTCCGGCGTGGGGTGCCCGGCGTCTTTGCGGCTGACGGCGCCGACGCGAAGTTCGAGGCAAAGAGCGGCCTGCGCAAGACCAAGAAGATCCCCAAGACCCGCATCGGCACGCGCGTACGCTACTGGGCCGACCGCCAGATCTTCCTCAAGGACGCCAAGCTCTCCCTGGACAACCTGCACCAGCGCGCCCGGCAGACCGCCTTCCTGGTGCCGGGCCTGACCATCGTCGTGCGCGACGAGTTCGGCCTCGGCGAGGGCGGCAGCAAGGGCGAGGAGTCCTTCCGTTTCGACGGCGGCATCAGCGAGTTCTGCGAGTACCTCGCGGGCGACAAGCCGGTCTGCGATGTCGTCCGCTTCTCCGGCAAGGGCACCTTCAAGGAGACCGTTCCCGTCCTGGACGAACACGGGCAGATGACCCCCACCGAGGTCACCCGTGAACTGGGCGTGGACATCGCGATGCGCTGGGGCACGGGGTACGACACCACCATCCGGTCCTTCGTCAACATCATCGCCACCCCCAAGGGCGGCACCCACGTCTCCGGCTTCGAACAGTCCCTGACGGGAGTGTTCAACGACGTGCTGCGCGCCAAGAAGCTGCTCCGGGTGGCCGAGGACAACATCGTCAAGGACGATGCCCTGGAGGGCCTCACCGCCGTCGTGACCGTGCGCCTGGCCGAGCCGCAGTTCGAGGGCCAGACCAAGGAGGTCCTGGGCACCTCGGCGGCCCGCCGGATCGTGAACAACGTGGTCACCAAGGAGCTGAAGGCGTTCCTGACCAGCACGAAGCGGGACGCCGCCGCGCAGGCCCGGGTCGTCATGGAGAAGGTGGTCGCCGCCGCCCGTACACGCGTCGCGGCCCGCCAGCACAAGGACGCCCAGCGTCGGAAGACCGCCCTGGAGTCCTCGTCCCTGCCGGCCAAGCTCGCCGACTGCCGCAGCGACGACGTCGACCGCAGCGAGCTGTTCATCGTCGAGGGCGACTCCGCGCTCGGTACGGCCAAGCTGGCCCGGAACTCAGAGTTCCAGGCCCTGCTGCCGATCCGGGGCAAGATCCTCAACGTGCAGCGGTCCTCGGTGACCGACATGCTCAAGAACGCCGAATGCGGCGCGATCATCCAGGTCATAGGAGCGGGCTCGGGCCGGACCTTCGACCTCGACCAGGCCCGCTACGGCAAGATCATCATGATGACCGACGCCGATGTGGACGGCTCCCACATCCGCTGCCTGCTGCTCACGCTGTTCCAGCGCTACATGCGGCCGATGGTCGAGGCGGGCCGGGTCTTCGCCGCGGTGCCGCCACTGCACCGCGTCGAGATCATCCAGCCGAAGAAGGGCCAGGACAAGTACGTCTACACGTACTCGGACCGTGAACTGCGCGACAAGCTCATGGAGTTCCAGAGCAAGGGCATCCGGTACAAGGACTCGGTCCAGCGCTACAAGGGTCTGGGTGAGATGGACGCGGACCAGCTGGCCGAGACCACGATGGACCCGCGCCACCGCACGCTGCGCAGGATCAACCTGTCCGACCTCGAGGCCGCCGAGCAGGTCTTCGATCTGCTGATGGGCAACGAGGTGGCGCCCCGTAAGGAGTTCATCTCCAGCTCGGCCGCGACGCTGGACCGGTCGCGCATCGACGCGTAGCTGCCGCGCCGGGCTTCGGCCTACGGGGGCTTGCCTGACGTGCGGCGTGCGTGCGGCGTCGCCCGAGGCGGGGACGACGGGGTGCCTGAGGCGGGGCGCGCTACGTGCGGTGCTGGCCGCCGAGCGGGGCGACGGAGGCTTGCCCGAGGCGGAGCGGGCCGGTGCACAGGGCGGCGGGGCCGGATGGCCGGCGGAGGGCGACGGCTGGTCGTCTTCCGCCGGTCGGTCGTCCTCCGCCGGTCGGCTATCGGAGCCTTGCCTCGACCGGCCTCCGCATCCGCACCTGCCCGGTATCTACATCTACAGCCGTGGGATCCCGTGGGATCTACACCCGTGGGTGGAGAAGAGCCGCTTCAGGTTTCCACCCGTGATCCACCCCGGCTCCGATCTCCCGACCTGCGCTTTTCCGTAGCTTCGTAGGTGTCGGCAGCGCCTGCTCCCGGCACCGCTCTTTCGCTCACGGAGGCTCTGATGTCCGGGCTCGTCAACGCGCTGGTGATCGTGGCTGTCGCTGCCATAGTGATCGCGCGGCAGTTCCGCGCTCAGGCGATCGACACCGACCGGCGCTGGTGGCTGCTCCCCGTGATCCTCGGTGTCGTCGCGCTGCGCGAGCCGGGCATCCTCGACGGTCACCACCGCGCCGAATCCGCCGTCCTCCTCGCGGTGGAGCTGGTAATCGGTGTGGCCACGGGCGCCGGCTGGGCCTGGACGACCCGCGTCTGGACGGCCTCGGACGGTGTCGTATGGACCAAGAGCACCAAGGCGAGCATCGCCGTATGGGTCGTGGGTGTCGCCCTGCGGATCGGTCTCTACGCCCTCGGCAGGGCGCTCGGCCTGCACCAGGCCAGCTCCGCCCTGATGCTCGGTTTCGCCGTCACCCTGCTGGTCCGCAGCGGAATCCTGTTCTGGAGGGCACAGTCCCTCGGCACCGCGACCCGTCCCGCACCGGCGTACGGTGACGACATGCGGCCGGCCTGGAAGGAGCGCGTGTGACGGAGAACGTCTGGACCCGCTGGCCGTCGCGGGAGGCGCTCGGCCGTGCGGGCACACCCCGACCCCGGCGCATGCTCGCCTGGGCAATCAGGTTGCTCGTGGTCGCGCTGCTCTTGTGGGGCGCGTTCAGCCAGAATCACGTCGGCATCGGCGGGGCGATCGCGGCAGCCGCGGGGGTCCTCCTCGCCGCTGTTGTCTCCTGGGGCTTCTTCCGGACCACTTACCAGCATCGGTTGGTGCCCTCCCTGGCACTGATAGGCGTGCTCCTGGCCCTCGCGGTCGCCGCCGAGGCCACGGGCTTCAGAGGACCGGCCCTGGTGCTCTGGTGCGGTTGCGGAATCAGCGCCCTGGAGCGGCTTCCGCTCGCCGCGGCCGTACCCGTGGCGTGCGTGGGACTGGCCTCCTTCTCCGCGTTCAACAACGACGTCTGGCTGACCACGGCCGCCACGGTGGCGGGCATGGCTCTCGCCGGATACGTCCTGCGGCTGGACGCGGAGGCCCGCGGCAGCGCGCAGCAACTCCTCGCCCAGGAGCGCGCCGCCCGGGCGGCCGAGGCGGAGTCCGCGGCGCTCGCCGAGCGGACCCGCATCGCTCGGGAGATCCACGATGTGCTGGCCCACAGCCTCTCCGCACAGCTGGTGCACCTGGAGGCGGCCCGGCTGCTGATCGAGAACGGCGCGGACCGCGAGCGGATCCTGGAGCGGGTGGTGGCCGCCCGGGGCATGGCCCGCGACGGACTGGCCGAGACCCGGCAGGCCCTGTCGGCACTGCGCGGCGAGCTGACCCCGCTGGAGGACTTCCTGAGCGAACTCGTCAGCGGGGCCGAGGGAGCCGAGGTCACCGTGACGGGTGAGCGCAGACCCCTGTCGGCCGAGGCCTCCCAGACCGTGCGCAGGGTCGCCCAGGAGGCCCTGACGAACGTCCGCAAGCACGCCCAGGGCGCCAAGGTGCAGCTGCGACTTGACTATGGCGAGCACGAAGTGACGCTGGGCGTACGGGACTCGGGCGGACGGCCGGGCGAACTCACCAGGTCCGGAGGCGGGTACGGTCTGCTGGGGATGCGCGAGCGTGCCGAGCTGCTGGGCGGCTCACTCGACGCGGGGCCGGACGAGGAGGGGTTCGTGGTGACGCTGAAGGTGCCTGTATGACCGAGACGGAAGGGGAGAGGAAGCCCGCACGGGTGGTGGTCGCCGACGATCAGACCGTGGTCCGGGAAGGCATCGTGATGCTGCTCGGGCTGCTGCCCGGAGTGGAGGTCGTGGGCGCCGCGGGAGACGGCGAGGAAGCGGTGCAACTGGTGCGGGAACTGGCCCCGGACGTCGTCCTGATGGATCTCCGGATGCCCCGCTGCGACGGAGTGGAGGCCACCCGGCGGATCCGGGCACAGTATCCGGCGACCCAGGTCGTGGTGCTCACCACGTACGCGGACGACGAGTCGCTGTTCCCCGCGCTGCGCGCAGGCGCACGGGGGTATCTGACCAAGGACGCCGGCGGTGACGAGATCGTGCGTGCGGTGGAGAGCGTGCTGTCGGGGGACGCGGGGTTGTCCCCGAGTGTCCAACGCCGGTTGCTGGAGCGGCTGTCACAGCCCGAGCCGGGTCTGCCGGCGACCGCGGAGGCACCGCCCGACGGACTGACCGCGCGGGAGACCGAGGTCCTGCAGCTGATCGCCGAAGGGCTCAGCAATCAGGAGATCGCCCGCCGGCTGCATGTGTCGACCGCGACCGTGAAGACACACATCAACAACCTCTTCGCCAAGACAGGCCTCAAGGACCGGGCGCAGGCGGTGCGTTACGCGTACAGCAAGGGGCTGGTGCGGCCGCCCACGGAGTGAATCACCTGATGGGGTGAAGAGCCGGGGGAAGAAGAGTCAGGGATCTTCCCGATCTGTCCATCCTTGGGCATGCAGTCAAGCAATGGCCGTGACCGTGGCGCCGGGGACGGTTCCGAGCGCTCGGCCGAGAACCAGCAAGACCACGGCGCACCTTCCCGCGACGTGACGTACGAGGACCCCTGGTACGACGCGCTGGCCTCCGGCTGGGGCGAAGTGGACGGTACCGGAGCGCCGGCGCCGACGGTGCCGCCCGCTCGCGGGGAGCGGGGCGGAGGAGCGGTTCGCGCCCGCGACGTGTACATGGAGGTGCAGCGCAGCCCGGCCTTCCAGGAAGTGCGCGCCACATACCGGCGGTTCGTGGTGCCGGGCGTCGCCGCCTTCCTCGTCTGGTACATGGGCTATCTGGTCACCGCCACGGCCGCTCCGGGGCTCATGGCCCGGTCCGTGACCGGAGCGGTGAACGTGGGCATGCTGGCCGGACTCGGACAGTTCCTCACCACGTTCCTGCTCACCTGGGCCTACGCCCGGCACGCCCGGCTGCGCCGGGACCGGGCGGCGCTGGAGCTGCGCTGGGACACCCAGGAGCTGGCCCGCGGAGTGCGGGGAGACGCCTCGTGACCGGTCACCATCAGATGCTGGCGCTACTGCTGTTCAGCGGCTTTGTGGCCGTCACCCTCGGGATCACGACATGGGTGAGCCGTCGCCGGCACGGTTCGGCGGAGGAGTTCTACGCGGGAGGGCGGCTGTTCTCGCCCATGGAGAATGGTTTTGCCATCGCGGGTGACTACATGTCGGCCGCCTCCTTCCTCGGGGTCACCGGGCTCATCGCGCTGTACGGGTACGACGGGATGCTGTACGTCGTGGGCTTCCTCGTGGCCTGGCTGGTCGTGCTGTTCCTGGTGGCAGAACTGGTGTGCAACTGCGGGCGGTTCACGCTGGCCGACGTGGTGGCCGCGCGAATGAGCGAGCGGCCGGTGCGGATCGCCGCGGGAACTTCGTCGGTCACGGTGTCCGTTCTGTATCTGGTGGCGCAAATGGTCGGCGCGGGCAGTCTGGTGGCACTGCTGCTGGGGCAGACGAGCGCGGCGGACCGGGCCTGGGCGGTCACCGGGGTCGGCGCGCTCATGGTGATCTATGTGTCGTTGGGAGGGATGCGGGCCACCACCTGGATCCAGATCGTGAAGGCGGTGCTGCTGCTGGCCGGCACGATCGCGCTGACCGCGCTCGTCCTGTTGCGTTTCCACGGAGACGTCGACCGGCTGCTGATCACGGCCGCGGACCGCAGCGGTCACGGCAGGGCGTATCTGGCGCCGGGCCTGAAGTACGGCGGGACCTGGACCGCCCGTCTCGACTTCATCAGCCTGGGACTCGCCCTGGTGCTGGGCACGGCGGGGCTGCCGCACATCCTGTCCCGTTTCTACACCGTGCCCACCGCGCGGGCGGCCCGCCGTTCCGCCGTGTGGTCCATCGGGCTGATCGGCGGCTTCTACCTGATGACGATCGTCCTCGGCTTCGGGGCGGCCGCGGTGGTGGGGACGGAGGCGGTGCGCGGCTCGAACGCGGCTGGGAACACGGCGGTGCCGCTGCTCGCCCTGGACCTGGGCGGCGGCGCGGGCTCCACCGGTGGCACGGTTCTGTTCGCGATCGTAGCCGCCGTTGCCTTCGCCACGATCCTCGCCGTGGTCGCCGGCATCACCCTGGCCTCGTCGGTGTCGGTGGCGCACGATCTGTATGCGTCGCTGCGGCGGACGCGCGGCACGGCGGGTGGCAAGAAGCGCAGCGAGGTGGCGGTGGCGCGGTGGGCGGCGGTCGGCATCGGCGTCGTGGCGATCGCGCTCGGTCTGCTGGCCCGTGATCTCAACGTCGCCTTCCTCGTCGGCCTCGCCTTCGCCGTCGCCGCGTCGGCGAACCTTCCGGTGCTGCTGTACTCGCTGTTCTGGCGCGGCTTCACCACCCGCGGTGCGGTGTGGGCCGTCTACGGCGGACTCATCCCGGCGCTCGGGCTGGTGCTGCTGTCCCCGGTGGTGTCCGGCAGTCCGGCCTCGCTCTTCCCGGACGTCGACTTCCAGTACTTCCCGCTGCAGAACCCGGGCATCGTGTCCGTCCCGCTCGGTTTCCTCGCCGGCTGGCTCGGCACGATCACCTCCGACGAGGTCGCGGACGAGGCCAAGTACGCCGAGACGGAGGTCCGGTCACTGACCGGCGCGGGAGCTGTGTAGCCGGGCAGAACCGTTCAGCCGGGCGAAGCGCGGCCATCGGCCAGGGCTGCCCTACGGCGCCACCCAGGCGTACCGGTGCTCCGGCCGGCCGGTGTCGCCGTACCTCAGGGAGAGCCGTAGGCGGCCGGCCTGTTCCAGGTGGCGGAGGTAGCGCTGGGCCGTGGAGCGGCTCAGGCCAGTCCTGGCGGCCACCTCATGGGCCGACAACGGCTGGCCGGCATGGTGCAGGACACCGCAGATCAGATCGGTCGTCGGCTCCGAGTGACCGCTCGGCAGGCCGGGCGCGGACGGTGCGGGAGCCGTCCGCAGCGCCCCGAAGATCCGGTCGACCTGCTCCTGGCCCGTCACACCCCGGCCCCCGACCCGGTCGACCGTGCGGCGCAGGGCGGCGTAGGAGTCGAGGCGGGCGCGCAGGGCGGCGAAGGTGAAGGGCTTGACCAGATAGTGCAGCGCGCCCAGCCGCATCGCCTGCTGGACGGTCGACACATCACTGGCCGCCGTGATCATGATGACGTCCGTGCCGTGACCCTCTTCCCGCATGCGGTGGACGAGGTCGAGCCCGGTCTGGTCCGGCAGATAGTGGTCGAGCAGGACCAGATCGATGGTGGCGCGTTCGACGGCGGCCAAGGCCTGGGCGGCGCTGTGCGCGCGGGCGGTCACCCGGAAGCCGGGAACCTTTCCCACGTACTTGGCGTTTATCTCCGCGACGCGGAAGTCGTCGTCCACGACCAGGACGTCAATCATCGGGCCTCTCCTTCAAGGCCGACGAGCGTTAAGCCCGTGTGTCGGCTCCGCAGTTGTAGCGCGAGCAAAAAGAGCACAACAGGCTCTTGCGAGCAAAAGAACGGCTTGCGCTCACAAGACTCCTGCCGTGGCCGGGGCCGCACCTACCGTCCCGGCCCATGAGCGCACACACCAGCCCCGCCATCGAGCTGCGGGGCGCGAGCAAGACCTTCAGAACCCCGTCCGGGGAACTGCATACGGCCGTGCGCGGTCTGGACCTCACTGTCGAGCGCGGCGAGTTCGTGGCCGTCGTAGGCCCGACCGGCTGCGGCAAGTCCACCACGCTGACGTTGGTCAGCGGCCTGGAGGAGCCCACCGAGGGCGAGGTGCTGGTGGCCGGCGAGCCGGCCCGTGGCGTCGGCGACAAGGTCGGCTTCGTCTTCCAGCAGGACGCCACGTTCCCCTGGCGCACGGTCCTGTCCAACGTCATGGCCGGCCCGCGCTTCCGGGGCGTACCGAAGGCCGAGGCCAGGCAGAGGGCCCGGGAGTGGCTGGCCCGCGTCGGACTCGCCGCCTTCGAGGACCGCTATCCGCACCAGCTCTCCGGTGGCCAGCGCAAGCGCGTCGCCCTCGCCGCCACGTTCGTCAACGACCCCGAGATCCTGCTGATGGACGAGCCGTTCTCGGCGCTGGACGTGCAGACCCGGGCCCTGATGTCGGACGAGCTGCTGGAGCTGTGGGAGGGCACGGGCGCCTCCGTCGTCTTCGTCACCCACGATCTGGAGGAGTCCATCGCGCTCGCCGACAAGGTCGTCGTGATGACCGCTGGACCCGCGACCGTGAAGCAGGTCTTCGCCATCGACCTGCCCCGGCCGCGCAAGGTCGAGTCGGTGCGCCTGGAGCCGCGGTTCATCGAGATCTACCGCGAGATCTGGGAGTCCCTCGGCGAAGAGGTCCGCATCACCCGCGAAAGAGGTGCCGCCCATGTCGCCTGAGGTTCTCAAGCCCGCGGTGGTCGACACCGCCAAGGTCCCCGACCGCGCGCAGACCCGGGCCCGGGCCGCCCGCCGCCGCAAGGCCCTCGTCGCCCTCGCGCGCGTGCTGCTGCTGGTGGCCGTTCTCGGGCTGTGGGAGGGACTGTCCCGAGCCAAGGTCATCGACCCGTTCAACTTCTCGATGCCGTCGAAGATCTGGGACCAGATCTGGACCTGGGTCACGCACGGGACGGCGCTCGGCTCACTGGGCGAACAGATCTGGTACACGCTCTACGAGGCACTGCTCGGCTGGGTCATCGGTGTGGTCGCCGGTGTGCTGCTGGGTATCGCACTCGGGCGGATCAGATTGCTCGCCGAGGTCCTTGGTCCATACATCAAGGTGCTCAACTCGATCCCCCGGATCGTCCTGGCGCCGATCTTCCTGATCTGGTTCGGGCTCGGGCCGTCCTCCAAGGTCGCCTCAGCCGTCGTGCTGGTCTTCTTCCCGGTGTTCTTCAACGCCTTCCAGGGTGCCCGGGAGGTGGACCGCAACCTGGTGGCCAACGCCCGCATCCTGGGCGCCAGCGACCGCAGGGTGACGCTCCAGGTGGTCATCCCGTCGGCCACCTCCTGGATCTTCACCAGCCTGCATGTCAGCTTCGGCTTCGCGCTCATCGGCGCCATCGTCGGCGAGTACATCGGCGCGACCAAGGGCATCGGCCTGCTCGTCGCGCAGTCGCAGAACACCTTCAATGCCGCCGGCGTCTACGCCGCGATGGTCATCCTCGCGGTCGTCGCCCTCGCCGCCGAAGGACTGCTGACCTTCGCCGAACGCCGCATCTTCCGCTGGAAGTCCACCGGTTCCGACAGCTGACCGGAACCCCTCCGGACTCACCCCCCACGCCGTTACGGGCCAGCCTCCACGCCTTCCCCGCACCGCCCTCTCACAAGGACGTGAACCGCATGCGCAACACCGTCAGATACGCCTCCCTGGCCGCCGCCGGCCTGCTCGCGCTCTCCTCGCTCACCGCCTGTGCCAACGACGCGGCCGGCTCCACGGCCGACTCCGGAAGCGGCGGAGGCGGCGGCAAGGGCGAGACCGTCAAGATCATGGTCGGCGGCCTGGACAAGGTCATCTATCTGCCCGCGATGCTCACCCAGCGCCTCGGCTACTTCAAGGGCGAGGGTTTGAATGTCCAACTCCTGAGCGAGCCCGCCGGTGTCCAGGCCGAGACCGCACTCGTCGCCGGCCAGGTGCAGGGAGCGGTCGGCTTCTACGACCACACCCTCGACCTTCAGGTGAAGGGCAAGTCGGTGGAGTCGGTCGTGCAGTTCTCACACGCGCCCGGCGAGGTCGAGGTCGTCTCGGACAAGGCAGCGGGCAGCCTGACTTCGCCCAAGGACTTCAAGGGCCGCAAGCTGGGCGTGACCGGGCTCGGCTCGTCCACCGACTTCCTCACCAAATACCTGGCGGTCAGGAACGGCGTGAACGTCAGCGAGTTCACGCCCGTCGCCGTAGGGGCCGGACCGACGTTCATCGCGGCACTCCAGAAGGGGGCGATCGACGGCGGTATGACCACCGACCCCACCGTCGCGACGATCCTGGACAAGAAAGCGGGGAAGGTCCTCCTCGACATGCGCACCCCCGGGGGCTCGCAGCAGGCGCTGGGTGGGCCGTACCCGTCGTCAAGTCTGTACATGCAGACGGACTGGGTGAACGGACACAAGGACACCGTCCAGAAGTTGGTCAATGCATTCGTCAAGACGCTCAAGTGGATGTCCACCCACAGCGCCGACGAGATAGCCGCCCAGATGCCCGCCGACTACTCCCAGGGCGACAAGGCGCTCTACGCACAGGCCATCAAGAGCACCCTTCCGATGTTCACCGACGACGGCGTGATGCCCCAGGGCGGCCCCGAGACCGTTGAGAAGGTCCTCAAGTCGTTCAACCCCACCATCAAGAACGCCAAGGTCGACTTGAGCAAGACGTACACGACCGAGTTCGTCAAGGCGGTCAAGTAGCTGCTCCGAGGTCAAGTAATCACTCCATGAGTCAAGTGACGGCTCCATGAGTCAACTGACCGCCGCGTGACACACACTCAGCCGCGGGCCGCCCACACGTAACGGTGTTCCGGGCGGCCCGCGTCGCCGTACTTGAGGGTCAGCCGCGCCCGTCCGGTGCGCTCCAGGAGTTTCAGATACCGCTGGGCCGTCTGCCGGCTCACCCCCGTCCGCTCGGCGATCTCCTGGGCGGACAGCGGCCCTTCGGCGTTCAGCAGCGCCTGGCGCACCAGCTCGGCCGTCGTGGGGGAGTGCCCCTTGGGCAACCCGGGCTCCGACGGCGCGGAGAGGGCGCCGAAGATGCGGTCCACCTGCGCCTGTTCGGCCTCTCCGCCGCCGTCCAGGGTGCGCCGCAGCTCGGCGTACGCCTCCAGCTTGGCGCGCAGACCGGCGAAGGCGAACGGTTTCACGAGATACTGCAGCGCCCCCTGCCGCAGCGCGGCCTGGACCGTCGAGACGTCCCGTGCCGCCGTCACCATGATCACGTCGGTCTGGTGGCCGCGCCTGCGCATCTCCTGGACCACCGCGAGACCGGTGTCGTCGGGCAGATAGTGGTCCATGAGCACCAGGTCCAGTCGCGGCAGCGCCTCCACCAGGCGCAGCGCCTCCGCCGCGCTGTGCGCCTCGGCGGCGACGTGGAATCCCGGCACCTTCTCCACGTACGCGGCATTCACCTGGGCGACGCGGGTGTCGTCGTCCACGACCAGGACCTCGATCATCGCGCCTCCTCCTCGGCGACGGCGGCGGGTTGGCGGGACTCCTCGGTCACCACGGGGTCCAGCTCCGGCTCGGTCAGTGCCTCCGGCAGGACCACGGTGAACTCGGCGCCACCGCCATCGGCCGTGCCCACCGTCGCGCTCCCGCCCTGCCGTTCGGCGAGCCGGCGCACCAGAGAGAGCCCGATGCCGCGTTTGCCGTGCGCGGGCGGCCGCTTGGTGGACCACCCCTCGGTGAAGATCAACTCTCTTTGCTCTGCCGGGATTCCGGGGCCCGTGTCGCGCACTCCGAGTACGACCGTACGGCGCTCGGTGCGCAACTCGACCTCCACGCGTGCGTGGAGCGCGCCAGCGACCGCGTCGAGGGCGTTGTCCACCAGGTTGCCCACCACCGTGACCAGACCCCGCGGATCGATCAGCCGGTCCGGCAGCCGGGTGCGCTCCGACACCCACAGCGCGACCCCGCGCTCGGCCGCGACGGTCGCCTTGCCGACCAGCAGCGCGGCCAGCAGTGGATCCCGGATCTTCTCGGTCACCTGCTCGGCGGTGACCCGATGGTCGCCGACCACCTCGCCGACGAACTCCACTGCGTCGTCGTACATGTCCAGTTCCAGCAGTCCGAGCAGGGTGTGCATGCGGTTGGCGTGCTCGTGGTCCTGGGCGCGCAGGGCGTCGATCAGCCCGCGCGTGGAGTCGAGTTCGCGCCCCAGCCGCTCCAGTTCGGTGCGGTCGCGCAGAGTGGCCACGGCGCCGCCGTCGCCGGTGGGCATGCGGTTGGCGAGCAGTACGCGCTGGCCGCGCACGGTGAGCAGATCGGTGCCGGTCACCCGGCCGGCCAGCACGTCCGTCGTACGGCCCGCGCCGAGCGCCTCGTCCGGGGTCTGACCGACGGCCTCGTCACCGATACCCAGCAGCCGTCGCGCCTCGTCGTTGAGCAGGCGGACGCGGCCGCCCCGGTCGAGCGCGACCACGCCCTCCCGGATGCCGTGGAGCATCGCCTCGCGCTCCGCGAGCAGCGCCGAGATGTCGGAGAAGGCCAGGTCCCGGGTTTGCCGCTGGACCCGGCGGGAGATCAGCCAGGCGGCCAGCGCGCCCACAGCGAGCGCGCCGCCGGCGTACGCGAACAAGCCCGGGATCGCGCTGATCAGCCGCGCCCGCACGCTGTCGTAGGCGATGCCGACCGAGACCGCCCCGATGACGCGGTGGCGGGCGTCGTACAACGGCACCTTGCCGCGGGCGGAGCGGCCCAGGGTGCCGTTGTCGATCTCCATGACCTCGTTGCCGGCGAGGGCGACCTCAGGGCTGGTGGAGACGACCTGACCGATCTGCGAGGGCGTGGTGTGTGACCAGCGCACGCCCCTCCGGTCCAGCACCACGATGTACTCGGCGTGCGTGGCCTTCCGGATCCGCTCGGCCTCCTTCTGCACCGGGCCGTCCGCGGTCGGCGGGGTGGTCAGGACGCCCTCGGTGATCTGCGGGTCCTGGGCCGTGGTCTCCGCGATCGCCAGCGCCCTGCGCATCGCCTCCTGGTCCAGCTGTTTGCTCAGCGGCGCGAGGAACAGCCCGGTCGCGAGCACCGCGACCCCCGCGGCGATCGCCACCTGCATCAGCAGCACCTGCGAGAACACCCGCCGGGGCAGTCCGAGGCGCAACCGGCGCGCGGGAGGAGTGGGGCTCATACGCACGACCGTATGTGGGAAGGCCCGAAGCGCCCCAGAGGGTGTGGTGCGGATCTCTTGACCATTTCTTGAAGATGGCGGCCGTCCTTGGGGAGGCGGCCGCTCAGCTCGCCAGCGCCGTAGTCCGCAACTCGCGCACGGCGATCACGTCCATCCGCGCGGGCGTGCCCAGCACCGCCGCACCGCAGCTTTCCGGGCGGGGCGGCAGCGACGCGCCCCGCGCCACGGTCACCCGCCAGCGGCGTCCGTCGGTGTGTTGGACGGTGACCTGCCAGCGCGGGGCCGCGCCCTCGGTCCGTACGACACTCAGCACTCCCGCCCGGTACTCGCCCGCGGCCGTGCGGACGGCCAGCTCGGCCGCCTGACCGGGCCGTTCCCAGGCCGAGCAGCCGCGGCACCCCTCGACCACCACGCGCCCCTCCTGGGCGCCGTGCAGCGCCTCCTTGATGGTGTGCGCCTCGGCGCGGCCGTAGGCGTAGCCGTACGGCAGGACGAGCACCGTCGGCGCGAAGCGATGTCCACCCAGATGGGTCACCTCCCAGACTCCGCGCACTCCCGAGGCGGCCAGTTCGGCGGCGAGGGGGCGGCCCAGCAGGGCGCAGCAGCGGTCGCGCTTGCCGTTGGTGCACACGAGCGCGAGCGGGTCGCCTGGGTGCGGCCGCCCGCCGAGCGCGGTGGCGAAGGAACGGTGATCGCCCGCTCCGAGGGCGGCGAAGTCGAGGCCGAGCAGCCGCCGCGGATCGCGGGTCGTGGCGCTGTGCAGCCACACGCGGCCCGGCACCGTGTGGGCGGCGTACACCTGCCGGAGGGCGGTCCTGCCGGGGTCGGCGTGGCGCCCGGGGTGCCGGATGAGCGCGACGCGTACGCCCGTTCCCTCGGCGGCCGCCTCCAGTGCCCGGCCCAGCGTGGGGTCCAGATGGCTCGAAGTGAGCGCCTGGACGCCCCACGGGCCGGGCTGTTCCAGCAGCAGCCACGTCGTCGCCGTGGCCGCCGTGCCGGAAACGGGCTCGTCGAGGCTCCGGGAGACGGTCGCGCACCTACTCACAGAGGTGAGCCTAACCTGACTCTCTCCGGGGCGACTTCCGGCCGCCGCCGTGTCCGGCTTCGGGAGGGGATGGGGGTCAAGTCGCCGGGAGCGGCTGCGGGGGCCGTACGCCGACGTAGTGGCCGACGGGGCGCATGCGCAGGGGGCGCTCGCCGTACTCCTCCAGAGCGTGCGCGATCCAGCCCGCCGTCCGGGCTACGGCGAAGATCGTCTCACCGGCCGTTGCGGGCATGCCGCTGGACGCGGTGAACACCGCCAGGGCCAGGTCGACATTGGCGTGCAGGGGGGTGTGCCGGGCGGTCGTGGCGACGATGTCCCGGGCGGCCAGCAGGGCCGACTCCGCGCGCGGGACGTGCTCCAGCAGGCCGAACAGCACGCTCGCGCGGGGATCCTCGCCGGCGTACAGCCGGTGGCCGAGCCCGGGGACGCGGCGGCCCGCGCGCAGCTCGTCGGCGATCACCGGGACCGCGGTGCCCTGGTCGAGCACGTCGAGCAGCATGCGGTGGGCCATCCCGCTCGCGGCGCCGTGCAGCGGGCCCTCCAGGACGCCGAGCCCGGCCGAGACGGCCGCGTAGGCGTGTGCGCGGGCCGAGGCGGCGACGCGGACCGCGAGAGTGGAGGCGGCCAGGTCGTGGTCGGCGAGCAGGGCGAGCGCGGTGTCCAGGACGCGCAGGGACGCCTCGTCGGCGGGTCGGCCGGTCAGCCGGCCCCAGAGCCGGTGGGCGAGCGGCCCGTCGTCCTTGTGGGCATGCCGGGCCGGCGGCAGCGCGGCGACGAGTGTGGGGATGAGGATCCGCGCGGTGTTCAGCACGGCGTCCTCCGACAGGTCGAAGCGCAGCGGGTCCTCGGCCGCCGCGGCGACCGCCGCCACGCGCAGCCGGTCGGTGGGGGAGGCGTGCTCGGACAGGGCGTTCACCGCGCGGCGGGCGACCTCGACGGTGGGGCCGGGCGCGGCGAAGGTGACGCCCGGGGTCAGCCGGGCCGTCCACAGCCACTCCGCGACCTCCTCGTAGGAGTGCCGGAGAGCCAGCTCGACGGCGTCCACGCCCCGGAAGTAGTACCGGTCCTGCTCGATCAGCGTGATGCGGGTCCGCACGGACAGGTCCCCGCCGGAGCCGGGGCTTCCGGCCGCCTCGCGCCGGTGGCGCCGGGCGAGGGCCTCGACCTCCTTCGCCTCGAAGGAGCTGGCGCGGCCGCCGGGTTCGCGTCTGCTGCTGAGCAGGCCGCGGCTCACATATGCGTACACCGTCTCCGGCTTCACGCCGAGCAGTTCGGCGGTCTCGTTGGTGGTCAGCCTTCGCCCGGGACGGCCGGGAACGGGTTCGTCATCACGCATGGGGATCACCGTAGCCGCCCTCGTATAGGTTGATCGGCATATTGATTAAATCAATATTGACAGGAATTTAGTCAATCATGGACAGTCAGATCAAGTACAGGGAGGAGAACCATGGCCATCAACAGGACCGCAACCCCGCTCATCGACGCACCGCGCGGACTTGCCGGCGTCGTCGTCACCGAGACCGAGATCGGTGACGTCCGGGGGAGGGAGGGCTTCTACCACTACCGCCAGTACTCGGCCGTCGAACTCGCGCGGACCCGCGGGTTCGAGGACGTCTGGCATCTCCTGGTCCACGGCACGCTCCCGGACGCGGAGCGCCGCGCCGCCTTCCTGGCGGAGATCGCGGCGTTGCGGCGGCTGCCCGAGGAGGTCCGTGCGGCGCTGCCCGCGATCGCCGCGGCGAGCCGCGTCTCCGGCCCGCTGTCCGGGCTGCGTACGGCGCTGTCGCTGCTGGGGTCGGCGCGGCGGCTGCGACCGGTGTACGACATCGACGCGGACCGGCGGTGCGCCGACACCGTGGCCGTCTGTGCGGCCGTGCCCACGCTGCTCACCGCGCTGTACCGGCTCGGTCAGGGCCTCGACCCGGTCGAGCCGCGCGAGGATCTGCCGTACGCGGCCAACTACTTGTACATGCTCAACGGGGAGGAGCCCGATCCGCGGCGGGCCCGTGCGGTCGAGCAATACCTGATCTCAACCATTGATCATGGATTCAATGCATCAACCTTCACCGCCCGCGTCATCGCCTCCACCGGCGCCGACGTGGCGGCCTGTCTGACCGGAGCCGTGGGCGCCCTGTCGGGGCCGCTGCACGGAGGCGCGCCCAGCCGGGCCCTGGACACCCTGGACGCCATCGGCACGCCGGACCGGATCGACCCCTGGATCCGGGAGCGCGTGCTCGCCGGTGAGCGGATCATGGGCTTCGGACACGCCATCTACCGTACGGAGGACCCCCGTTCGCGGATGCTGCGGGAGATCGCCCTCGGCTTCGGCGGTCCGCGTGTGGACTTGGCGGTGGAGGTGGAGCGCCGGGTCGAGGTGATCCTCGCCGAGCTGAAGCCCGGCCGTGAACTCCACATCAACGTCGAGTTCTACGCCGGCGTGGTCATGGAACTCTGCGGTCTGCCCCGCGAGATGTTCACTCCCACCTTCGCCGCCGCACGGGTGGTGGGCTGGAGCGCCAACATCCTGGAACAGGCGGCCGATTCAAAGATCATCCGGCCGGTGGCGCGATATGTGGGACCCCAGCCGCCGGTCCCGGTACCGGCCGCGCTGTGACCGCCGCGAGCTGACGCAAGGCTCTCTTATGCTGGACCGGCAGTCGGTCATGTGGTCCGCCCGATCCACATGGCCCGCCTGGTCAACCCCGTCAACCTGGTCAACCCGGCCTGGTCCACCTGGTCCACCTGGTCCACCTGGTTCACCCGGTCCACCAGGTCCACATGAGAGAGGTCACCCGTTGGGGAACAGCAACGGCCCGCAGATCCCGGTCGTCGTACTCGCCGGATTTCTGGGCTCCGGGAAGACCACGCTCCTCAACCACCTCCTGCACCGCAGCGGAGGCAGCCGTATCGGGGCGATCGTCAACGACTTCGGCGCCATCGAGATCGACGCCATGGCCGTCGCGGGCGCCCTCGGCGACTCGACGGTCTCGCTCGGCAACGGCTGCCTCTGCTGTGCCGTCGACGCGAGCGAACTCGACCTCTACCTGGACCGGCTCGCCGACCCGGACACCGGCATCGACGTGATCGTCATCGAGGCCAGCGGGCTCGCCGAACCCCAGGAACTCGTGCGGATGCTGCTGGCCAGCGAGCACCCGAGGGTCGTCTACGGCGGCCTCGTCGAGGTCGTGGACGCCGCCGAGTTCGACGACACCCGAGCCCGGCACCCCGAGATCGACCGCCATCTCGCCCTCGCCGACCTGGTGGTGGTCAACAAACTCGACCGGGCCACGGACGGCGACCGGGTGTTCGGTCTGGTGCGGTCCCTGGCGGACCGTGCCGCCGTCGTCCCCGCCACCTACGGCCGTATCGACCCGGAGTTCCTCTTCGACTGCCGGCCGAGCGAGGAGCGGATCGGGCAGCTGTCCTTCGACGACCTGCACGAGCACGGCGACGACGGCCACGACCATGCCGGTCATCTGCACACCGGCTACGACAGCCTGTCCTTCGGCGCCGACCTGCCGATGGAACCCCGCAGGCTGATGCAGTTCCTCGACAGCCGTCCGGAGGGGCTGTACCGGATCAAGGGATACGTCGACTTCGGGCCCCACGACACCGTCAACCGGTACGCCGTCCACGCCGTCGGCCGGTTCCTGCGCTTCTACCCCGAGCCCTGGCCGCCCGCCGACGCCCGCCTGACCCAGCTCGTCCTGATCGGTTCCGGCATTGACGCGGGCGCCCTCGGCAAGGAACTGGAGGCGTGCAAGAACCACGCCCCGCACGCCGACGAGCACGGCATGTGGGGCGTCCTGCGCTACGTACAGGGCCCGGACGGTGCGGACCTGGAAGATCCGCCCGCCCAGAGCCTGGAAGATCCCCCAGCTCAGAGTCTGGAAGTTCCGCCCGTCTAGAACACCGGCCCCGCGACCACCGACACCGTCTTCGGCAGCGAGGTGCCCGAACCGTCCCGGCGCGGGTCCAGCTCCGGCAGGTCCGCCGGGGCGCCGTTCTTCTGTGCCGCGCGCGCCGGCACCGGGCCCGCCCAGGCCAGCGCCAGGCAGTCCTCGCCCTTCAGGAACCGCTGGCAGCGCACACCACCGGTGGCCCGGCCCTTGCGCGGATACTGGTCGAACGGGGTCAGCTTGGCCGTCGTCTGCACCGAGTCGTCCAGCGTGCCGCGCGAGCCCGCCACCGTGAACACCACCGCGTCGGCCGCCGGGTCGATGGCCGTGAAGGAGATGACCTTCGCGCCCTCGCCGAGCTTGATGCCCGCCATACCGCCCGCCGGGCGGCCCTGCGGACGCACGATGGACGCCTGGAACCGCAGCAGCTGTGCGTCGTCGGTGATGAAGACCAGGTCCTCGTCGCCGGTGCGCAGCTCCACCGCGCCGACGATCCGGTCGCCCTCTTTGAGGGTGATGACCTCCAACTCGTCCTTGCTGGACGGGTAGTCGGGCACCACGCGCTTGACGACACCCTGCTCGGTGCCGAGCGCGAGACCCGGGGACGACTCGTCCAGCGTGATCAGACAGACCACCGTCTCGTCGTCCTCCAGGGAGACGAACTCGGCCAGCGGCGCGCCTCCCGAGAGGTTCGGTGCCGCCGTGGCCTCCGGCAGCTGGGGCAGGTCGACCACGTTGATCCGCAGCAGGCGGCCCGCCGAGGTCACCGCGCCGATCTCGCCGCGCGCGGTCGCCGGGACCGCCGAGACGATCACGTCGTGCTTGACGCGCCTGGCGCCCGCCTGCTCCGGGAACGGCTCGTCGGTCGCCGTACGGGCCAGCAGACCCGTCGAGGACAGCAGCACCCGGCACGGGTCGTCGGCGACCTGCAGCGGCACGGCGGCCACCGGCGCGCCCCCGGACTCCAGCAGGACCGTACGCCGGTCGGTGCCGAACTTCTTGGCCACGGCGGCCAGTTCGGCCGAGACCAGCTTGCGCAGCTCCGCGTCGGACTCCAGGATCCGGGTCAGCTCCGCGATCTCCGCGGTGAGCTTGTCCTTCTCCGCCTCCAGCTCGATGCGGTCGTACTTGGTGAGCCGACGCAGCGGCGTGTCGAGGATGTACTGCGTCTGCACGTCGCTCAGCGAGAAGCGCTCCATCAGGCGCTCCTTGGCCTGCGCGGAGTTCTCGCTGGACCGGATCAGCCGGATGACCTCGTCGATGTCGACCAGCGCGGTGAGCAGGCCCTCGACCAGGTGCAGCCGGTCGCGGCGCTTGCCGCGGCGGAACTCGCTGCGGCGCCGGACGACGTCGAAGCGGTGGTCGAGGTAGACCTCCAGCAGCTCCTTCAGGCCCAGTGTGAGCGGCTGGCCGTCCACCAGCGCCACGTTGTTGATGCCGAAGGTCTCCTCCATGGGGGTCAGCTTGTACAGCTGCTCCAGGATCGCCTCCGGCACGAAGCCGTTCTTGACCTCGATGACCAGACGCAGGCCGTGCTCGCGGTCGGTGAGGTCCTTGACGTCGGCGATGCCCTGGATCTTCTTCGCGTTGACCATGTCCTTGATCTTCGCGATGACCTTCTCGGGGCCCACCGTGAAGGGCAGTTCGGTGACGACCAGTCCCTTGCGGCGGGCGGTCACGGTCTCCACCGACACCGTCGCACGCATCTTGAAGGTGCCGCGGCCCGTCGCGTACGCGTCACGGATGCCGTCCAGGCCGACGATCCGGCCGCCGGTGGGCAGGTCCGGTCCGGGGACGTGCTTCATCAGCGCGTCCAGGTCCGCGTTCGGGTGCCGGATCAGATGGCGGGCGGCCGCGATCACCTCTCCGAGGTTGTGCGGCGGCATGTTCGTCGCCATGCCGACCGCGATGCCCGAGGAGCCGTTCACCAGCAGGTTTGGGAAGGCGGCGGGGAGTGCCGCCGGTTCCCGCTCCTGGCCGTCGTAGTTCGGCGCGAAGTCGACCGTGTCCTCGTCGATCGACTCGGTCATCAGGCTCGTGGCATCGGCCATCCGGCACTCGGTGTACCGCATGGCGGCCGGCGGGTCGTCGTTGCCCAGCGAGCCGAAGTTGCCGTGGCCGTCGACCAGCGGCACGCGCATGGAGAAGGGCTGGGCCATGCGCACCAGGGCGTCGTAGATCGACGCGTCGCCGTGCGGGTGCAGCTTGCCCATGACCTCGCCGACGACGCGCGCGCACTTCACATAGGCGCGGTCGGGGCGCACGCCCATCTCGTTCATCTGGTACACGATCCGGCGGTGCACCGGCTTGAGACCGTCGCGGGCGTCCGGCAGGGCGCGTGAGTAGATGACCGAGTACGCGTACTCGAGGTAGGAGCCACGCATCTCGTCCACGACGTCGATGTCAAGGATCTTCTCCTCGTACGAATCGTCGGGCGGCGGGGTCTTCGTGCTGCGGCGGGCCATCGCTGCCGGCTCCTTGCTACTGAAGCGTTTGATGGATCTGACGCGGACCATTGTGGACCGAGGCACTGACAACCCGCGCCACGACCCGGTCCCGGCGGGCTTCCCGGCGCCTCCGGGCGGGTTCGGGGCAGGCTACGGGATCCGCTGTGGGCGTACGTCCCGCGGGAACTTCGCCGAGGCCCCCCACACGTTGCATACAGTGGCAGGAACGGCAGGAAGACCGCGGTTTGCACAACCGCCTCCGCTCGCGAAGGGACGTACATGCCCATGGGTCACACGACCACAGCCGAGGCAGGCTCCGGGGGCCTGACAGCGACCGAGCACCGCCTGGCCAACGGTCTGCGCGTGGTGCTCTCCGAGGACCACCTGACCCCGGTGGCGGCGGTCTGCCTCTGGTACGACGTCGGCTCCCGCCACGAAGTCAAGGGACGCACCGGCCTGGCTCACCTTTTCGAGCACTTGATGTTCCAGGGCTCGGCGCAGGTCAAGGGCAACGGCCACTTCGAGCTGGTGCAGGGCGCCGGCGGCTCGCTCAACGGCACCACCAGCTTCGAGCGCACCAACTACTTCGAGACCATGCCCGCCCACCAGCTGGAGCTCGCCCTCTGGCTGGAGGCCGACCGCATGGGCTCGCTGCTGGCCGCCCTGGACGACGAGTCCATGGAGAACCAGCGGGACGTCGTCAAGAACGAACGCCGCCAGCGCTACGACAACGTCCCCTACGGCACCGCCTTCGAGAAGCTGACCGCCCTGTCGTACCCGGAGGGCCATCCCTACCACCACACGCCGATCGGCTCGATGGCGGACCTGGACGCGGCCACCCTGGAGGACGCCCGACGGTTCTTCCGCACCTACTACGCGCCGAACAACGCGGTGCTCTCGGTGGTCGGAGACATCGACCCCGTGCAGACCCTCGCCTGGATCGAGAAGTACTTCGGGTCGATCGCGTCCCACGACGGCAAGCCCGCGCCGCGCGACGGCTCCCTGCCGGACGTCATCGGCGAGCAGAAGCGCGAGGTCGTCGTCGAGGAGGTCCCGGCACGCGCCCTGATGGCCGCCTACCGGCTCCCGCAGGACGGCACGCGCGCGTGCGACGCGGCCGACCTGGCCCTGACGGTCCTCGGCGGCGGCGAGTCCTCCCGGCTGTACAACCGGCTGGTGCGCCGCGACCGTACGGCCGTCGCGGCCGGCTTCGGCTTGCTGCGCCTGGCCGGCGCGCCCTCGATGGGCTGGCTGGACGTGAAGACCTCCGGGGACGTCGAGGTGCCGGTCATCGAGTCCGCCATCGACGAGGAGCTGGCCCGGTTCGCCGAGGAGGGCCCCACGCCCGAGGAAATGGAGCGCGCCCAGGCCCAGTTGGAGCGCGAGTGGCTGGACCGGCTCGGCACGGTCGCCGGCCGCGCCGACGAACTGTGCCGGTTCGCCGTCCTGTTCGGCGACCCGCAGCTCGCCCTGACCGCCGTCAAGCGTGTCCTGGAGGTCACCCCCGAGGAGGTCCAGGAGGTCGCCAAGGCCCGCCTGCGTCCCGACAACCGCGCGGTCCTCGTCTACGAGCCGCTGTCCGCCGAGTCCGCCGAGCACACCGAGGAAGCGGGGCGCGGTGAGGACCCGGAGCAGGAAGCGACCGTAGAGGCCGGAAACGAGAACGAGGAGACGGCCAAGTGACCGAGCTCGCCACCATGGACTTCCACCCCCAGCCGCAGCCCGGCGCGGCCAAGCCGTGGGCGTTCCCGGCCCCCGAGCGCACCGCGCTCGACAACGGCCTGACGGTGCTGCGCTGCCACCGCCCCGGCCAGCAGGTCGTCGCCGTCGAGGTGCTGCTGGACGCGCCCCTGGACGCCGAGCCGGCCGGCCTGGACGGCGTCGCCACGATCATGGCGCGGGCCTTCTCCGAGGGCACCGACAAGCACTCCGCCGAGGAGTTCGCCGCCGAGCTGGAGCGCGCGGGCGCCACGCTGGACTCGCACGCCGACCACCCCGGCGTCCGGCTCAGCCTGGAGGTTCCGGCCTCCCGCCTGGCCAAGGGCCTCGGCCTGCTCGCCGACGCCCTGCGCGCGCCCGCGTTCGCCGAGAGCGAGGTCGAGCGGCTGGTCCGCAACCGTCTGGACGAGATCCCGCACGAGCTGGCCAACCCCTCCCGCCGCGCCGCCAAGGAACTCTCCAAGGAGCTCTTCCCGGCGACCTCGCGGATGTCCCGCCCGCGCCAGGGCACCGAGGACACGGTCGAGAAGATCGACGCCTCCGCCGTACGCGCCTTCTACGACCGGCATGTACGCCCCGCCACGGGCACCGCGGTCGTGGTCGGCGACTTCACCGGGATCGACCTGGACGCCTTGCTCGGCGACACCCTGGGCGCCTGGAGCGGCACCCAGGGCGAGCCGCGGCCCGTGCCGCCGGTGACCGCCGACGACACCGGCCGTGTGGTCATCGTGGACCGCCCCGGCGCGGTCCAGACGCAGCTGCTGATCGGCCGCGTCGGCCCCGACCGGCACGACCGCGTGTGGCCCGCGCAGGTGCTCGGCACCTACTGCCTCGGCGGCACCCTCACCTCCCGCCTGGACCGCGTCCTGCGCGAGGAGAAGGGCTACACCTACGGTGTGCGCGCGTTCGGGCAGGTCCTCCGCTCCGCCCCGGACAGCACCGGCGCCTCGATGCTCGCCATCAGCGGCTCGGTGGACACCCCCAATACCGGCCCGGCGCTGGACGACCTGTGGAAGGTGCTGCGCACCCTCGCCGCAGACGGCCTGACCGACGCCGAGCGGGACGTGGCCGTGCAGAACCTCGTCGGGGTGGCGCCGCTGAAGTACGAGACCGCTGCGGCCGTAGCGGGCACGCTGGCCGACCAGGTCGAGCAGCACCTGCCCGACGACTTCCAGGCGACGCTCTATCAGCAGCTGGCGGTGACGGGCACGGTGGAGGCCACGGCGGCCGTCGTCAACGCCTTCCCGGTGGACCGGCTGGTGACCGTCCTCGTCGGTGACGCCGCCCAGATCAAGGCGCCGGTGGAGGCGCTCGGCATCGGCGAAGTGACCGTGGTGGCGGCCGAGTAAGGGCACGCGCGTGTGAGGGCCCTGACGACCTACGGGTCGTCAGGGCCCCTGCTGTTCCACTCCCTTCCCCAGATGCCCGATTTGCTCCGGAGGTTGCCTGTCTGCCCTGTGGGATGCGCTACAAAAGCCCGGATCCGTTTGGGGTTGGAAAGCGGGCTTCCGTAGCGTCGGCCGGGCTGTTCGTCAGGCAGTGCGCCGCACCCGCGGCACCGGACAGCCATCGCCGAGTCCCCGTACGGCGCGAGCCAGGGGAGCCGGGGACCCACCGTCCCTGGGGTGAATCGGGCGCCCGCGCGGCAGCGAGGGGGCCCGTAGGAGACCTTCCTGCTCCGAACCCGTCAGCTAACCCGGTAGGCGAGAGGGAAGGAAAGGACCAGCCACTTCATGGCGTTCATATGCGCCACCGGGAAGCACCGCAAGCCCGGCCGGGTCAAGCGCACCACCGCTCAGGCGGCCGGCATCGCGGCCCTCACGACCACCGGTGTCATCGGCACCCTCGCGGCCGCCCCGGCGTCCGCCGCCCAGAACTCCGTCGAGCAGACCGGCCTCACCCCGGTGATCACCGTCGGCGACGACATCGCCGAGCACATCGACGCGCAGGCCACCGCCCAGAAGCAGGCCGCCGAGGGGAAGGCTGCCGAGGCGGCCGCGGCCAAGGCGGCGGCGGAGAAGGCCAGGCAGGAGCGCGAAGCCCAGGCCCGCGCCGCCCGCGAGGCCGAGCGCGCGCGGCTGAACGCGTTCGTCGCCCCGATAGCCGACTCCTATGTCTCCACGGGCTACAAGGCCAGCAGCTCCCTGTGGTCCTCCGGCTCGCACACCGGCATCGACTTCCACGCGGCCGCCGGCACGCCCGTCCACGCGGTCGGCTCCGGCACCGTCGTCTCCACCGGCTGGGGAGGGGCATACGGCAACCAGATCGTGATCCGGATGGCCGACGGCATGTACACCCAGTACGGCCATCTGTCGTCCATCGGCGTCTCGGTAGGCCAGCGGGTCACCCCGGGCCAGCAGATCGCCCTGTCCGGCGCGACCGGCAACGTCACCGGCCCGCACCTCCACTTCGAGGCCCGTACGACCCCCGACTACGGCTCGGACGTCGACCCCGTCGCCTACCTCCGCAAGCACGGCGTGAACGTCTGACCCTCCGCGCACGCGGTATCCGCCGCCCCGGCTCACCGAGCCGGGGCTTTCGCCGTTTTGCGCGGTGCAGACCGTACTCGCTGACCAAAAAATATCCATGGAATCCGACCCGCCGTCGGAAATTCCGGCGCATTGGAATAGAGTCACGGAACACGCGTCCATCGTCGACGTTTCACGGGGATTAAGGCGGAGGTCGGTCATGCGTATTCCGGCGCACTCGGTGTGCACGGCGATCCGGGACGACATCGTCGCCGGTGTCCACGCGCGCGGCGGCCGCCTCACCGAGGAAGTCCTGGCCCGCCGCTACGGCGTCTCGCGCGTCCCCGTCCGTGAGGCCCTGCGCACCCTGGAGGCCGAGGGCTTCGTGGTGACCCGCCGGCACGCGGGCGCGTGCGTGGCCGAGCCGACCGAGCAGGAGGCCGCCGATCTGCTCGACATGCGCATGCTCCTGGAGCCGCTCGGGGCCGCCCGGGCCGCACAGCGGCGCACCGAGGCCCATCTGAAGGTGCTGCGTGGCCTGGTCAGGCTGGGCCAGGAGCGGGCCAGGCGGGGGCACAGCGAGGATCTGCGCTCACTCGGCGGCTGGTTCCACGAGACGCTCGCCCAGGCCTCCTGCAGCCCCTCACTGACCGCGATGCTCAGCCAGCTGCGCCACAAGATCGCCTGGATGTACACGGTGGAGGCGTCGCCGAGCCCGGTGGAGTCCTGGGCGGAGCACGGCGCCATCGTCGACGCGGTGGCGCGCGGCGACGGCGAGCGCGCGCGGGCGGTCACGGCGCTGCACACCGAGCGCGCGACGGGCGCGCACCGGCTGCGATTTCCCGGGGCCGGCGAGCGTGTGAGGACTTCGCAACACGCCGTAAACATGTCGGGCCTTCGGCATTAACACGGGCGCCGTATACAAAGAAGTGGAGTTATTCGGCGCCGTGTATTTCACGTTGCCCTGATTCCGGTGTGCGTGCAGTGGGCCCGGAAAAGCCGGAATCGCGCCGCCCGAAAAGGGCGACGCGGTTCCGGAATATCTGTGCGCCGGGGCTCAGACCGTCTCGGGCAGTTCCTCGAGGCCTTCGGCGACCAGCTTCGCCAGACGGTCCAGGGCGATGTCCGCGCCCTCGGCGTCGGAGGCGAGGACGATCTCCTCGCCACCCTGGGCACCGAGGCTCAGGACGGCCAGCATGGAGGCCGCGTTGACGGGGTTCCCGTCGGCCTTGGCGATCGTCACCGGGACGCCTGCGGCCGTGGCGGCTCGGACGAAGATGGAGGCGGGACGGGCGTGGAGGCCCTCGGCCCAGCCGACGTTGACGCGGCGCTCAGCCATGTGTTGCTGCCCTTCAGTCTTCAGGGTTGTCTAGACCAGTTTCCCATATCGTGAAGCCTGCCCGGATCGGACCTTCGTCCTGTCCCGGAGTGTCGTCGGACCGCGGCCTCGATCCGACTTCCGTCCTCCACAGACTGCCCCGCGCCGTTGTCGGACGCGAGCCGTACTCTGGGCCCCATGCAGACCCCGGCGGACCGGCACGACCGGCACGAGTACCCCGCCCACTGGGAGGCGGACGTAGTGCTGCGCGACGGAGGTACCGCGCGCATCCGGCCCATCACCGCTGATGACGCCGACCGCCTGGTCAGCTTCTACGAGCAGGTCTCGGACGAGTCGAAGTACTACCGCTTCTTCGCGCCGTACCCACGCCTGTCCGCCAAGGACGTCCACCGCTTCACGCACCACGACTTTGTGGACCGGGTGGGACTCGCGGCCACCATCGGCGGCGAGTTCATCGCCACCGTACGCTATGACCGCATCGGCGCCGACGGCATGCCCGCCTCCGCGCCGGCCGCCGAGGCCGAGGTCGCCTTCCTGGTGCAGGACGCGCACCAGGGCCGCGGGGTCGCCTCCGCCCTGCTGGAACACATCGCGGCCGTCGCCCGCGAGCGTGGTATCCGCCGCTTCGCCGCCGAGGTGCTGCCCGCCAACACCAAGATGATCAAGGTGTTCACGGACGCCGGCTACACCCAGCAGCGCAGCTTCGAGGACGGCGTGGTCCGGTTGGAGTTCGACCTCGAACCCACCGACCGCTCCCTCGCCGTGCAGCGCGCGCGGGAACAGCGCGCCGAGGCCCGCTCGGTACGACGGCTGCTCGCGCCCGGCTCCGTGGCGGTCGTCGGCGTCGGCCGCGCCCCCGGCGGGGTCGGCCGCAGCGTCCTCGGCAACATCCGCGACGCCGGCTACGGCGGCCGGCTGCACGCCGTGAACAAGGCCTTCCCCGAGCCCCTCAAGGAGGTCGACGGGGTGCCGGCCTACCGGTCCGTGCGGGACATCGAGGACCCCGTCGACCTCGCCGTCGTAGCCGTACCGGCCGAGTACGTGCCCGGTGTGGTCGCCGAGTGCGGAGAACACGGGGTGCAGGGACTCGTCGTGCTCTCCGCCGGATACGCCGAGAGCGGGCCCGAGGGGCGTGAGAGGCAGCGGGCGCTCGTGCGGCAGGCGCGCGCGTACGGCATGCGGATCATCGGCCCGAACGCCTTCGGGATCATCAACACCGCAGCGGGCGTCCGGCTGAACGCCTCCCTGGCCCCCGAGATGCCCCGCCCCGGCCGGATCGGGATGTTCGCCCAGTCCGGCGCCATCGCCATCGCTCTGCTGTCCCGGCTGCACCGGCGCGGGGGAGGGGTCACCGGGGTCACCGGCCTGTCGAGCTTCGTGTCCGCCGGCAACCGTGCGGACGTCTCCGGCAACGACGTCCTCCAGTACTGGTACGACGACCCCGAGACCGACGTCGTCCTCATGTACCTGGAATCCATCGGCAATCCACGCAAGTTCACCCGCCTCGCCCGGCGGACGGCGGCGGCGAAACCGCTGGTCGTGGTGCAGGGCGTCGGTTCCGCGCCGCAGGGACACGCGGTACGGGCGACCCGGCTGCCGCACGCCACCGTCTCCGCGCTGCTGCGGCAGGCCGGGGTGATCCGGGTCGACACGATCACCGAGCTGGTCGACGCGGGGCTGCTGCTCGCCCGGCAGCCGTTGCCCGCCGGGCCGAGGGTGGCGATCCTCGGCAACTCCGAGTCGCTGGGCGTGCTGACGTACGACCGGTGCCTGGCGGAGGGGTTGCGGCCGGCGCGGCCGCTGGATCTGACGACCGGGGCGACGGCGGAGGACTTCCACGGGGCGCTGGCGCGGGCCTTGGCCGACGACACGTACGACTCCGTCGTGGTGACGGCGATCCCTGCCATCGGGGAAGCGTCGCCGGGGGACGCGGAGCTGGCGGAGGCGCTCAGATCGGCGGCGGCCGCAGTTCCCGGTAAGCCGGTGCTGGTGGTGCATGTCGAGCTCGGGGGGCTCGCGGAGGCGTTGTCGGCTGCGGCCAGTACGGCACCACAGGCCGTTGAGAAGGCACCCGGCACTGAGTTCCGCCGTGCGGAACGATGGCCCGCCGCGGTGGCGGCACCAGACAAACCCGGCTCGGAATCCCCTCAGGGCGAACCCCGGCTCATCCCCGCCTACCCCGCCGCCGAGCGTGCCGTCCGGGCACTGGCCGAAGCGGTCAACTACGGGCAGTGGCGGCGGGAGGCGACGGATCCGGGGAAGGTGCCCGAGTACGACGACATCGACGAGAAGGGAGCCGCGCGGCTGATCGGTGAGCTGCTCGCGCGCGGGGAAGGGCTCACCATCTCCGACGCGGAGACCTGCGAGCTGCTCGGCGAGTACGGCATCCCGGTGCGACGCGCGCTCCCCGCTCCCACCCCCGACGCCGCCGCCGAAGCCGCCCGCGCCCTCGGCTACCCGGTGGCCCTCAAGGCCACCGCCCCGCACCTCAGGCACCGCGCCGACCTCGGCGGCGTACGCCTGGACCTCGCGGACGAGGAGCAACTGCGCCGGGCGTACGCCGAGTTGACCGAGCTGTTCGGGCCGCCGCAGGAGCTGCGGCCGGTGGTGCAGGGGATGGCGCCCAGGGGGGTCGACACGGTCGTACGCGCGGTGATCGACCCCGCCGCCGGGGCCGTGCTGTCCTTCGGGCTCGCCGGGGCCGCCTCGCAGCTGCTCGGAGACATGGCGCACCGGCTGGTCCCGGTCACCGACCGCGAGGCGACCTCGCTGGTGCGGTCGATCCGCACGGCACCGCTGCTGTTCGGCTGGCGCGGCTCCACCCCCGTGGACACCCCGGCGCTGGAGGAGCTCCTGCTGCGGGTGTCCCGGCTGGTCGACGATCACCCGGAGGTGGTCGCCGTCACCCTGGAGCCGGTCGTCGTCGCCGGGCGCGGCGTGAGCGTCCTCGGCGCCACGGTACGGCTCGCGCCGCCGCCCGCCCGTGACGACCTGGGTCCGCGCACGATGCCGGCGTACTGACCGGGGCCTGCCGACCGGGGGAGGGGGACCGCATGGAGATCGCCGGGCGGCGGCTGCCCCGGGGCAGATGGTGGGACTGGGAGCTGATCATCTGGGACGGCGGGCAGCCGCGGCCGGCTGCCGGGTACCACCTCATGCATCGCCACGGCCGGGAGATCATCTTCACCGGTCCCGGCTTCGTCTCGTGCCCCGCCGCCTCCCAGGACCCCGTCTTCCGCGAACCCATCCCCGAGGAGACGGCCCGGCTGCGGCGGGTGTTCGGCGAAACACCGCCCGTCGTGGTCGCGTTCGAGGCGGCCGCCGGCGGCTCCGCGCCCGCCTCCTGTCTGATCGCCGCGGAGGCGCTGGACATCGTGCCGGGACTTGTCCAGAGGCGTCCGTGCGCGCCTGCGGAGGCCGCCGCCGGTCCCCGCGACTGGCCTGGACCCCCCTTGCCCACGGATTAGGATGGACGCCATGGCCAAGACAGGTACGACGACCCAGGGGCTGCGCGCGGCGATCGAGCGCAGCGGCTACTACCCGGCCCTCGTGGCCGAGGCGGTGGAGGCCGCTGTGGGCGGCGAGCCCATCCGGTCGTACCTGGTCCACCAGGAGACGACGTTCGACCAGAACGAGGTCCGCCGGCATGTGACCGTGCTGGTCCTCACCGGCAACCGCTTCATCGTCAGCCACACCGACGAGCAGGCCGCCGACACGACCTCCCCGACGCCGTACGCCACCACCTCCACCGAGTCCGTGAAGCTCGGCCGGATCTCCTCGGTCGTGGTCAGCCGTGTGGTCGCGAACCCCGAGCAGTACAAGCCGGGCACGCTGCCCCGCGAGGTCGTGCTGACCATCGGCTGGGGCGCGGTCAGCCGCATCGACCTGGAGCCCGCCGCCTGCGGCGACCCCAACTGCGACGCCGACCACGGATACACGGGCAACTCCACGGCGGACGACCTCAGCCTGCGCGTCAGCGAGGCCGGGGACGGCCCGGAGACGGTGCGCCAGGCGCTCGACTTCGCACAGGCCATCTCGGAGGCGACCGCGGACCTCACCCGCTGATGTCGCAGCTCTCCGCCTGGGACCACCCGGAACCGCTCGCCCTGGACACCGCGCCGCTGCCCGAGTACGGCACCGGCTCCCTCGCCGACCTGCTGCCCACCCTGGCCGCCGGCCTGGGTGTGGCCGGTATGACCGCCACCATTCCGGAACTGACCGCGGCCGACCGGGTCTGTGTCTTCCTGATCGACGGGCTCGGCTGGGAGCAGCTGCGGGCCCACGCCGACGAGGCTCCCTTCCTGGCCTCGCTGCTCGGCAGCTCGCGCGGCGGCACCGGCCGCCCCCTCACCGCCGGCTACCCGGCGACCACCGCGACCTCCCTCGCCTCCGTCGGCACCGGCCTGCCGCCCGGCGCGCACGGCCTGCCCGGCTACACCGTGCGCGACCCGGCCACCGGCGCGCTGATGAACCAGCTCCGCTGGCAGCCGTACACCGATCCGCGGGCCTGGCAGCCGTATCCCACGGTCTTCCAGCTGGCCCACGAGGCAGGAGTGCACACCGCACAGGTGACCTCGCCCGCCTTCGAGCACACTCCGCTCACCCAGATCGCGCTCAGCGGCGGCGGCTTCCACGGCCGGCTCAGCGGTGAGGAGCGCATGGACCTGGCGGCCGGGCAACTGGCCGCCGGGGACCGCTCGCTGGTCTACACGTACTACTCCGAGCTGGACGGCGCCGGACACCGCTACGGCGTCGCCTCCGACACCTGGCGCGGCCAGCTGATGTACGTCGACCGGCTCGCCCAGCGCCTCGCCGAGCAACTGCCGCCGCGCAGCGCGCTCTACGTCACCGCCGACCACGGCATGGTCGACGTCCCGTTCGACGACGAGCACCGCTTCGACTTCGACACGGACTGGGAGCTGCGCGCCGGGGTCGCCCTGCTGGGCGGCGAGGGCCGGGCCCGGCACGTGTACGCGGTGCCGGGCGCCGAGAACGACGTGCTCACCTGCTGGCGCGAGGTGCTCGGCGAGCAGTTCTGGGTGGCCTCGCGGGACGAGGCGATCGCGGCGGGCTGGTTCGGGCCGCACATCGACGAGCGGGTGTACGCCCGGCTTGGGGACGTGATCGCGGCCGCCCACGACGACGTCCTGATCATCGCCACCGAGCGGGAGCCGAAGGAGTCGGCGCTGGTCGGCAACCACGGTTCGATGACGCCCGCCGAGCAGCTGGTCCCACTGCTCGAAGTACGCTCCTGACGCTCCCTGCCATGACCACTCCCACCGAAAGGTGCTCGAACTCCTCATGCCCGAGCTGGTGTTCTTCTGCGGAACGATGGACTGCGGGAAGTCGACGCTGGCTCTGCAGATCGAGCACAACCGCTCCGCGCGCGGCCTCGTCGGCATGATCTTCACCCGGAACGACCGCGCGGGCGAGGGCAAGCTGTCCTCCCGGCTCGGCCTGGTCACCGACGCGGTGGAGGTGGCGGACGACCAGGACCTGTACGCCTGTCTGGTGGACCACCTCTCCCAGGGCCGCCGGGCCGACTACGTGATCGCGGACGAGGCGCAGTTCCTCGCGCCCGGGCAGATCGACCAGCTCGCTCGCGTGGTGGACGATCTCGGCCTGGACGTGTACGCCTTCGGGATCACCACCGACTTCCGCTCCAAGCTCTTCCCCGGCTCGCAGCGGCTGGTGGAGCTGGCCGACCGCATCGAGGTGCTCCAGGTGGAGGCGCTGTGCTGGTGCGGCGCCCGCGCCACGCACAACGCCCGCACGGTGGGCGGCCAGATGGTGGTCGAGGGCGCCCAGGTGGTCGTCGGCGATGTGGACCACGCGGCGGGCGAGGTCGGCTACGAGGTGCTGTGCCGCCGCCATCACCGGCGCCGGATGACCGCCGCGTCGGCCCGCGCGGCGGCCCTCTCCCCGGACGTCCTGCCGGTCTCGTCCGGCTGAACCCGCCCCGAGCGGCCCCGCCGGCTCAGCGCGGGTTCTGGATCACGGAGAACTCCGCGCCCTCCGGGTCCGCCACCGTCGCCACCCGGCCGTGCGGGCTGTCGTGCGGCTGCCGTACGACCTGGCCGCCGAGGTCCGCGACCTGCCGCACCGTCGCGTCGGCGTCGGCGACCTCGAAGTACGTCTGCCAGTGCGGTCCACGGTCGCGGGGCAGGCCATGGCCCACGCCGTGCAGTCCGGCCACCGGACGGCCGGCGAGGTACAGGGTCACGTAGTCGAAGTCGGCGGACACCACCGGCTCCCGTTCGTAGCCGAACACCGTCGCGTAGAACTTGGAGACGCTCTCGGTCTCGAAGGTCACCAGCTCGTTCCAGGCCGGCGTCCCGGGCACACCGTGGATCGCGGTGCCGAGGTGTGCGGAGCCCTGCCAGATGCCGAACACCGCCCCGGAGGGGTCCGCGGCGATGGCGATCCGCCCCGCTTCGGCGGCATCCAGCGGGCCCACCGCCACCGTTCCGCCACACAGCCGTACCGCCTCGGCCGTCTGGTCCACGTCGTCCGAGGCGAGGTAGGGCGTCCAGGCGATCGGCAGCCGGCGGTCCGGCGGCAGCTGGCCCATGCCCGCCACCTCGTGCCCGTCGAGCAGCGCCCGCACATACGGGCCGAGCTGCTGCGGGCCCGGCCGGAACTCCCAGCCGAACAGCTCACCGTAGAACTCCTCGGTGGCGGCCAGCCCGTGCGCCATCAGGCTCACCCAGCAGGGCGTGCCGGGCGCGCGCCGCGCGTGCGGACCGGCCGGCTCCCGTGCCTCCGTCATCGATCACTCTCTCCCCGGCCCCTCGCGGTGGCCGTGTCGCTTCCGCTTCCCGGAAGGGGTGTGCACGCCGGCGGCGGGCGCGCCCGTGCCGGTCCCCGCATCCTCCACGGCGCCGCGTGCGATTCCGCGCCGCCGCCCGGACCTGCCCCCGGGAGGATGCCCGATCTGTCGCTTGTCGCCGCTTCCTGACGATGGCCGACGGGTGTCCGCCGGCTGTACAGCACGTGCTCGATCCCGTACGCCTCGTGATCGAGCCTGTCCGGCCGAGCAGAGTAGCCGGACCTGGACGCCGCGGCCACCCCTGGCGTATGGATGGACCCCATGAGAGCCATCATCACCGCAACCGGACTCGCGCATGAGTTGACTGAGGAGCGCCCGCCGGTGCTGCTGGACGTGCGCTGGCAGCTGAGCATGGCCAAGGCGGCGGGCGCGCCGGCCTTCGACGGGCGGGCCGAGTACGCGGCCGGGCACATCCCCGGCGCGGTCTTCGTCGACCTGGACGGAGAACTGGCCGGGGAGCCCGGGGAGCACGGCCGGCATCCGCTGCCGGACCTCGCGGAGTTCGGCGCGGCGATGCGCCGTGCGGGTGTGTCGGCCGGCTGCCCGGTCGTCGTCTACGACGGTGGCCAGGGCTGGGCGGCCGCGCGTGCCTGGTGGCTGCTGCGCTGGACGGGTCACCCGGACGTGCGGGTCCTCGACGGCGGCTTGCCGTCCTGGCAGGGCGAACTGTCCACGCGGGAACCGGAACCGGCCCAGGGCGACTTCCGGCCGCAGCCGGCCGCCACCGGGCTGCTCGACGCGGACGCGGCCGCCGCCCTGGCCCGCACGGGCGTGCTGCTGGACGCGCGCGCGGGGGAGCGGTACCGCGGCGAGGTGGAGCCGATCGACCGGGTCGGCGGGCACATCCCGGGTGCGGTATCGGCGCCGACGACGGAGAACGTGGGCCCCGACGGCCGCTTCCTGCCCGCGGCGGAGCTGAGCGACCGGTTCAAGGCCCTGGGCGCGTCCGCGGACACCGAGGTCGGCGTGTACTGCGGATCGGGCGTCTCCGGCGCCCACGAGGTCCTCGCGCTCGCGGTGGCCGGTATTCCGGCGGAGCTGTACGTCGGTTCCTGGTCCGAGTGGTCCTCGGACCCGTCCCGGCCGGTGGCCGTGGGCGCGGATCCGCAGTAGCGGCAGCGGGAGACGGGGCACGCACGCGTGCAGCCGAAATTGGGGGCACGCACGCGTGCCCCCAATTCTCCGTTTCCGTACGGCCCGTTACTCCTGTTTCTTACGGCGTGTGCCGAACACGATCTCGTCCCAGCTCGGCACGGCGGCGCGGCGGCCAGGGCGGACGCCGTCGGCCTCGGCCTGCCGGTCGGTCGCGCCGATGAGCCGGTCGCGGTGGCTGCCCACCGAGCGCGGCATGAGGACGTCCGCGTAGGCCGAACCGGCCGAGGCGGCAGGAGCCGGCGGTTCCTCGGCGGCCGGTTCCTCGGCGGGCTCCTCCGGCGTCTCCGACGGGCGCTCCGGCACCACCAGGTCGCCCCGGAAGCTAGGGACGGCCTCCAGCAGGCTGGTCAGCGAGTCGCGTTCGCCCGTGCTCTCCTCGGCGGGCTCGGACGGCTGCGCGGGCAGGCTCGGCCGCTCCCGCTCGCTCCGCTCGAGCGCGCGGTCCATCGAACGCTCGCGCGGGAGGCGGGCGATGCGCGGGACGAACGGGAAGCTCGGCTCGGGCACGGCGAGGTCGTCGGACTCGCCGATGAGCGAGCGCGCCTCCTCGTCCACGGCCTGTACCAGTCGCCGGGGCGGGTCGTACGTCCAGCTCGCCGAGTGCGGTTCGCCCGCGACCCGGTAGACGAGGAGGACCTCCCAGGTGCCGTCGTCGCGGCGCCAGGAGTCCCACTGCACGGAGTCCTTCTCGACGCCGCGCACCAGCAGCCGCTCCTGGACGGCCTCGCCGAGCAGCGGGCCGGAGTTCTCGCCGGGACGGCGGACCGGGGTCTTGCGGGCGCGCTCGGCCATGAAGGCGCGCTCGGCCAGCACCGGGCCCTCGAAGCGCCGTACCCGGTCGACGGGGATGCCGGCGAGCTGGGCGACCTCTTCCGCGGTGGCACCGGCGCGTATACGCGCCTGGATGTCACGCGGGCGCAGATGGCTCTCGACCTCGATCTCGATCTGGCCGAGGCGCGGCCGGTCGCCGCGCACGGCTGCGCGCAGCCGTTCGTCGATCGGAAGCGTGTACTCCGTTGAGTCGGCAGCCTTCAGCACCAGCCGTGTGCCGTCATTCGAGACGGCCACGACACGCAGTTCGGGCATGGGGACCTCCCGGGTGGTGCCTGCCGACGTCACGTGCGTCGCTGCTTCCGCTAGTCGAGTGTGGCCTGCCCGGGTGCAGCCTGCCACAACCTTGCCGAGTTGCCCGGCGTGTCGGGCACTGGCCCTGGGCCGCCGTTATGGCACGGTTACCTGTTCGCAACGCAAAGTGACCACATCTGTCACCCTGTGCAACCAGCCCCCCTCCCGGCGGTCCTGCAAGGCCGCGGACACCCTGGTGGGAGACCGGACCCAGGGCTCGCAACAGTACTCCATTTGGACCATGTGCGTGGATGGGCGCGCCGCCCAACTTCTCGTAAGGGTGGCGACTTGGCCCCTGGCAACCGGTTTTGCGGATCATGAACGTGGCGAAGTTCACGCAATCCCCAGAAACGGAACTAATGGTTTCGACCGTACGTCCCTATCTCGTGCAGTCGGTTGGCCAATGTCGATCAAGCAAGGGAAAGGAAGGGTAGTTCCGGGTATGCGTGAAACGCCCGATACGGGTCGCCAACGGATCGACCTGAGCGTCCCCCAGGTCGCGGGCAGTGCCCTGGCGGCGGTCGTGGCGGCCAAACTGGCGTCGTACTTCGGGGTGTACGGCACGATCCTCGGCGCGGGAGTCGTCAGCATCGTCGCCACCTGCGGGGGCACGCTGTTCCAGCACTTCTTCAAGCGGACCGGGGAGCAGCTGAGGGAGGCGACGGTCGTGGGCCGCCCCGGCGAACACGTGCCGGACGGCAGCGGCCGGTCCCGCACCCGGGCACAAGTGCCGTCGGCGCCGGGCGAGTTCACCGAGGGCACCGTCTACCGCGCGCGTGTGAAGAGCTGGCGCCGGCCGGCGGTCGCGGCCGCCCTTGTGTTCGGGGTGACGATGGCCGGGATCACGACGTACGAGCTGGTGTCCGGCAGCAGCTTCAGCGGCGGTACGGGCACGACGGTCAGCGACGCCGTCACCTTCCGGGGCTCGTCCGCCTCCACAACCGAATCCCCTTCCGAGTCCGACGGGTCACCGCGCCCTTCGGAGACGCCGTCCCGCCGGCACGCGCCCGACCCAGGCGGTGGTACGACCCATAGCGCGACCCCGACGCCCGGGAACTCCCCGAGCGGGGAGCCGGGCGACGGCCCGAGCCCGTCTTCCCCGACCCCCACGCCCAGCGGGTCCGCCGCGACGCCTACGCCCCCAGAACCCTCCGCAAGTAGTCGTTCTGGAACAGCCGTTCCGGATCAAGGCGGTCCCTCAGCGCAGTGAACTCGCCGAAGCGCGGGTACACACGTGCGAAGTACTCGGCGTCCCGGGTGTGCACCTTGCCCCAGTGCGGCCGGCCCTCGTGCGCCGTGAAGATCCGCTCGGCCGCGGTGAAGTAGGCCTGGTACGGCGTGCCCCGGAACATATGGACGGCGATGTAGGCGCTGTCCCGCCCGGAGGCGGTGGACAGCGTGATGTCGTCGGCCGGGGCGGTGCGCACCTCGACCGGGAAGCTGACGCGCAGCCCCGAGCGCTCGACCATGGTCTTCAGCTCGCGCAGCGTCTCCACCAGGGCCGCGCGCGGGACGGCGTACTCCATCTCCACGAAGCGCACCCGGCGTGGCGAGGTGAAGACCTTGTACGGGATGTCCGTGTACGTTCGCGCGGAGAGAGCCTTGCTGGAGATCTGGGCGATGGCGGGAATGGCGGCGGGGGCCGCGCGGCCGACCCATTGGGCCACCTGGAAGACGCCGTTGGAGAGGAATTCGTCCTCGAACCAGCCGGCCAGCTGCCCTACGGGCTGCTCGGGACCGGCGCTGCGGTTGTTCCGCTTGGTGTTGGTGTTGCCGGTGTGCGGGAACCAGTAGAACTCGAAGTGCTCGTTCTCCGCCCACAGTTGATCGAACTCGGCGAGGACCCGTTCGAAGGGCATCGGCTCCTCGCGCGCGGTGAGCAGGAACAGCGGCTCCACGGCGAAGGTGATCGCGGTGACGATGCCGAGGGCGCCGAGGCCTATTCGGGCGGCCGCGAAGACGGCGCGTTCTTCGGCGGTCCCCTCCTCGGAGCACGTGAGCACGGAACCGTCGGCCGTGACGAGTTCGAGCCCTGTGATCTGGGCGGCGATGGAGGCGGACTCCCGGCCCGTGCCGTGCGTGCCGGTGCTGGTGGCGCCGGAGACGGTCTGCTCCATGATGTCGCCCATGTTGGCCAGCGACAGACCCTCGCGGGCCAGAGCCGCATTGAGTCTCTTGAGCGGGGTGCCGGCCTCGACCGTGACGGTCATGGCTTCCCGGTCAATGTTGCGGATACCGGTCAACAGTTGAGGGCGGATCAACACACCGTCGGTGGCCGCTATCGACGTGAAGGAGTGGCCGGTCCCGACCGCCTTCACCTTCAGGCCGTCCTCGGCGGCCCGGCGCACCGCCGCGGCCAGCTCCTCCACCGACGCCGGCGCGACCTGCCGGGCGGGCCGGGCGGTGACGTTCCCGCCCCAGTTACGCCAGGTGCCGTTCTTCCCGTTCGCCGTGCTGCTCAACGGTGCCTCCCCGACCCGCGGCCGGCCTGCGCAGCCGGCGGTACCCGAGGAAACCCACCGCGACCGCGGCGGCCCCGGACACGGCCGGAACCCCGTACCCGGCCCGCGCGCCGGCTGCGTCGATCACCGAGCCGGCCACGGACGAGCCGAGCGCGACCCCGACCGCGAGGCCGGTGCTCACCCAGGTCATGCCTTCGGTGATCTTCGCGCGAGGTACGTGCTCTTCGATGAGGGACATCGTCGTGATCATCGTCGGTGCGATGGACAGCCCCGCAACGAACAGCGCCACGGCCAGAAGCGGCAAGTTTCCGACCAGTAGGAGGGGGATCATACTCACGGCCATGGCTGCCACGCCCAGCAGCCAGCGGCGTTCCGGTGCCCCGGCGAACTTCAGCAGCCCGAAGACCACCCCGGCCACACACGAACCGGACGCGTACAACGCGAGGACCACGCTGGCCGCGCCCTTGTGGCCGCGCTCGTCGGCGAAGGCGACGGTGACCACGTCCACCGACCCGAAGATCGCGCCGGTCGCCATGAAGGTGGCCACCAGGACCTGCAGCCCCGCCGAGCGCAGTGCCGTACCACCGCCGTGGTGCTCGCGCGGGTGCGGCGCCGGCTCGGTGGCGCGCTGGGCGGTGAGCCAGAAGACGCCGGTGGCCAGGGAGCAGGCGGCGAGCAGCGGCCCGGCCTCCGGGAACCAGACCGTGGACAGTCCGATGGAGATGATCGGGCCGAAGATGAAGCAGATCTCGTCGACGACCGACTCGAACGAATAGGCGGTGTGCAGCTTCTCGGTGCCCCGGTACAGCGCCGCCCAGCGGGCCCGGATCATCGCGCCCAGGCTAGGCACCGAGCCGATCCCGGCCGCGCACACGAACAGCACCCAGTCCGGCCACCGGAAGTGCGCGGCCAGCAGCAGCCCGGCCGCCGCGGTGAGCGCCACCAGGGTCGCGGGACGCAGCACCCGGCGCTGCCCGTGCTGGTCCACCAGCCGGGATATCTGGGGCCCGATCGCCGCGGCGGCCAGCGCGATGGTGGCCGACAGCGCGCCCGCGAGCCCGTACCGCCCGGTCAGCTGGGAGATCATGGTGACCACGCCGATGCCCATCATCGACAGCGGCATCCGGCCGACGAATCCCGCGGCGGAGAAGCCCTTGGTGCCGGGCATGGCGAACAGGGCTCTGTAGGGGCTGGGCACGTGGTCTCCGGGGCGGCTCGGTAAGGCGCGAATGCGGCTGATACAGCTTACGAGTTAGGGGACCCTAATGGCACCCCGGATGACCAGGGAATGGCTGAGGAATGACCGGGGATTGACTGGGTAAAAACCGGTCTAAACCTACTGGAACCCGACTCGTCACCCCGCTGTTCCCCGGCTGTCAGAGGCGGGTGGCAGGATCGAGACATGCCAGACGCGCTCGATGCCACCCCGTACGACGCCCTGCTCCTGCTCTCCTTCGGCGGCCCCGAAGGCCCGGACGACGTGGTCCCCTTCCTGGAGAACGTCACACGCGGGCGCGGCATCCCGAAGGAACGCCTGAAGGAAGTCGGGCAGCACTACTTCCTGTTCGGTGGGGTTAGCCCCATCAACGACCAGAACCGCGCCCTGCTGGACGCCTTGCGCAAGGACTTCGCCGAGCACGGCCTCGACCTGCCCGTCTACTGGGGCAACCGCAACTGGGCGCCGTATCTGACGGACACCCTGCGCGAGATGGTCGCCGACGGCCGCCGCCGCATCCTCGTGCTCGCCACCAGCGCCTACGCCTCCTACTCGGGCTGCCGTCAGTACCGCGAGAACCTCGCGGACGCGCTCGCGACGCTGGAGACGGAGGGCCTGGAGCTGCCGAAGATCGACAAACTCCGCCACTACTTCAACCACCCGGGCTTCGTCGAGCCCATGATCGACGGCGTGCTGCGCTCCCTCGAAGAGCTCCCCGAGGACGTCCGCGCGGGCGCTCATATCGCCTTCACCACGCACTCCATCCCGACCTCCGCCGCCGACACCTCCGGCCCCGTCGAGGTCCACGGGGAGGGCGGAGCCTACGTCGAGCAGCATCTGGACGTGGCCCAGCTGATCGCCGACGCCGTCCGCGAGCGCACCGGGATCGACCACCCCTGGCGGCTGGTCTACCAGTCCCGCTCCGGCGCCCCGCACATCCCGTGGCTGGAGCCGGACATCTGCGACCACCTGGAGGCGGCGCACACCCAGGGCGTCCCCGCCGTCGTCATGGCACCCATCGGCTTCGTCTCCGATCACATGGAGGTCCTGTACGACCTCGACACCGAGGCCAAGGCCAAGGCCGAGGAACTGGGCCTGCCCCTGCGCCGCTCGGCCACGGTCGGCGCCGACCCGCGGTTCGCCGCCGCCGTCCGCGAGCTGATCACCGAGCGCGCCGCCGTGGAGCGCGGCCAGGAGGTCACCCCCTGCGCCCTGGGCGCCCTCGGCCCGTCCCACAACCTCTGCCCGGTCGGCTGCTGCCCGGCCCGCGCCTCCCACCCGGCCGCCGCCGGCGCCGACAGCCCCTACACATGAGGAGCCCCGTGACCGACCCCCTGCACCGGGAACTGCTGGAACTGGCCCAGGAGGCCGCACGCCGGGCCGGAGAGCTGTTGCGGGACGGCCGCCCGGCCGACCTGGCCGTGGCGAGGACCAAGTCCAGCCCGATCGACGTCGTCACCGAGATGGACATCGCGGCCGAGAAGCTGATCACCGACCTGATCTCCGGCCGGCGGCCCGACGACGGCTTCCTCGGCGAGGAGGGCGCCTCCAGCGCGGGCACCAGCGGCATCCGCTGGGTGATCGACCCGCTCGACGGCACGGTGAACTACCTGTACGGCCTGCCGACCTGGGCGGTGTCCATCGCCGCCGAGCAGGACGGCGAGACCGTCGCCGGGGTCGTTGCGGCTCCGATGCGCGGCGAGACGTACCACGCCGTGCGCGGGGACGGCGCGTGGGCGACGGGCGCGTGGGAGGGCGAGCGGGCACTCGCCTGCCGTCCCGCGCCGCCGCTGGACCAGGCGCTGGTCTCCACTGGCTTCAACTATGTGGCCGAGGTGCGCGCCCATCAGGCCGAGGTGGCGGGCAGGCTGATCCCCCTGCTGCGGGACATCCGGCGCAGCGGGTCGGCGGCGGTCGACCTGTGCGACGTGGCCTGCGGCCGGCTCGACGGCTACTACGAGCGGGGGCTCAACGCGTGGGACTTCGCCGCCGGGGATCTGATCGCCCGGGAGGCGGGTGCACTGGTCGGCGGGCGGCGCGGGGAGCGGCCGTCGCGGGATCTGACCGTGGCTGGGTCGCCAGGGGTGTTCGAGCCGCTGCAGGAGCTGCTGGAGGACCTCGGAGCGTGGCACGACTGAGCGCGACCGTCCCCGGCCGATGAGCGCAAAGGGACCCCGGCGCTGGATTCGCCGGGGTCCCCTCTTGTGCTTTCGGGCCGATCAGACGCGTGACGCGCCGACCTCCACACCGTGTTCGGCGGCGAGGCGTCGCAGGTCGTCGAGCTCTGCCTGCTCCACTTCGACAAGGAAGTCGTCACCCTCGTCACGAGCCCGCGACAGGTCGGACTCGGTCGCCCTTATGCGCTGCAGAAGTCCTGCGGTGAAAGCGTCCATGCTGCGCCCCCTCGTCCTGGGTCGTGGGTCGGTGGCACGGGGGTGTGCCGGTTGGGAAAGGGGCGATCACGTCTCTCACAGGTGCCCAGCGCTGCCCTGCCGGGCGGCGACGGTGCCGGACACCCGCGCCCACTCTGGCGAAGCGGATCGCGATGTACCGCATGGTGCTGCGGCACATGCAGAGCGTGATCGCGGGGTGTAAACCGTCCTCCCCCCACTCCCGCCCCCGGAAACCTCAACCGGAAGAGAAAATCTCGTATTCCTGCCCCGGAACGCGGATCCGTGCGGCCCGCAACCCGCCTTACAGCCGACTTACGGCTAAAAAGGGCAGGATGGAGGTCACACCCTACGAAGGCCCCTGCCTGCACGCGTCCACGGCGCGCTACGCGGGTGGACATGAGGAAGGACAAGCGACGTGCGCGTACTCGTCGTCGAGGACGAGCAGCTGCTCGCCGACGCGGTGGCCACCGGACTGCGCCGGGAGGCCATGGCCGTCGACGTCGTGTACGACGGTGCGGCCGCCCTGGAGCGCATCGGCGTCAACGACTATGACGTGGTCGTCCTCGACCGCGACCTCCCGCTCGTGCACGGCGACGATGTCTGCCGCAAGATCGTCGAGCTGGGCATGCCCACGCGCGTGCTCATGCTCACGGCCTCCGGCGACGTCAGCGACCGTGTCGAGGGCCTGGAGATCGGCGCCGACGACTATCTGCCCAAGCCCTTCGCGTTCAGCGAGCTGATCGCGCGCGTGCGCGCCCTCGGCCGCCGTACGAGCGTGCCCCTGCCGCCCGTCCTGGAGCGCGCCGGGATCAAGCTCGACCCCAACCGTCGCGAGGTCTTCCGCGAGGGCAAGGAGATCCAGCTCGCGCCCAAGGAGTTCGCGGTGCTGGAGGTGCTGATGCGCAGCGAGGGCGCGGTCGTCTCGGCGGAGCAGCTGCTGGAGAAGGCCTGGGACGAGAACACGGACCCGTTCACCAACGTCGTGCGCGTCACGGTGATGACCCTGCGCCGCAAGCTCGGCGAGCCGCCGGTGATCGTGACCGTCCCCGGCTCCGGCTACCGGATCTGATCCGCCATGGCCGCGACACCCGCGCCGCCGCAGGCGCCACCGAAGCCCACCTGGGACCCCAGGAGGCCGCAGGCCCCGTTCCCGTGGCTGCGCCCCACCATCCGGATACGGCTCACGCTGCTGTACGGCGGCATGTTCCTGATCGCCGGCATCCTGCTGCTGTCGATCATCTACCTGCTCGCCGCGCAGGCCATCAGCACGGGCAACCAGCCCCTGTTCAAGATCGTCAGCGGTACGTCGATACGGGTCTCCAGCGACAACTGCCCCGCGATCAACACGACCAGCCTGCCACTGTCGGACTTCAACGACGCGATCGCCCACTGCGTGGACCAGCAGCGCCAGACGGCCCTGGACGACCTGCTCAGCCGTTCGCTGCTGGCCCTGCTGGGTCTCGCCGTGATCGCCTTCGCGTTCGGCTACGCGATGGCCGGCCGGGTGCTGTCCCCGCTCGGCCGGATCACCCGCACCGCCCGTCAGGTGGCCGGCTCCGACCTGTCCCGGCGGATCGAGCTGGACGGCCCGGACGACGAGCTGAAGGAGCTGGCGGACACTTTCGACGACATGCTGGAGCGGCTGCAGCGCGCCTTCACCGCCCAGCAGCGCTTCGTCGGCAACGCCTCCCACGAGCTGCGCACCCCGCTCGCGATCAACAGAACGCTTCTCGAAGTACACTTGTCGGACCCGAACGCCCCGGTGGAGCTGCAGCAGCTCGGCAAGACGCTGCTGGCCACCAATGAACGCAGCGAGCAACTGGTAGAGGGCCTGCTGCTGCTCGCCCGCAGTGACAACCAGATCGTCGAGCGCAAGCCGGTCGACCTGGCCGAGGTGGCCACCCAGGCCATCGACCAGGTGCACGCCGAGGCCGAGGCCAAGGGCGTGAAGATCTGCGGCGAGCGCAAGCCCGCCGTGGTGCAGGGCAACGGCGTGCTGCTGGAGCGGATCGCCCTGAACCTGGTGCAGAACGCGGTGCGGTACAACGTGGGCGAGGACGGCTGGGTCGAGGTGACCACCGAGGTCCGGCACGGGCAGGCGGTGCTGACCGTCACGAACACCGGGCCGGTGGTGCCGGCGTACGAGATCGACAACCTCTTCGAGCCCTTCAGACGGCTCCGCACGGAGCGCACGGGCAGCGACAAGGGTGTCGGCCTCGGCCTGTCCATCGCCCGGTCGGTGGCCCGCGCACACGGCGGCCACATCGTGGCGCAGCCCCACGAGGGCGGCGGCCTGGTGATGCGGGTCACGCTGCCGCTGTGATTCTCGACGGGGCCGCCACGAACCGGGGGCTGACACACGCGAGGGATGTTCGCTTCAGGCGGAATTTTTCAGCCGCCGAATGAGCTTCCTGTTGTGTGATCGATCACAAAGGCGGATTTTCAGCCATGTACTCTCCGTGATCACGAAACATGCAAGAATGCCGGGAAAGTCCTAGTTTTCAGGGGTCTTGATCACGGGAAGTACACGGTGAGGCGCCTTTGAGGTGCGACATTCGAACCGTGTACGGTCCTCACCGCCATCCAAGTCGATCACTCTTGAGGGGTCGGGTTGGGTGTCGATTGAGTAACAGACCTTGATGTGAGGCAAAATCTCCGCCTCAGGTCGGGCACAAGTCCGGCCTCTCACGCGTTACGTGCGCTGGAGACACCGCAGACACCCAGAGGGGGAGAGCGATATGGCAACCGATTACGACACTCCACGCAAGACCGACGACGACGTCGACTCGGACAGTCTTGAAGAGCTGAAGGCCAGGAGGAACGACAAGTCCACCTCGTCGGTCGACGTCGACGAGTTCGAGGCCGCCGAAGGCCTCGAACTGCCCGGCGCCGACCTCTCGAACGAGGAGCTGGCCGTCCGGGTGCTGCCGAAGCAGCAGGACGAGTTCACCTGCATGAGCTGCTTCCTGGTGCACCACCGCAGCCAGCTGGCCCGTGAGAAGAACGGTCAGCCGATCTGCCGCGACTGCGACTGAGGTCGGGTCGGCCATGACTGGCTCGACCCCTCCAAGGAAGCGCCGCTTCTCCCTGGGAAAGGCGGACGAAGGGCCGTCCGACGGCTCGCACAGCGCGCGTGACGAAGGGCGGGGCTCACCGGCAGCGGTGGCCCCGTTCGAACCGGCGACCGACCGGGCCGACCACCCGGAGCCGGTGAGGCAGCCCGCGCCCGTCGCTCGGCGACGGGCCGCGGTGATGCGTGACAAAGCCCGGGACATGGCCCGGGAAGGGGTGCGCAGGGGCGGTAGCCGGGCCCGCGCGGGCCTGTCCTACCTCGCGGACCGGATCATCGACATCGCCCCTCGTGTCCCCGTACGCGACCTCGCGACTTTGCGCAGGCAGTTCCCGGGCCTCGGGCCCGAAGAACTCGCCGACAAGCTCGTGGCGGGCGCGGCGGCCGGAACATCGACGATCGGAGCCGGGATCGGAGCGGCGGCGATGCTGCCGGTGCCCCCGGCCATGCCGACCGAGCTGGCCGCGGAGATCACCGGGGTTGCCGCGATCGAGCTGAAGCTCGTCGCCGAACTCCACGAGGTCTACGGCGTACGACCGCCGGGGAGCCTGAAGAGCCGCAGCACCGCGTATCTGTCCTCCTGGTCGGGGGAGCGCGGAATAGATGTGATGAAGCCGTCGACGTACGACACGGCTCTCGGCGGCCACATGAAGCGCGAACTGCGCCAGCAGATCATGAAGCGCGTGGTCCGGGACCTGCCCAACCTCATGCCGTTCATGGTGGGCGCGGCGGTCGGCGCCGTCATGAACCGCCGGAGCACGAAGCGGCTCGCCGCCCGCATCCGTACCGACCTGCGCAGGATTCAGGTGCCCTGGGACGAGCTGGAGGAGCTCCCGCCGCTGGAGAAGCCGGCAGAGCCGTTGCAACTGCGCGACTTCCCCGAAGAGGCCGAAGAGTCTTAGGAGTTCGCCGTGCGGGCCGTCGCGATCGCTGCCGCCAGCCTCTCCGGCTCCCGCGTCGACAGATACAGGTACGGCGTCGGGTCCTGCGGGTCCGTGACCTCCACCCGCAGCGCCGTGGGGATGTAGGCCCGCAGCAGCAGGAACGCGCGCGTGTCGGCCTTGTACGTCCGCCAGGCGCGGGCCTCCTCCGCGTCCAGCACCTCAGCCTCGCCCAGCGCCGACACCGGGATCTTCGCCTCGCCCGCGATCAGTGAGTCACCCACGACACGGATGCGCAGCGAGCCGTACGCGCTCGCGACCACCGCCGCCGCGGCCGTACCGCCGACCAGGCCGCCGAGCAGCGGCAGGGTGCCGAAGGGGAGCAGGATCAAGGCGAACGAGACACCCACGAGAAAGCTGATCAACCACCACGAACGGGGGGCGGTGAGGCGTTCTTCGTACGGGGTGGCGGAGAGCTGCATGAGGCCAAGCTTGGCACGGGAACCTGATACGGCCGACGCGCGGGTAAGGTCTGCGGCTGTGAGTGGTAGTTCCGCACGTCTTCAGCCTCCCGCCGACGCGGTGAAACCGGTACGGCACCCCGACGCACCCGCGCCCGGAGAACTCCTCGGTGCCCACTACGAACACTGTTTCGGTTGTGGCCCCGGGCAGTCGCACGGACTGCACCTGGAGGCCCGGGCCGGCGAGGGTGTCTCGCTGACCGCCGAGTTCACCGTCCAGCCCGCCCACCAGGGCGCCCCGGGCCTCGCGCACGGCGGAGTGCTGACCACGGCCCTCGACGAGACCCTCGGCTCGCTGAACTGGCTGCTGCGCACCATCGCCGTCACCGGCCGGCTGGAGACCGACTTCGTGCGGCCCGTTCCGGTGGGCACCACGCTCTACTTGGAGGCCGAGGTCACCGCCGTCGCCGGGCGGAAGATCTACTCCACCGCCACCGGACGCGTCGGCGCCCCCGACGGGCCCGTCGCCGTACGCGCCGACGCCCTCTTCATCGAGGTCAAGGTCGACCACTTCATCGACCACGGCCGCAAGGAGGAGATCCAGGCCGCCATGAGCGACCCGGACCAGATCCGGCGCACCCGCGCCTTCGAGGTGAACCCGTGAGCCCTCTCGACGTACTCATCCGCCGAGTCGACCCGGACGTGCCGCTTCCGGCGTACGAGCACCCCGGGGACGCCGGAGCCGATCTGCGCACCACCGAGCCGTGCGAGCTGAAGCCCGGCGAGCGGGCTGTACTTCCCACGGGGGTGTCGATCGCCCTGCCCGAGGGGTACGCCGCCTTCGTGCATCCGCGTTCCGGCCTCGCCGCCCGCTGCGGTGTCGCCCTCGTGAATGCCCCGGGGACGGTTGATGCCGGGTACCGTGGGGAGATCAAGGTGATCGTGGTGAATCTCGACCCGCGCGACAGCGTGCGGTTCGAGCGCTTCGACCGGATTGCCCAACTGGTCGTCCAGCAGGTCGAGAGGGTCCGCTTCCAGGAGGTGGTGGAACTTCCCGGCTCGGCGCGGGCCGAGGGGGGCTTCGGGTCCACCGGTGGCCATGCCGCGGTGGGCGGCGGGAGCGGCACATGCGGTCAGGCCGCCATGGGCGGTCCGACGGGTGGGAATCGATACGCTTCGGTTGTATCCGACCGGGAAGGACAGTGACGTGTTCGGACGTCGCAAGAAGAAGGGTGCCGCCGAGGACGCGGCCGGCGAGGCCGAGCAGGTCGTCGACAGCGTCGACACCGAGGCGGACGAGGAAGCGCAAGAGGGCGGGCGCGAGCGCGTCCGGCTGGAGCCCGGGCCCCGGCCCGACGGGCCCTGGGACAGCGAAGAGGTGCGCGATGCGGCCGAGGGCCGCGTGGACCTCGGCGGGATGTTCGTCCCGGGCGTGGAAGGGATGGAGCTGCGGGTCGAGGTCGCCGGTGACGCGATCGTCGCCGCGACGGTCGTGCTGCGCGACAGCGCCATTCAGCTCCAGGCGTTCGCCGCGCCCAAGCGCGAGGGCATCTGGGGTGAGGTCCGCGAGGAGATCGGGAGCGGTATCACCCAGCAGGGTGGCATCGTCGACGAGGTCGAGGGCCCGCTCGGCTGGGAGCTGCGCGCCCAGGTGCCGGTGCAGCTGCCCGACGGCACCGGCGGCTTCCAGGTCGTACGGTTCGTCGGTGTGGACGGCCCGCGCTGGTTCCTGCGCGGTGTGATCTCCGGCCAGGGCGCCGTGCAGCCGCAGGCCGCGGGTCTGCTGGAGCAGATCTTCCGGGACACCGTCGTGGTCCGCGGCGAGGGCCCGATGGCGCCCCGAGACCCGATCGTCCTCAAGCTGCCCAACGACGCGCAGATGGTCCCCGAGGGCATCCAGCAGGAGGAGGGCTCGCGGTTCTCGGGCGGTATGGGGCAGTTGCAGCGCGGACCGGAGATCACGGAAGTCCGCTGACGGCTTCAGCAGCCGGAAACGGGCCGTGCCTTTGAGGGGTGCGGCCCGTTTTTGCGGGGGCGCGCCATCGTGGGGCCCGCCATTGCCGGGTGCGGGCCCGTGGGCGGCTGGTCGCGCAGTTCCCCGCGCCCCTTTGAAGCGCTTCCACGCCCTGCGTGACGTCTCCAGGCCCTTGAGTCACTGAGGGAGGGTCGCCTCGCCCGCGCCCTCGCCCCCCACCCGAACGCAGTGCGGGGCCGGCCTGGGCCGAGCCGGGCGGACGCCGTCCGCCCTGGTCGCCACGCACGACGCGACCCTGCTGGATCCGGCCGACCGGGTGCTGGAACTGCGGGACGGCGAGATCATCGAGCACTGAACCGGTAGCACCGGCACAGGGCGCCCACCAGGCCGTACGGCTCATCAGGGTTGCGTCAAAGTTGCCCGCTGCCCGCCCTCCTGTCCCTATTGCCGCAATTGCTGGCCGTAAGGTCGACGCTGCGTACGCAAGCGCTACTGGAAGACAATGGGGCCATGGGACGCGGCAAGCTTCGGATCTACCTCGGTGCGGCACCCGGTGTGGGCAAGACCTACGCCATGCTCGCCGAGGCACATCGCCGCGTGGAGCGGGGCACCGACTGTGTCGTGGCCTACGTGGAGCACTACGACCGGCCGCGCACCGAGGTGATGCTGCACGGCCTGGAGCTGGTGCCGCGCAAGCGTCTGGAGTACCGGGAGGCCGTCTTCACCGAGATGGACGTGGACGCCGTACTGCGCCGGGCCCCCGCCGTCGCCCTGGTGGACGAACTAGCCCACACCAACGTCCCCGGCTCCCGCAACGCCAAGCGCTGGCAGGACGTCGAGGAACTGCTCGCGGCCGGCATCGACGTGATCTCCACCGTCAACATCCAGCACCTCGAATCACTCGGCGATGTCGTGGAGTCGATCACCGGGGTGCGGCAGCAGGAGACCGTCCCGGACGAGGTCGTACGGCGGGCCGACCAGATCGAGCTGGTCGACATGTCCCCGGAGGCGCTGCGCCGCCGTATGGCGCACGGCAACATCTACCAGCCGGACAAGGTCGACGCGGCCCTGTCCAACTACTTCCGCCCCGGCAACCTGACCGCCCTGCGCGAGCTGGCCCTGCTGTGGGTGGCCGACCGGGTCGACGAGTACCTGAACGCCTACCGCAGCGAACACCGGGTCTCCAAGATCTGGGGTTCGCGGGAGCGGATCGTGGTCGGCCTGACCGGCGGCCCCGAGGGGCGCACCCTGATACGGCGTGCCTCGCGGCTCGCCGAGAAGGGCGCCGGCGGCGAGGTGCTCGCCGTCTACATCTCCCGCAGCGACGGTCTGACCTCGGCCTCTCCGAAGGAGCTGGCCGTCCAGCGGACCCTTGTGGAGGACCTCGGCGGCACCTTCCACCATGTCGTCGGCGACGACATACCGGCCGCCCTGCTGGACTTCGCGCGGGGCGTGAACGCCACCCAGATCGTGCTGGGCTCCTCGCGCCGCAAGGCCTGGCAGTACGTCCTCGGACCCGGCGTCGGCGCCACGGTCGCCCGCGAGTCCGGCCCCGACCTCGACGTCCACATCGTCACCCACGAGGAGGCCGCCAAGGGGCGCGGACTGCCCGTGGCCCGGGGCGCCCGGCTCGGCCGGGCCCGGATCATCTCGGGCTGGCTGGTCGGGCTCGGCGGCCCGGTCGCGCTGGCGGTGCTGCTGAACGCCGTCGATGTCGGCCTCGCCAACGACATGCTGCTGTTCCTGGCCGTCACGGTCGCGGCGGCCCTGCTCGGCGGCCTGCTGCCCGCGCTGGCCTCGGTGGCCTTCGGCTCGCTGCTGCTGAACTACTACTACACACCGCCGCTGCACCAGTGGACGATCGCCGACCCGAAGAACATCGTGGCCATCGCGATCTTCCTGTGCGTCGCCGTGTCGGTGGCCTCCGTCGTGGACCTCGCCGCCCGGCGCACCCACCAGGCCGCTCGGCTGCGCGCCGAGTCCGAGATCCTCTCCTTCCTCGCCGGGAACGTGCTGCGCGGCGAGACCAGCCTGGAGGAACTGCTGGAGCGGGTCCGGGAGACCTTCGCGATGGAGTCCGCCGCGCTGCTGGAGCGGGCGGGCGACGTCGAGCCGTGGACCTGCGCCGGGCGCGCCGGATTCGGGCGCCCGCTGGAGCGGCCCGAGGACGCCGACGTCGACATGCCGGTCGGCGACCACATGGCGCTCGCGCTCACCGGCCGGGTGCTGCCCGCCGAGGACCGCCGGGTGCTCGCCGCCTTCGCCGCGCAGGCCGCCATCGCCCTGGACCGCCGGCGTCTGCAGGAGGAGGCCGACCAGGCCCGTGCACTCGCCGAGGGCAACCGCATCCGCACCGCCCTGCTGGCCGCCGTCAGCCACGACCTGCGCACCCCGCTGGCCGGCATCAAGGCCGCCGTCTCCTCGCTGCGCTCCGACGACGTGGCCTGGTCCGAGGAGGACCGGGCGGAGTTGCTGGAGGGCATCGAGGAGGGCGCCGACCGGCTCGACCACCTCGTCGGCAACCTGCTGGACATGTCCCGCCTGCAGACCGGCACGGTCACCCCCATCATCCGCGAGATCGACGTGGACGAGGTGGTCCCGATGGCTCTGGGCGGCGTACCCGAGGACAGCGTCGAGCTGGACATCCCCGAGACGCTGCCGATCGTCGAGGTCGACCCCGGGCTGCTGGAGCGGTCCGTGGCCAACCTGGTGGAGAACGCCGTCAAGTACAGCCCGCGCGGGCGGCCCGTGCTGGTCTCCGCCAGCGCCATCGCCGACCGGGTCGAGGTGCGCATCGTGGACCGCGGGCCGGGCGTACCGGACGAGGCGAAGGACCGCATATTCGAACCCTTCCAGCGCTACGGCGACGCTCCGCGCGGCGCCGGGGTCGGGCTCGGACTCGCGGTCGCCCGGGGCTTCGCCGAGGCCATGGGCGGCACCCTCAACGCCGAGGACACACCGGGTGGCGGACTCACCATGGTCCTCAGCCTCCGCGCGGCAGGAGCGCGTCCCGAGCCGCTTCCCGCGGGGGAGCACACCGCAGAGCCCCCCGTCGGGGAGGACATCGCAGAACCAGAAAGGCAGACCCTATGACCCGGGTGCTCGTGGTCGACGACGAGCCGCAGATCGTGCGCGCCCTCGTGATCAACCTCAAGGCGCGCAAGTACGAGGTCGACGCGGCCGCCGACGGCAGGACCGCCCTCGAACTCGCCGCCTCCCGCCATCCCGACGTGGTCGTGCTCGACCTGGGTCTGCCCGACATGGACGGCACCGAGGTGATCAAGGGGCTGCGCGGCTGGACGCGCGTACCCATCCTGGTGCTGTCCGCCCGGCACTCCTCCGACGAGAAGGTGGAGGCGCTCGACGCGGGCGCCGACGACTACGTCACCAAGCCCTTCGGCATGGACGAGCTGCTGGCCCGGCTGCGGGCCGCCGTGCGCCGGGCCGAGCCGGTCGGACCCGGCGACGACGACCTGACGACCGTCGAGACCGAGGGCTTCACCGTCGACCTGGCCGCCAAGAAGGTCAACCGCGCCGGCAAGGACGTCCGGCTCACCCCGACCGAGTGGCATCTGCTGGAGGTGCTGGTCCGCAACACCGGCCGGCTGGTCAGCCAGAAGCAGCTGCTGCAGGAGGTGTGGGGGCCGTCGTACGGCACCGAGACCAACTACCTGCGCGTATACATGGCCCAGCTGCGCCGCAAGCTGGAGACGGACCCGTCGCACCCGAAGCACTTCATCACGGAGCCGGGGATGGGATACCGGTTCGAGAAGTGAGGGCTCGGAAGTGAGCTGGGCTACGGTGCCGTCGGTGTGCCCCGGTACGCTTCACGTATGAGTGCTGTTCCTCGATCCGAAAAGCCGGCCGGCCGGTTCCGGCGCATGCTCGACCGGCTCTCCTCGTCGCAGGAGGACCTGGAGTCCGAGGAGCTGCGCGAGGACGCCGAGACAGCGGGCTGTACCAAGATCGGTGACTGCCACGACCGGCAGATCGTCACCGTAACTGGTACCTTGCGCACGGTTACCTTGCGACCGCGCGCCGGGGTCCCCGCCCTGGAAGCCGAGCTGTTCGACGGCTCCGCCGCGCTGGACGTGGTGTGGCTCGGCAGGCGTTCCATCGTGGGCATAGAACCGGGGCGCAAGCTGATCGCATCGGGCCGGATCTCGATGAGCCGGGGCCGCCGCGTGCTGTTCAACCCCAAATACGAACTGCGACCCCTCGGACGGGAGTAGCCGGTGACGTCCCTCGACAAGCCGACCGAAGACGCCGGTCAGGCGCCGACCGACGACGCCCGGGCGGTGACCGAGGCCGCGCTGTTCGAGGCGTTCGGCGGGGTCCGTGGCATGGTCGAGACGGTCGTGCCGGGCCTGCTCTTCGTCGCGATCTTCACGGTCAACAAGAACCTGCACGTGTCGGCGATCGCCGCGCTGATCGTCTCTCTCGTCCTGGTCGTGGTCCGGCTCGCCATGAGGGACACCGTCAAGCACGCCTTCAGTGGTGTGTTCGGGGTGGCCTTCGGTGTCGTGTTCGCGATGTTCACCGGCAACGCCAAGGACTTCTACCTCCCCGGCATGCTCTACACGCTGGGCCTGGCGGTGGCGTACATCGTGACGACCCTCGCCGGTGTGCCGCTGATCGGTCTCATCCTCGGCCCGGTCTTCAAGGAGAACCTCTCCTGGCGCACCCGCAACCCCGGCCGCAAGAAGGCCTACGCGAAGGCGAGTTGGGCCTGGGGCCTGATCCTGCTCGCCAAGTGCGCGATCCTCTTCCCGCTCTACTGGTGGTCCGACACCACCAAGCTCGGCTGGGTCCTGGTCGCCCTGAAGATCCCGCCGTTCCTGCTGGCGGTCTGGCTCACCTGGGTCTTCCTGGCGAAGGCGCCCGCGCCGATCGACGTGTTCGCGGAGATGGAGGCGGAGGAGAAGGCCGAGCAGGAGCGCAAGGCCGCGCTGGCCGCCGAGGGCGGTGACGTGTCCGGCGGACGGCACCGCAGGGACGCGTAGACAGCGGTCGTACGACGGCGACGGGCGCCCCTGGCAACAGGGGCGCCCTTCGCCGTCTGCGTCAGGACTCTTCCCGCCGCACCGACAGCAGCTCCTCCAGCTGCTCCTCCCGGGCCTGAGCCGCCACGAAGAGGAGTTCGTCGCCCGCCTCCAGGGAGTCCTCCTTGGAGGGGGTCAGGACGCGGGTGCCGCGGATGATCGTGACCAGGGAGGTGTCCTCCGGCCACTCGACGTCGCCGACCTGGGTGCCGGCCAGGGCCGACTCCTCGGGCAGGGTCAGCTCGACGAGGTTGGCGTCACCGTGGCTGAAGCGGAGCAGACGGACCAGGTCGCCGACCGAGACCGCCTCCTCGACCAGGGCCGACATCAGACGCGGGGTGGAGACCGCCACGTCCACGCCCCAGGCCTCGTTGAACAGCCATTCGTTCTTCGGGTTGTTGACGCGGGCGACGACGCGCGGGACGCCGTACTCCGTCTTGGCGAGCAGCGAGACGACCAGGTTGACCTTGTCGTCGCCGGTCGCGGCGATGACGACGTTGCAGCGCTGCAGCGCCGCCTCGTCCAGGGAGGTGATCTCGCAGGCGTCGGCCAGCAGCCACTCCGCCTGCGGCACCCGCTCCACCGAGATGGCGGTCGGGGCCTTGTCGACGAGCAGGACCTCGTGGCCGTTCTCCAGCAGCTCGGCCGCGATCGAGCGGCCGACGGCGCCGGCTCCGGCAATGGCGACCCTCATCAGTGACCGCCCTCCTCTTCCGGACCCTGGGCGAACGACGCTTCGACCTCGTCCACGTCGTCCGTCCGCATCATCACGTGCACGAGGTCGCCCTCCTGCAGCACCGTCTGCGAGGTCGGCAGGATCGCCTCGCCCAGGCGGGTCAGGAACGCCACGCGGACGCCCGTCTCCTCCTGCAGCTTGCTGATCTTGTGGCCGACCCACTTGGGGGAGGCGTGCACCTCGGCGAGCTGCACCCCGCCGGTGGGGTCGCGCCACAGCGGCTCGGCACCCGACGGCAGCAGCCGGCGCAGCATCTGGTCGGCCGTCCAGCGCACCGTGGCCACGGTGGGGATGCCCAGGCGCTGGTAGACCTCGGCGCGGCGCGGGTCGTAGATACGGGCGGCGACGTTCTCCACGCCGAACATCTCGCGGGCCACACGCGCGGAGATGATGTTGGAGTTGTCACCGCTGGAGACGGCGGCGAAGGCGCCGGCCTCCTCGATGCCCGCCTCGCGCAGGGTGTCCTGGTCGAAGCCGACCCCGGTGACCCGGCGACCGCCGAATCCCGGGCCCAGTCGGCGGAAGGCGGTGGGGTCCTGGTCGATCACGGCGACCGTGTGGCCCTGTTGCTCCAGGGTCTGGGCAAGAGCGGAACCCACTCTTCCGCAGCCCATGATGACGATGTGCACGACCGTCCTTCCGGTGTCCAAAAGTTACTGCTCAGCATCAGGGTCTCAGACCGACGCCCAAAGCTACACACGCGCGCAGGGAGGTGGGCACCCCCTACGCCGGTTCGGCGTGATCACGGTCCGCGATCATGCGTGTGGGCGGCGTCAGCCGTCCGGGTCGGCGAGCGGGGTGATCGCCGGGGGCGGGCGCCGCCGAGTGATACTGCGCACGCTGCACAGGGTCAGGATTCCGAGGCCGAGCAGGGCGAGCAGTGCCCCGATCAGCTCCGCGGTCGCGGGCATGGGACCTCCGAGGTGCGATGACGGACGGGGTCTGCCATCTAGGCACGGGGAGCGCGCGGACCACGGAATCCGCAGTTCAGTGCGCCCCTGATTTCACTCGTGAGGCAGATCTCAGACACCGGGTGGGCCAGTGGCCGGTCGACGGCCTACCATCCTCTGTCGTGTCCAAACTGACCGACGTGCCCAAACGGATCCTGATCGGGCGCGCACTGCGCAGTGACCGGCTGGGCGAAACGCTCCTGCCGAAGCGCATCGCACTCCCCGTCTTCGCCTCCGACCCGCTGTCCTCCGTCGCCTACGCACCGGGCGAGGTCCTGCTGGTCCTGTCCATCGCGGGCGTGTCGGCGTACCACTTCAGCCCCTGGATCGCCGTCGCGGTCGTCGTGCTGATGTTCACCGTGGTCGCCTCCTACCGCCAGAACGTCCACGCCTACCCGAGCGGCGGTGGCGACTACGAGGTCGCCACCACCAACCTGGGCCCCAAGGCCGGCCTGACGGTCGCCAGCGCCCTGCTCGTGGACTACGTCCTCACCGTCGCCGTCTCCATCGCCTCCGGCATCGAGAACCTCGGCTCCGCGATCCCCTTCGTGGTCGAGCACAAGGTGCTGTGCGCGGTCGCCGTGATCGTGCTGCTGACGCTGATGAACCTGCGCGGCGTGAAGGAGTCCGGCAAGCTCTTCGCGATCCCGACGTACGTGTTCGTCGGCGGCGTCTTCGTCATGATCGCGTGGGGCGCGTTCCGGGGCCTGGTCCTCGGCGACACCATGCGCGCACCTACGGCGGCATTTGAGATCAAGGCCGAGCACCAGGGCCTGGCGGGCTTCGCCCTCGTCTTCCTCCTGCTGCGCGCCTTCTCCTCCGGCTGTGCCGCGCTGACCGGTGTGGAGGCGATCTCCAACGGCGTCCCGGCCTTCCGCAAGCCCAAGTCGAAGAACGCGGCGACCACGCTCGCGCTGATGGGCGGGCTTGCCGTCACCATGTTCTGCGGCATCATCGCCCTGGCCATGACGACCAAGGTCCGCATGGCCGAGAACCCGGCCACCGACCTGATCCGGGGCGGCCACCCGCTGGGCTCCGGCTATGTCCAGAACCCGGTGATCTCCCAGGTCGCCGAGGCGGTCTTCGGCAAGGGCAGCTTCCTGTTCGTCGTCCTGGCCGCGGCCACGGCCCTGGTCCTGTTCCTGGCGGCGAACACGGCGTACAACGGCTTCCCGCTGCTCGGCTCGATCCTCGCCCAGGACCGCTACCTGCCGCGCCAGCTGCACACCCGCGGCGACCGCCTCGCCTTCTCCAACGGCATCGTGCTGCTGGCCGGCGCGGCGACCCTGCTGACGGTCCTCTACGGCGCCGACTCGACCCGTCTCATCCAGCTGTACATCGTCGGCGTGTTCGTGTCCTTCACGCTCAGCCAGACCGGCATGGTCCGGCACTGGAACCGGCACCTGGCGGTCGAGAAGGACCCGGGCAAGCGCAGCCACATGATCCGCTCCCGTGCGATCAACGCGTTCGGTGCCTTCTTCACCGGTCTGGTGCTGGTCGTCGTCCTGGTCACCAAGTTCACGCACGGTGCCTGGGTGGCCCTGCTCGGCATGTGCATCTTCTACGCGACGATGACCGCGATCCGGAAGCACTACGACGGCGTGGCCGAGGAGATCGCGGCCCCCGAGGAGCCGGACGACGACGACCTGGTCCGCCCGTCCCGCGTCCACTCGGTGGTGCTGATCTCGAAGATCCACCGCCCTACCCTCCGCGCCCTGGCCTACGCCAAGCTGATGCGCTCGGACACCCTGGAGGCACTGACGGTCAACGTCGACGCGGCCGAGACCAAGGCGCTGCGCGAGGAGTGGGAGCGGCGCGGCATCGACGTACCACTGAAGGTGCTGGACTCGCCGTACCGCGAGGTCACCCGCCCGGTGATCGAGTACGTCAAGAGCCTGCGCAAGGAGTCCCCGCGCGACGCGGTCTCGGTGATCATCCCCGAGTACGTGGTCGGCCACTGGTACGAGCATCTGCTGCACAACCAGAGCGCCCTGCGCCTGAAGGGCCGCCTGCTGTTCACGCCCGGCGTGATGGTCACCTCCGTCCCCTACCAGCTGGCCTCCTCGGAGGCGGCCAAGCTGCGCGCCCGCAAGAGACAGGAGTGGAGCGCACCGGGCGCGGTGCGCCGCGGCCCGGCCGTGGAGCGACCCAAGCAGCCGTCGGCGGCGAAGGACTGAGGGGGCGCCGGCGTCGGTCTGAGCCGTCGGCGACGTAGGTCTGAGTCGTCGGTGGCGAGGTCTGGGATGTCAGTGGCCTAGGACTGAGCGGCCGTCGGCGTAGGTGTGAGCCGTCGGTGGCGAGGTCTGGGATGTCAGTGGCTCAGGACTGAGCTGCCGTCGGTGACCAAGGACTGAGCGGTCGCCGGCGAAGGACCGACCCGTCGGCGGCCGGGGACCGAGGCGGGGCGGCGAGGCCGTAGACTGGTGGGCTGTTGTCCGGCCCGCCGGTTTGCGGCCGTTTCCCTTTCTGGATCTGGAGTCACCCCGCCATGCAGGCAGAACCGACGAAGTCTCTGGTGGGCGAGGAGTACGAGGTCGAGATCGGCCCCGTCGCCCACGGCGGCCACTGCATCGCCCGTACCGCCGAGGGCCAGGTGCTGTTCGTCCGGCACGCGCTGCCGGGCGAGCGGGTGGTGGCGAAGGTGACCGAGGGTGAGGAGGGCGCCCGCTTCCTGCGCGCGGACGCCGTGCGGATCCTGGAGGCCTCCAAGGACCGCATCGAGGCCCCCTGCCCCTTCGCCGGCCCCGGCCGCTGCGGCGGCTGCGACTGGCAGCACGCCAAGCCGGGCGCCCAGCGCCGACTGAAGGGCGAGGTGATCGCCGAGCAGCTCAAGCGGCTCGCGGGTCTCACGCCCGAGGAGGCCGGCTGGGACGGCACGGTGATGCCGGCCGAGGGTGACAAGCTGCCCGCGGGCCAGGTCCCGCAGTGGCGCACCCGTGTCCAGTACGCCGTCGACGCGGAAGGCCACGCGGGCCTGCGCCGGCACCGCTCGCACGAGATCGAGCGCATCGACCACTGCATGATCGCGGCTTCCGGCGTCACCGAGCTGGGCATCGAGCGGCGGGACTGGACCGGTATGGAGTCGGTCGAGGCGATCGCGGCGACGGGTTCGCAGGACCGCCAGGTCATCCTGACCCCGCGCCCAGGCGCCCGCCTCCCCCTGGTCGAACTGGACAAGCCGGTCTCGGTCCTGCGGGTCGACGAGAAGTCCGGCGGCGTGCACCGCGTCCACGGCCGCCCGTTCGTCCGGGAACGCGCGGACGGCCGCACCCACCGCGTCGGAGGCGGCGGCTTCTGGCAGGTCCACCCGAAGGCGGCGGACACGCTGGTGACGGCGGTCATGCAAGGCCTCCTGCCGCGCAAGGGCGAGATGGCCCTGGACCTCTACTGCGGAGTCGGCCTCTTCGCCGGCGCCCTCGCCGACCGCCTCGGCGAGAAGGGCGCCGTCCTCGGCATCGAGTCCGGCAAGCGGGCGGTCGAGGACGCCCGGCACAACCTCGCCGAGTTCCCCCGGGTCCGCATCGAACAGGGCAAGGTCGAGTCGGTCCTGCCGCGCACGGGCATCACCGAGGTCGACCTGATCGTCCTGGACCCACCCCGCGCCGGCGCCGGCCGCCAGACGGTCAACCACCTCACCTCCCTGGCCGCCCGCCGCATCGCCTACGTCGCCTGCGATCCCGCTGCGCTGGCCAGGGACTTGGGGTACTTCAAGGAGGGCGGCTATCGGGTGCGGACGCTGCGGGCGTTCGATCTGTTTCCGATGACGCATCACGTGGAGTGCGTCGCGATCCTTGAGCCTGCCGAAAAGGGCCGCTGACCTGCTGTTACGTCGAGTGTGCATTATGTGCGGTGTGGGCGTTACGGGCGATATCTTGACGCATATTCGACGCATGTGACGCACGTTTGACGCACATTCTGTTTTTCGAGGTGTTTGGCGCGATAGGCGTGGGCGTATGCGGTGCGGGCTTCGTGCATGGCGGCTTCCCAGCGCCGCTGCTGCTCCTCGCGGGCTTGTTGGTCTGCGCGGCGTTTGCGTTCGGCGGCTTCGCTACGAAGGCCGACTTCCTGTGCGATTTCGGCGAGTTGGTCTTCCGATGGTCGGTCGGGGAGGTCGGCCCATTCGCTGGCGCGGTGCGGGTTGCCGCCATGGAGCATGAAACGCAGGCGGTTTGAGGGCGTGTAGTCGAAGCGGGCGATGCGCATCCATGAGTACTTCTTGGCGTCGGCGAGTTCCTTGTCGGTGGGGACGTGTTCGTTGCGGTCCTGTTCTTGAAGGACGAGGAATCCGACGCTTTCGCCTTGGGTGGTGATGGAGAAGTGCGGTGGTGCCTTGCGGCGCCGACGGAGTGGGGGAGCGCCTTGTGCGGTTCCGAGCGCTGCCTTATGGCCCTGCGCTTCGGTGGCGGTGATGAGGGCCTGGATGATGCGCAGAGCTCGGCCTTGGATGGATTTGGTCAGGCCCATGGGCTGCGGCTGCTTTTCGAGGGCGGCCACGACAGCGTGGGGTTTGCGACTCGCCTGTAGGTGATCACACAACAGGCGAGCTTCAGGAAACGCCTCGTGGATGTCGTCGCGGATCTCCCAGCGGATCCGTAGCCGTCGGAAGCCGTGGATCCATGCGTTCGTCCGCTCGACTACCCAGCGGACCGAGCCCGGGCCGGAGCCGTGCGGAACTCCGCGTCGGGCGATGACCGGCTTGATGCCGCGCTTCCACAGGAGCCGACGGTACTTGTCGAAGTCGTAGCCCCGGTAGCCCCGGTCGGCGAACAACTGCCGCGGCCAGTGACGGGGGCGATCGGTCACTCCGCGGATCCGCGGGATCGCGTCGAGCAGGGGCAGCAGCTGGGTGATGTCGTGGCGGTTGCCACCGGTCAGGGTGATGGCGAGCCGGGTGCCGCCTGCGTCGGTGATGACGTGGTGCTTCGAGCAGGGCCGGGCACGGTCGACCGGGCTCGGCCCGGTTTGGGGCCGCCCCGACGGGCCTGGTGGTGGGAGCCGTCGATCACCGCCCGGGACCAGTCCAGCTTCCCGGCACGGTGCAGCTCGGTCAGCAGCACCTGGTGCAGCCGGTCCCACACCCCGGCCTCGTGCCGGTCCCGCAGCCGGCGCCAGCACGTCATCCCGGACCCGAAGCCGAGCTCCTGCGGCAGCCACTCCCACTGGAACCCGGTGTGCAGCACGAACAGGATGCCCTGCAGGCAACCACGGTCGTCCAGTGGCAGCCGGCCGGGATGGCGCGGACGCCGCTGCCTGACCGGCAGCAACGGCTCGATCCGCCCCCACAGGTCATCCGGCACCATCCACGGAGGACCGTTCCCCTTCCTGGATGACTCGTTCAACGAGCCATCCAGGAAGGGGATATGGCTACGACCAGGCTTTCTATCAGGTGCTCTAACTCCCGCAGCTGACGGCCTGGAAAATAGGGTGCGGTCGGCTGAACTGGGGTGATAGGTAGGCGATGTGACAGAGAGTCTTGAGTATTCCGCCCTGCTGCAACTGATCGACGAGCGGTCGGCCGCGTTCCGGAGTGCGGTTGCCGCCGCGCCCAGCCTTGACGCGCCGGTCCCGTCCTGCCTCGAGTGGACGTTGTTCGATCTGGTGCAGCACCTGGGTACGGGCCAGCGCTGGTGGGCCGCGATCGTCGGCGCGGGCCCGGCCGAGGCTCCGCCGGCCAAGGATGCCGCAGAGGTGCCGCGCGAGCTCGAGGCGCTCCTGGCCTGGTACGCCGAGTCGAACGAGCTGCTGCTGAGTGCGCTGCGCGAGGCTGGCCCGGAGCGCGAGTGCTGGGCGTGGTGGGGCGCCGGCGTGTCGCCGGCGAATGCCTGGGGCGTTGCCCGGCGCCGGGTGCACGAGGTGCTGGTGCACACCTACGACGCCCAGCTCGCCGCAGGCGCCGTGCAGCCGATGCCGGCGGACGTCGCGATCGACGGCGTGGCCGAGTTTCTCGACACCTGCAACTCCACCCCGGCGGCCTGGCCGCACGAGGCCGCCACCATCCACTACCACGCCACCGAGGGCCGCTCCTGGCTCCTCGCGCTGGACGGCACCGGCGCCTGGCCCGCACCCCTCACGGACGGCGCCGCGCCCGCCTCCGCTTCGGCCACGGGCACGGCCGAGCAGCTGCTCCTCTTCGTCTGGGGCCGCCTCACGCTGAGCGACCTGAAGATCGAGGGCGACCAGCAGGTGTTCGAGCAGCTGATCGCCTGGGAGCCCGAGGAGTAGCCAGTCAATACCGCCAGCGGACGGCTCCGATGACGTCCGCGTCGGTGAACATCGCGAACAGCTCCGCCTCCGCGCGGCGGACGGCCAGTACGGCCTCGTACAGCTCGGGCCCGGGCGCCGGCGCTGAGAGACGGGGTGGCCGAGCGAAAGTCGGCGAAAAGGCGCTGCACAGTCGGCGGTGCGGTCCACCGCTCCAGATTCGGATGCGGGAATCCCACATGCCCAGACGGCGTCAGACCTTCTCGGTGGCGATCCGGGCATGGTCGGTGGTGAGCATGGCGATGTCCTCGACGTCCGAGGTCAAGATCGTGACGCGGCCAGGGTGAGCGAGGGCTGTGGCGCAGAGCATGGCGTCGATGGCGTACTTGTGGCCGTGCAGCCCGGCCGCGCGCAGCAGTGTGGCGGCGGACCGGGCGAGAGCCTGGGTGACTGGTTCGACCCGCAGTCGGGACAGCGTCCACTTCAGCGCGGCGTCGTTGATCTGCGGGTGGACCACCTCGACGAGCACCGCAGCCGAGGTGATCACCGGAAGGTCCGCGTCACGGGCGGCGGTAAGCCACTCGTGGACCTCCCGGTCGCGTTGCACAGCCTTGGCGAGGCCCTCGCTATCGAGGATGAGGGCGCCGCTCACGCGGCCGCCCCGGCCCCAGAGTCGGAGGAGGTGCCGCCGGTGAGCATGGCCCGCTTGGCCGCTACCGCATCGGGGTCGGCGGGGCCGTGAGCCTTGTCGAAGTCGGCGATCAGCTCGTCCAGGTTGTCGCGCTCGATCTGCCGTTGCGCGGCCTTCTCCAGGTACGCGGACACACCCCGCTTGCCCACCCGCTCACGGATCGCTTGCAGAGTGCCGGCCGAGAGGGAGACGGAGATGCCGCTGGTGGGGCCGCCGCCGGGCGGGAAGTCCGTGTCGTTGTCAGCCATGACACGAGTATGGCATTTCAAATGCCATACGGCGAGATTTTCGCCAGGGTCGGGGACTCGACGCCCCTCGACGGTCTCGCGGGTGCGTCGAAAGCTCGCACGTAGCGCCCATAGTGCCCGTAATGCACATTGACCTTGAGCCCGTTTTGCGTGCCGCGCACCTCTGACCTGCGGGTTTCTTTGACATGTTTTCGAGGCCGGAGAAGTACGGTCGTAGCGGCGGCTGGTGGTGGGCTCTTGCGGGGGCGTGGCTGCGATTGCCGGGGCGGACCGTGTGCTTGGGCTCGTGGGCCGCAGCAGATGACCGGTCCGCGTATGGGCCGGATCTTGGCCATGGGCCGGTCCTCGGGTGCGGCAGGCGGCGGCCATTTCTTCACACGACGAGGAGAACAAGATGGCCGTTGGCATGGTCGAGCAGGCTGCTGTCCGCTCCCAGCCTTGAGGGGGATCGCCTGCCGTCGGAAGCCGACATCCCGGCCCTGCTCCCAGCGGTCGCCGCGAGCCTGGCGCGGTGGGGAGACAGCGTTGGACGGCGTGGTGCCGGCGAAGTCCCAGGACGCGCACCTACCGGTCGCCCCATGGACCTGTGCGACTTTGACATTGCGTCATGTTCTTACGGCACCGCGGGTGCCGGCCGCTCGCCCGAGCCGCGGACGATCAGGCGGGTGGGGACGGTGACGGTGCGGGCGCGGGAGCGGTCGCCGTCGAGGCGGGACAAGGCGGTAGCCGCGGCCGTCCTGCCGATTTCCTCGGGGTCCTGGGCGACGACGGTCAGGGCCGGTTCGAGTGCCTCGGCGAGCGCCACGTCGTCGAAGGCGACGAAGGCGACGTCCTTCCGTTTGGCGCGGGAGAGTTCGGCGACCATGCCCAGCGCCACCATGTTGTTGCCGGCGAACAAGGCCGTCGGGGGATCCTCCAGGCCGAGCAGCTGGGCGGTGGCTGCGGCGGCCCCCTGCTGGTCGTGGGCGCTGGTGACCAGGGAGCGGTCGTAGGGCAGACCGGCTTCCTCCAGGGCCGAGCGGTATCCGGCGAGGCGTTCGCGCCGGGTGTACAGCTTCACGGGCAGGTCGCCGATGAAGCCGATACGCCGGTGGCCGTGGGTGATGAGATGGGCGACTCCGTCGTGGGCGCCCGCCCGGTTGGAGCTGACGACGCTGTCCGCGGACAGGCCGACGGCCGGACGGTCGATGAAGACCACGGGCAGCCCGGCGGCGCGATGGGGCTTCAGGTGGGAGTGGTCGGCGCCGACGGACGGCACGACCATCAGGATGCTGACGCGGCGGGCGAGGAACTTGGACGTCAAGTCGCGTTCGCGGCCCGGGTCTTCGCCGGACGAGCCCATGAGCAGGGTCAGGCCGCGGTCGTGGACGGTGGCCTCTATGCCGCCGGCCACGGCTCCGAAGAAGGGGTTGCCGAGGTCGGGGACGACCAGTCCGATGGTGGTGTCGGGTCCGCCGACGCGGATGTTGCGTGCCATGAGGTTCGGCTGGAAACCGAGCCTGGCTACGGCGGTGAGAACCTGTTCCCTGGTCTGCGCGGAGACGGGCCCGTCCTCGTTGAGGACACGGGAGACCGTCTTGGCACTGACCCCTACTTCTCGGGCGACATCGGCCAGGGTTGGGCGGCGGCTCGCTGCCATGGAGAAAACCGTCTCCTGGGGTGCTCCCGGATTCCGGCCGCGGCCTCGGCCGGAACATGCGAGAGCTGGTCGTGCGGTCAGGTGGCCTGGACTCCTGCGGCCTTCGCCGCCCGGGAGTCCGCTACGACAGTACCTCCGGCCTCATCGAGGGTGAGCGCCCCAGTCATGATGGCGACGACCTCCGCCATGGAGTAGTCGGAGGGCTTGATCAGAGCGGCGCGCCGGCCCAGCCGGTGGACGTGGATGCGGTCGGCGATCTCGAAGACATGGGGCATGTTGTGGCTGATCAGGATGACCGGCATGCCCTTGTCGCGGACGCGGCGGATGAGGTCGAGGACCTGGCCGGACTCCTTGACGCCGAGGGCGGCGGTGGGTTCGTCCATGACGACGACGCTGCGGGCCCAGGCGACGGAACGGGCCACCGCCACGGCCTGCCGTTGACCACCGGAGAGCGTCTCGACCGCCTGGGTGAGCGACCGCAGCCCGATCTTCAGGTCGGCCATGTGCTCGGCCGCCTCCTGACGCATGCGCTTCTTGTCGAGCATGCGGAAGACACTGCCGAGGACGCCGGGGCGGCGCAGCTCCCGGCCGAGGAACATGTTCGAGGCGATGTCCATGCAGGCGGCCACCGCGAGGTCCTGGTACACCGTCTCGATGCCGTGGGCGCGGGCGCTCTGCGGGCCGGAGAAGGTGATGGGTTCGCCGTTCAGGCGTATCTCGCCGGCGTCGGGAACCAGGGCGCCGGTGAGGGCCTTGATGAGGCTGGTCTTGCCGGCTCCGTTGTCGCCGATGACGGCGAGGACCTCGCCGGGCAGCAGGTCGAAGTCGGCGCCGTCGATGGCGGTGACATGGCCGTAGCGCTTGACCAGGCCGCGGGCCTGCAGGACAGGGATGGGGGAAGTGGTGGCGGTCATCGTGCCTTCTTCCGGGAGATCTGGTCGACGGTCACCGCGAGGATCACCAGGACGCCGGTGATCAGAGTCTGGTAGATGGAAGCGACGCCCATCAGCTGCAGGCCGTTGCGGAACACGCCGACGATGAGGACGCCGATGAAGGTGCCGAGAACCGAGCCGCGTCCGCCGAAGAGGCTGGTGCCGCCGAGGACCACGGCGGTGATGCTGTCGAGGTTGTCGGTCTGCCCGGCCTGCGGGTCGCCGACGCCGGTGCGGGAGATGAGCAGCAGGGCGGCGACGCCGTACAGCAGGCCGGCCGCGGTGTAGATACCGATGGTCAGGCGGGAGGTGCGGATGCCGTTCAGCCGCGCCGTCTCCTGGCTGTTGCCCAGTGCGTAGACGTGCCGGCCCCAGCCGGTGCTGCTCAGCGCGTACGCGAGCAGGAGGAACAGAGCGATGGTGACCAGCGAGCCGTAGGTGATGTCGGTGTGCCCGAGCGGGAAGGTCTGCCCGAGAGCCGTCAGCGGGCCGGGCAGGCTCGTGACCGTCTGCTCCTTGGAGTAGATGTGCGTCAGCGCGAACGCGACGTTGAGCATGCCGAGGGTGACGATGAACGGCGGCAGCGGGATCTTCTGCACCAGCAGTCCGTTGAGCAGTCCGAAGCCGCCGCAGACGGCCAGGCCCAGCGCGATCGCGAGGAGCGGGGACAGGGTGCCCTCGGCCGCCATCTTGGCCATCATGATGCTGCCGAACGCCATCACGGCACCGCACGACAGGTCGATGCCGGCCGTGAGGATGATCAGGGTCTGGCCGATGGCGAGCGTGCCGACGACCATCACCTGCTGCACGATCAGGGAGAAGTTCCCGCCGGTGAGGAACTGGTCGGTGGAGAGGGAGAAGTAGACACAGGCCAGCAGGAGGGCGACCAGGGGGCCGGTGGTTGGCGCCGTGAGCAGTCTGCGGGCCGTCGTAGGTGCCTTGAGCTCGGCGTACGGCGTCGTCGTGGCTGTCATGCGAAGTCCTTGTCGGAAGACAGATGTCCTTGTCGTCAGGACATGGGGGGCGGCCGTCCCGGGTCGGGGAGGTACGGGGCCGGCCGCCCCGCTGAGGGGAGAGGCGGCGGAAGTACGGTCCTCGTGGGCGGCTCAGCCCCAGCAGTTCTGCAGGCCGTAGGCGGTGTCCTTGGACGTGACCCCCGTCTGCGCCTTGTCGGTGATCAGGGTGACGCCGGTGTCGGTGTAACCGGACGCCTTCTTGCCGCTCTTGGCGTACGCCACCACGGCCTTGACGCCCTCGGCGGCCATCTTCAGCGGGTACTGCTGCGAAGTGGCGGCGATCTTGCCGTCCTTGACCGCCTGGGTGCCGGTGCAGCCGCCGTCGACGGAGACGATCAGCACGTCCTTCTCCCGGCCCTTGGCCTTCAGCGCGGTGTACGCGCCCAGGGCGGCCGGCTCGTTGATGGTGTAGACGAGGTTGATGCCGGGCGACTTCTGGAGGCAGTTCTCCATCGCGGTCTGGCCCTTGGCCTGGTCGCCGCCCGTGTCCTGGGCGCAGACGACGTCCTTGTCGGTGGCGCCGAAGCCCTTGAGGAAGCCGTCGTGCCGCTGGACGCCGACGGAGACGCCGGGTGCGAGGTCGAGCGCGGCTATCTTCGCCGTCTTGCCCTTCATCGCGGCCTTGGCGTACTCGCCGATCAGCTCGCCGGCCGTGAGGTTGTTCGTGGCGAAGAGGGCGTCGACCGCGCTCTGCGGCTCGGTCGGGGTGTCCAGGGCGATGACCAGGACGCCCTTCGCGCGGGCCTTCTGGACCGCGGGCACGATCGCCTTGGAGTCGCTCGGAGTGATCAGGATGCCTTTCACCCCGGCGGCGACCATGTTCTCGATGGCGGTGACCTGACCGGAGTTGTCCCCGTCGAACTTGCCCGCGGCGGTCATCAGCTGGACGCCGTCCGCTTTGGCCGCCTTCTCCGCCCCCTCCTTCATCTTCACGAAGAACGGATTCGTGTCGGTCTTGGTGATCAGACCGACCTTGACGCTGCCCGAGCCGGAGCCCGCCGAACCCGATCCGGAGCCGGATCCGCAGGCCGTCAGGGTGAGGGCCGCGATGCCCGTGCAGGCGGCGACTCTGAGGAGGGACGGGGTCAGACCAGTGGTGCGCGACATGAACGACTCCTGCGGGATCACGAGCGGCGCGGTCGGCATTGGAGCATGCCGTCCCGGAGATGTCATCGTTGACTTATGTCATCGTTGACACTGCATGGCGAGGATGATGGACTCCGCATCCCGGCAACGTCAATGCCCTGTACGGGACACAAGTCCGTAACGTGCCCAGCGGCTGCCCGTTTCGTGCCCGCTTTCGTTCGCACGCTCGCAGAGAAGAGCCGCCCATGAACCCGAGCCAGATCACCGTCCTGGGAGAGTGCGTCGCCGACGCCTTCGCCGCACCCGCCAGCGCCTCGAACGAACTCACCCTGCGCGTGCTGCCCGGCGGCGGACCTGCCAACACGGCCGTGTCCCTCGCCCGGCTCGGCAGCAGCGCCCGCTTCCTCGCGCGTCTGTCCGGCGATGTGTTCGGCCGCCTGTTCCGGGCTCACCTGGAGGACTCCGGGGTGGACCTTTCGTACGCCGTCCCGGCCGCCGAGCCCAGCACGCTGGCGGTGGCTGAACTGGACGCCCAGGGGCAGGCCGCGTTCTCCTTCCACGCGCAGAACACGGCCGACTGGCAGTGGACGGCTCAGGAACTGGCAGGAGTGGATCTGTCCGGAACCGCCTGTGTACACACCGGCTCCCTCGCGCTGGTCCGCGAGCCCGGCGCGGCGGTGGTGGAGGAGTTCCTGGCGGCGGCCTCCGCCCGGGCGACCATCAGTATCGACCCCAACGTAAGGCCGCTGCTGGTGCGCCCCGAGGTCTATCGCGCCCGCCTGGCGCACTGGTGCGCCCTCGCCGACGTACTGCGGCTGAGCGAGGACGACCTGGAACTGCTCCTGCCCGCAACCCCGCCCGAGCGGGCCTGCGACATCTGGCACGCCGCCGGGGCGCGGCTCGTCGTGATCACGCGCGGGTCCGACGGTGCCCTGGCCTCCCTCGACGGTGAACGGGTGCAGGTGCCGGCGGTGGCGACAGAGGTGGTCGACACGGTCGGGGCGGGAGACTCCTTCACCGCCGGCCTGCTGCACCACCTCGGCACCCGCGGACACCTCGGCGGCCGGCTGACGGGTCTCGATCTCGGCGAGGTGGCCCAGGCATGCCGGTTCGCCGTTCGGGTCGCGGCCCTGACCTGCTCGGTCGCCGGCCCCAACCCGCCCTGGCAGAGCCGGCTGGACCGGATGACGGCAGTCGGCGGCAGCTGACCCGACCGGGGCCGCGCAGGGTCAATCACGCCCGAACTGTTGACGCGTTGACCGGATGACGCTCATCATCAGGCCACTCGATGTCATCGATGACACAAGTCAACGATGACACCCTTGGTCGGCGACGTGGACGACGGCGCCGGCCGGGGCGCCACCTTTCGGTCCGTCCGTGCCGGAGTCGCACTCTCCGCCGCGCGGACGACCGCGGCACAGGAGGCCCGATGAGCTCTCGACGTGTGTTCCGGCGCGCCCGTGTGCGGACGATCGCGGCCGTGGCGACCGTCTGCGCCCTGTCCGCAGCCCCGCTCGCCCCCCAGGCCCTGGCGGCCGATACCCCGCCGTACACCGAGACCTACCGCCCCCAGTTCCACTTCACCCCGGAGAGGAACTGGATGAACGACCCCAACGGCCTCGTGTACTACAAGGGCGAGTACCACCTCTTCTACCAGTACGACCCCAACGGCAGGACCTGGGGCGACATGTCCTGGGGTCATGCGGTGAGCACGGACCTCGTGCACTGGAAGCAGCTCCCGCTCGCCCTGTCGTACGACGACAAGGAGATGGTCTTCTCGGGCAGCGCGGTGGTCGACTGGAACAACACCACCGGTTTCGGCAGCGAGCAGAACCCGCCCATGGTGGCGATCTACACCAGCTACTCCAAGTCCACCGGCACACAGGCCCAGTCACTCGCCTACAGCACCGACCGCGGCCGTACCTGGACCAAGTACCAGGGCAATCCCGTCATCGACATCGGCTCCAAGGACTTCCGCGACCCCAAGGTCCAGTGGTACGCCCCCACCAAGAGCTGGCTCATGACCGTGTCACTGTCCGCCGAGCACAAGGTGCGGTTCTACTCGTCCAAGAACCTCAAGGACTGGGAGCTGCTCAGCGAGTTCGGGCCGGCCGGCGCGACGGGCGGTGTGTGGGAGTGCCCGGACCTGTTCCCCCTCGCGGTCGACGGGGACACGAAACACATCAAGTGGGTTCTGGTCGTCAACATCAACCCCGGTGGGATCACCGGCGGTTCGGGCGCCCAGTACTTCGTCGGTGACTTCGACGGCAGGACGTTCACCGCCGACGACAAGGGCACCTACACCCCGCCCGCCGGCCAGGTCGTGCAGGGCTTCGAAGGAGCCGACTACGGCACATGGACGACCACCGGCACCGCGTTCGGCGACGGTCCGGCGGCCGGGGCGCTGGACGGCCAGAGCACGGTGACCGGCTTCGACGGCAAGGGCCTCGCCAACAGCTTCCGCTCGGGCGACTCCGCCACCGGCACCCTCACCTCGCCCCCCTTCACCGTGGACAGCAAGTACCTGAACTTCAAGGTCGGTGGCGGCCGGCACCCGCACGAGGCCGGCACCGTCCTGGAGCAGGGCCCGCCGCCCGCGGGCACGGTCCTCGCCGATTTCGAGGGCGGCACCTACGGCGACTGGACAACGACCGGCGACGCCTTCGGGACCGCACCGGCCACCGGCACCCTCCCCGGCCAGCAGGAGGTCTCCGGCTTCCTCGGCAGCGGCCTGGTCAACACCTACCTGAACGGCGACTCCGCCACCGGCACCCTCACCTCGCCCGAGTTCACCATCGACAAGGACTACGTCGACTTCCTCATCGGCGGCGGCCACCACCCCGCCGGCTACGACAACCCCACCGCCGTCGAACTCCTCGTCGACGGCAACGTCGTCCGCAGCGCCACCGGACAGGACACCGAGGCGCTCGACTGGGCATCCTGGAACGTCCGCGACCTCGCCGGCAAGAAGGCGCGGATCAGGATCGTCGACAACAACACCGGTAGCTGGGGCCACATCGACGTCGACCAGATCACACTCTCCGAAACCCAGGCCCAGCCGGTCTCCCGGGAGACGTCCGTCAACCTGCTCGTCGACGGCGAGGTCGTCCGCAGCGCCACCGGCTCCGACAGCGAGACCTTGGACTGGGTCTCCTTCGACCTGCGTCCCTACGCCGGCAAGGAGGCGCAGATCCAGATCGTCGACGGCAACACCAGCGGCTGGGGCCACATCCTCGCCGACCAGTTCACCACCGCCGACGCCCCCGCCAAGTCCGTCGCACAACGCGCCGACTGGGCCGACTACGGCAAGGACTACTACGCGGCGGTGTCCTGGGAGAACGTGCCCGGCGACAAGCGGTACATGATCGGCTGGATGAACGACTGGGAGTACGGGACGTCCATCCCCACCTCACCCTGGCGCGGCGCGCAGAGCGTCCCCCGCCAGACGGCCCTGCGCACGATCGACGGCCGTATCCGGCTGACGAGCGAGCCGGTGCCCAGCCTGGTCTCGTTGCGGGAGGGCTCTGCGGCGACGGCGGCCGGCGTCACCGTCGCGAACACCTCACAGCCCCTGATCGGCCCAGCGGCCGAGGGCAAGGCACTCGACATCATGGCGACGTTCACCCTGAACGACGCCGAACGCTTCGGCCTGAAGGTGCGCACCGGCACCGGGCGAGAGGAAACCGACATCGGATACGACACCACCACACAGGAGCTGTACGTCGACCGCACCCGCTCCGGTGCCGTCGACTTCAGCAGCGCCTTCCCCGGCATCCAGACCGCGCCGCTGAAAGCCACGAACGGCAAGGTGAAACTGCGGATCCTGGTCGACTGGTCGTCCGTCGAGGTCTTCGGCGGCAGCGGCGAGGCCGTGATCACCGACCAGATCTTCCCCCACCCCGACAGCCAGGGAGTGCGGGTCTTCGCCGAGAACGGCTCGGTGAAGCTCGACAAGGCCGTCGTCTGGCACCTCGGCTCCGCACACAACTGACAAGGACACAAGACCGTGACGAAAACCCTGCTCGCCGAGTTCACCGCCCGCGAGGGAGCGGAGGGCGAAGTCGCCCGCCTGATACGGGAGTACGCACAGAAGGCACGAGACGAGGACGGCAACCTCACCTTCGGCGTGTACACCAAGGAGTCCAACCCGCGCGCCTTCTGGATCTTCGAGGTCTACCGCGACGAGGACGCATTCCAGGCACATCTGAAGGCCCCGTACGGCGGCCCGTTCAACGCCGCCCTCGCTCCGCTGATCGAGGAGGACGCCTCCGTCCTGACTTTCCTCGACCCCCTGGCCTGAGGTTCTCCGTCGACCTGGAGCAGAACAGACAGCGTCAGGCAGCCGTCTGCGCAGTCTCGGTCCGTTCCGGACGACGAGGCAGCAGTGTGAGCAGGACGACGTATCCGGCGACAGGCAGCAGACCAGCGGCCCCCGCCGACCGCGCCGGACGCGGTCGGCGGGAGGTGATCCTGCTGACTGGCGGACTGACCGCCGTTGAACGCTGCGGTGGGAGACAGCGCGAGGCGCGGGGTTCTGCCGACGCTGGTGCGTTCCTTGGTGATCAGGTTCGGGGCCGCGTTGGCCGGCACCGGGTCGCGCCCGGTCCTCAGGGCCCCGGAACCGGCGGTCCGTGCTGACGCGAGCCGTGCTCACGCGAACCGTCCCGACGCGTTCACCGACGCTCCCCATGGTGGGCAACAGCACCGGAAGCCTTCGCGCCGCCCTCACCCATGACCGCCGTCAGCGCCCCGTCGACCGCGCGGTCACCCGCGGCTCGGCGAGGGGGTGTCCTGGCCGTTCTCGCGTCGACGGCCGTGGCCGGCCACGGGTGCTTGGCCGGCCACGGCCGAGTGCTCGACCGGGGGTGGGTTACGGGATGAAGCCGTAGTCCAACTGGTGGGTGAGCCTGGTCCTGTTGCCCCGCAGCGACAGCACGAGCGTGCGGGCGAGGGTGCCGCCGAAGCGGGTCCCGCCGTCGGCGGTCGGGACGGTGTCGATGAAGCTCTCCACCAGTCCGTTGGGCATCACGTAGTGCGAGTACTGCTGCGTCGGGGCGTCCTCGGGGTTGCCCAGGACCAGCGCGCTGCCGTTGAGCGGCTGGTAGTCACCGCGCAATGCCGGGCCGACGAAGCCGTAGACGCCGTCCCAGCCGGACAGACCCGGCGCGAACGTGAACTTGTGGCTGATCGTGAACAGGTAGTACTTGCCGTCGCGGATGACCAGGTGCGGCCGTTCGGTCTGCTGGTTGACGCAGTTGGCAGAGAGAAGCGGGGGCTGCAGCTTCCAGTGGTCCATGCTGTCGCCGTCGGCCGTGGCCAGCCCGATGTTGCCCGTGTAGTACTTCGCGTTGTCCGGCACCTGGTGGCCGTAGGGGACGTCACCTATGTCGCGCTTGGTGCACTGGTATGTGCCGGCGACGCCGGCCGTGTTGCCCTCGAACAGGAGGTGGACCTTGCGATCCCGGGGGTCGCGGAAGACGAACGGATCGCGGAAGGCGTAGATGATCGGGCCCTGCTGGGACTGTTCCAGGGTCTGGTACAGCTTGCCGTCGGCCTGGGCGATGATGCGGTGGTCCTGGAAGCCGGTGAACCACACGTGGGTCGTGTCCGCGTGGATCCGGCCGGTCGCCAGCGCGAGACGCTGAAGCGGATCGTTGGGGTTGACCCCGCCGTTGTCGTGTCCGGAGGCGGTGTAGAAGGAGTACACCTTGTCGCCGACGAGCGCCGCCGAGCCGGCCCACTGACGTGAGCCGAACGCGGTGCCGGGCTGGAACAGGTCGCCGCCGTACTTCCAGCTCTTGGCGTCACGCGAGTAGTAGTAGCCGATCTTCGCGTACCAGTGCCGGTCACCGAAGGGGACAGAACGCGGGGCTGTCAGCGCGAAGATGACGTGCCAGCCCCTGTAGGTGGCGGTCTTCGTGTCGAGCTTGGTGAGCGGCCAGGTGTCCCACTGCCACACCTTGTCGGTGATCACCGGGAAGTCCGGCGACACGCGGGGTGCGGTGTTGGTCTTGTCCTGCTTGAGCTTCAGTGCGTCCGCGCGGGACCAGACGGCCGTGTAGTCGTCGTCCGCGCTGTACTGCGGCGTTTGTGGCTTCGACGGCGCTGCCGGGGCGGCAGAAGCCGGTGTCGCCAGGCCGCCCAGCGCCGCAAGGGCCATCACGCCCGTGGCCAGACGGAGCAGCACTCTTCGTGCCCTGTGCATGCGTCACCCTTCGAGAAGATGATCGAATGGAATCTTTGGAATCGGTTCCACGCGTGACAGTACCTCAACTCAGCGCACTGAAGGCAAACTTGCAGGGCCGGAGAGTGAAAAGCGAGCCTCGACGGCAGAGAAACGCTGGAAGGCTATGGAAACGTATCCAGCGCCGGTGCGCTGCTGATCAGACCCGGACGGCGGTGGTCGTACGCCTGGGCACGACCTCCAGTTCCAGCACCTGCTCGACGGGGTCGCCGAGGGGCCGGTCGATGCGTTCCAGCAGGAGGCGTGCGGCGATCTCCCCGCTGGCGCGGAGCGGCTGCCGCACGGTGGTCAGCCCCACGTAGGCCGCCACGTCGAGATCGTCGAAGCCCACGACGGACAACTCCTCCGGAATCCGCACGCCGGAGGAGGCTGCCGCCTCAAGTACCCCCAGGGCCTGGGTGTCGGAGGAGGTGACGATGGCGCTGGGGCGTTCCGGGAGCGCCAGGAGTTCGTCGGTGAGGCGGTGGGCCACCGCACGACCGTGCGGTCCGACTCGGACGTACGGCTCCTGAAGTGTCAGGCCGTGCGCCTTGAGCGCCAGCTCGCAGCCCTCGCGACGACGGGCACTGGCGGTGAAACGGAAGCGGTCGTCGGCGGTCTCGCCCATGAACGCGATCCGCCGGTGGCCGAGTTGCAGCAGGTGGCGTGTCGCCAGCATGCCGCCACGGACGTCGTCGATCACCGTGCGCGGCAGGTCCGGGTGCTCGCAGTCCAGCAGTACCGTGGGCAGACCAGCCCGTGTCAGCTGCTTCACCTCGTCGTCGGTGGGAGCGAGCGAGATCGGCAGCAGCCCGTCGAAGCGGTCGCCGGCCGCCACTGCGCGGTACTGCCGGTCACGCTGGTCCGGCGTGGCCACATCCAGCAGGATGAGATCGTGGTCGCTGCCGTGCAGGGCCTGCGAGATACCGCGCAGCCGCTCGACGACGGAAGGCTCCGTGGCGAACGGCGCGATGACGGCAACACTCTGGGAACGTCCCGTGGACAAAGCGCGCGCACGCCGGTTGGGCCGGTAGTCCAGATCGCGCATCGCGCGCAGCACCCGCTCACGGGTGTCCTCGCTGACACTCCGGCTGTCGTTCAGGACACGCGAAACCGTGCCCACGCCCACACCGGCCCGGGCAGCGACATCGCCGATGGTCGGCCGTTCTCCCACGGCCGTACGGTATCGGACGCCGCAGCTCAACCTACTGGCGAGTCCCCTCTCCTGGCCGGTGACGATCGGGCACTGAATCAGCGGCCTGCACCCGCGAGCGCAGACGGTCAGCTACATCCGCAAGCGCGGTGTGCAGGCAATTCGCCCTCATCTCTCCTGCAGCTGGCCGGAGTTCATGCCGACCCCAGATCAACCGCGGTCACCTGCCCGTCATCTGGGGGCAACCCGGATGTTGCCATGCCATCCGTATGGTCATCGCTCTGAATGTCAACGATGACATCTGCGTCAGGTGTGCGGAGGTGCATGTCATGGGGCGTCCCGAGAGACCGGTGGACCCACAGGCCGGTCCCGTCCAGCGGCTCGCGTACGAGCTGCGTGAGCTGCGGAAGGCCGCCGGAAGTCCCTCGTACCGGACGATGGCGAAGGCGGCGGGCTTCTCGGCGACCGCGCTGTCCAGCGGCCGGTCGGGGAGGTCGGCCCATTCGCTGGCGCGATGCGGGCTGCCGCCGCTGAGGATGAATCGCAGACGGTTGGAGGGGGTGTAGTCGAAGCGGGGGATGATCGGGGCGGGGCGGGCTGTCACAGACGGTCCGCACCGCCCTGGGCGGGCTCGCCCTCGGCCCGGAACCGCACGGCCCTCAGTGCCGGAGGCCGCCCGCCCGGTCCAGTGCGGTGGCCAGGCTGCCCGGGGCCGGCGGAGCAGGCGGCTGCTCGGCCCGTACCCGGTCCACGGGCGCCCGCGACCAGTCCAGGCCTGCCAGGTGAGCGGTCAGCAGCTCGACCCGCTCGCGGTAGAGGGCGGCCACGTCGAGGTCCATGAAGGCAGGCGGCACAGGCTCGCGGAGTTCCTCGTACTGCTCGGCCGCCGCCGCGAGCAGGCTGCGGAGGACCCTCTCCCAGGTGACCCCGTGCAGGCCGATGGTCAGGTGCAGCGAAGGCTCGTCGGTGGTGTCGCCGACGTGCACGAAGCCGTGCGGGACATAGAGGCACTCGCCTTCCTTGAGCACCACGTCGAGCAGCGGCTCGCCGACCTCGGCCGGATCCACCGCCTCCACCCGGCTCGGCCAGCGCCGCACCGGGGCACTGATCCGCCACCGCTTGGAGCCGTGCAGCTGCCGGAGAAAGACACCCAACAGGTCGTAATGCGGTGCGACGCCGCGAGCCCGCGGCGGCGTCAGGAAGGCCGTGGCATCGACCTCGTAGCCGGTCTCCAGGGCGACCTGTGCGGCGAACGCGGCCACTTCGGGGCAGTGCGTCTGCAGTTCCTCGAGCGCCAGGGTGGCTCCCTGGGCGACCAGGTCGGTGATCCGGCCGCCGTCGGCCAGCTTCTCCCGGCTTCTCGGGCTGCTGCCGCGACTGCGCAGCATGACCTCGGACGGCAGTCGCCGCCCGTCCCGGAACAGCCGCACCGCGGTCAGCGGCAGACCGCTGTGGATCAGCCGCTCCGCCGACTCCAGTGAGAAGACGTCGCCGAAGTCGTCGAGTCCGGTGCTGACGAAGGGCTCGCGGTCCCAGGCCTGCCGGAGCACCCGGAGGTCGTCCACGAGCCGGAGCAGACTGTCCACTGGGGCCTCCCGTGGTGGTCGGTACCGCGACCGGACCGGCTTGTGCCGGCACTGCCCGCACAAGCCGGCCGGTCCGCGCCCATCGGAACTACGCGATGCCCTGCTGAATGCCGCAGGGTGCGGCGTCCTCGTCGTCGTCCCCTGCGCTGTGCGCCTGTACGTCCGGTACGAAGCCCTGCTGGACGACGCACACCGAAGGGTTGTCGTCTTCGTCTTCGGCGCTGTGCGCCTGTACGTCCGGTACGAAGCCCTGCTGGACGCCGCACACCGAAGGGTTGTCGTCGTCGTCTTCGGCGCTGTGCGTCTCCACGTCTGGCCCGGCCATGCGCGTCTCCTCTCACTCCTCGGACGTCGTCCGACGCCACGCTGGGGAAGCTATCGGCCATCGGTTGAACTCCGGTATGTGCACGGCTTCTTGGCAGCTTGTTCGATAGAACCGCAGTTCGGCCGGATTCCTTCACAGGCCGTTCACACGCCCTTGCCAGTCCCCGGGCTGTCGAAGAAGCTGACACCCGGCACGACGACGGACGTCACAGCAGCCGGGGGGTCGGATGTCCGGGAGCAACGCCTTCGCAGGTCAGCTGCGCTTCACGATCCTCGGCCCGCTGCAGGTGTGGTCGGGCGACGTACGGCTCGAACTCGGCCCCTACAAACAGCGGTTGCTGCTCGCCGCGCTGCTGTGCCGGGTGAACACGGTGCTCTCGGTGGACCAGCTCATCGACGTGCTCTGGGGCAGTGACCGGCCCCGCACCGCACGCAAGAACCTCCAGGTGTACGTCTCCGCGCTGCGCAAGATAGCGCGCGACCACATCGGCCACCTTCCGTACGGCTACACGCTGGCGGCCACGGCCGAGCAGTCGGACCTGCTGGAGTTCGGCCAACTCGCCGCCGCCGGGCGGCAGGCGCTGCGCGAGGGGAATCCGGCCGGGGCGTCGGCGCTGCTCGGGGCCGCGGTGCGGCTGTGGCGCGACCAGCCGCTGGTCGACCTGCTGGACAGCCCGTTCGCCGCCGGGGAGTCCGAGCGGCTCACCGATCGCTTCCTCGCGGTGTACGAGGACTGGGCCGAACTGGAGGTGGAATCCGGCCGGTCGCTCGGACTGCTCGACCAGTTGGGCGAGTTGACCGGCCGGCACCCGTTCAGGGAGCGTCTGACCGCCCTGTACATGACCGCTCTCGACCAGGTCGGTGGCCGGCGCCAGGCACTCTCCTGCTTCGAGACGCACCGGCAGTTCATCGCCCGGGAGCTGGGGCTCGATCCGAGCCCGGTGCTCCAGCAGCTCTATCGGGCGATCCTGACCGGCCGGGAACCCGCCCGGCCGGGCCCCGAACGACGGCCGTTCGGCTGCAAACCGGCCCAACTGCCGCGTGATCTCCTGGATTTCACGGGCCGCAAGGAACAAGTGGAGGAGCTGGCCGCGGTCCTGACCCGAGACGGCCGGTGTCCCGACGTCGCCGTGGTCTCCGGGCCGGTCGGCGTCGGCAAGACCGCGCTCGCGGTCCACGTCGGGCACCAGGTCGCCGGGCACTTCGCGGACGGGCAGATCTTTATCTGCCTGGACCGCGCCGACGGAACCCCGCGGGGCTGGCACGAAGTCCTGGCCGAACTGCTGCGGGGCGCCGGGCTGGACGTGGTGCCGCCGCACGAAGAGCGCGCGGCACTGGCACTGTGGCGGTCGTGGGTCGCCGAGCGCCAGTTCCTGCTGGTCCTGGACGGCGCGGCCGGCGAGGTGCAGATCCGCCGGCTGCTGCCGGGACGCGGGCCCAGCCGCACGCTGGTCACCGCCAGTCGCAGACTCAGCAGCCTGGAGTGCGTACACCGCCTGGAACTCGACGATTTCACCCCGGACGAGGCTCTGGAACTGCTGACCGGAGTGCTCGGCGGTCCCCGGGCGGCGGACGCGGCCGGCGCCCTGCACCGGATCCAGCAGCTGTACGGCCTCTCACCGCTGCTGGTCCGCACCCTGGCGGCGAAGCTCACCATGCTGCGCCACCACGCCTCGTCGCGCGCGTACCTGGAACAGCTCGGCCGACTGCCCGTCGCACTCGACGAGTTCAGCGTCGGAGAGCTGTCGGTCCGCGAACGCTACCAGAGGTACCGACAGGGCCTGACCCCCCTGCAGCAGGCGGCGTTCGGCGCGCTGGGCGCCCTGCCCCGCACCGGCTTCGACCGGGCCACCCTGCTGGCCGCCCTGGACGGCCTGCCGGAGTCCGCCGAGCGGGCCGTGGAGGAGCTGGTGGAGGCCAACCTGGTCGCGATCGCCGCGGACGAGCCCGGGGACGAGGTGACGGCGCACGCGGTCCGCTACCGGATGCCCGCACTGGCCTACGGGTACGTCGCCGCCCCGCACCGAGGCGGCGCGCAGGACGGCAGCTGAGACGGGGAACGCCCAGCCGGCCCGGGGAGTCCTCAGCGCACCATCCCGGCCAGCACGTCGTGCAGGGAGTCGACCAGCCGCAGCCCGGTGGCCCGCTGTTCGGCCGGCAGCTCCGCGAGGACCTGGACGATCCCGGCCAGCCGCTCGAACTGCGCGCCCCTGAGGGCCAGGGCCCGCCGGGCCGCCCGGCTGCGGACCAGGCCGTGCAGGGCGAGCCCGGCCTGCCCGGCGAAGGCCGCGAGCAGGTCCAGGTCGGCGATGCTGGACCGCGACTGGGGATGCGGATCCAGCACCTGGATCACTCCGAGGACCTCGTCCCGGTGGACCACCGGAGCCGCCATGATCGAGTCGGGTACGTAGCGGGTTCGTTCGGCCAGATCCTGTGCGAACAGCGCGCTGGCCGAGAGGTCGTCCACACTCATCGGCTCGCCGGTGTCGGCCACCCAGCCGGCGATCCCCCGGTGGGCCGGGAACCTGGTGCCGACGAGGAACTCCTCGCCCTCCCCGGAAACCGCCTCGAAGACGAGCTCGTCGCTGTCCCGGTCGAACAGGAAGACCGAACTGGCGGTCGCGCCGAAGATCGAGCGCGCCACCCGGACCACGGAGTCGAGCAACTCGCGGTCGTCCGGGCCGGGATCGGCCAGGGCGGCGGAGATCGCCGCGACCATCGCCGTGGAGTGTGCCGACTGGTCCATTTCAGGCTCCTCGCACGTTGGCTGCCGTCAGGTAGAGGATGGTCTTCAGCTCGAAGGTGGTCAGCTCCGGATGCTTGCCGAGGATCAATGCGCTCAGCCCGGTGACATGCGGCGCGGCGAAGCTGTTCCCGGTGTTCCGGGTCGTCCCGCCGTTCAGTGCCGCGACCCGTACGGCCTGGCCCCGGGCGAAGAACTCCACCGGCGGGGACGGGTTGTAGAGCACCAGGCCGGAGTCGTCCTCGGCGTGGCTGCCGACCGAGATCACCGACGAGAATCGCCAGGGGAAACTCTCGATGCGCGCGTTGTGGGCCGAGGCCACGATCACCGAGCGGCTGAAGTAGGCGTCGTCGGCCAACTCCCGCAGCGCGCGGCCGAACTGCGGACGCGTGGTGGACAGGCTCAGGTTGATCAGGTCGAAGCGCTGCCCGATCGCCCAGCGCACCCCGGTGAGCAGGGCGTCCCCCGTCCCGCCGCCGTTCTCGCCGAGGATCCGGACGCTGTGCAGCTCGCATCCCGGCGCCACCTGGCGGACGATGCCCGCGCAGGCCGTGCCGTGACCGCAGGTGTCCGCCGGCGCCACCTCTTCCACCACGAGGCCCCCGTCGCGGCTGACCACACCGTGCGAGCCGGCCAGTTCACCCACGAGCGGGTGCCCGGCCTCGATCCCGCTGTCGACGACGCACACCCGTACCCCGGTGCCGTCCACCCCGCCGTACGCCCACTCGGGCGTGACCAGTCCCGCCCCCGCGGCGTCGATCGCGATGTCGGCGGGGTGGCGGTCGAGCAGGTTCCAGGTCAGGCCGGTGTCGGGGGAGCCGGTCATCGCCCGGTGACCTCCTCCGCCAGGCGTTCGGTGTACGCCACGCCGACCAGGTGCCCCTTGGCGGCGAAGCACCGGCGGGCGGCCCGGACCGCCGTCCGCGCCCGGCCCGGGCGGCCGAGGGCCGCCCAGGTGTGCGCGAGGTCGAGGCAGGCGGTGGCCCGGTCGGTCGGCGAATCGGTGCGGTGCGCCAGTTGCACCGCCCGGCGGGCCAGTCGCAGGGCCTCCGTCTGGTCCCTGTCCAGCGCTCGGATCCTGGCCAGCAACCCGGACCGGCCCGCCTCCACCCCGGGGTACCCGTCCGCGAGAGAGGGGTCCTCGACCAGGGCGGCGGCCGCCCGCCGGTCGCCCGACGCGAGGTGGACCCGGGCGAGTTCCAGGGCAGCGGTCCGGACCAGCCCGCCGGCTTGCAGCGCGCGGGCGGCGTCCAGGGCCTGCCGCAGCGCCTCGGCGGCCTCGGCCGGACGGTCCGCCAGGGCCGCCAGGACACCGTCGAGCAGCGGCCGGAACACCCGGCCTTCGCCGTAGGTGAAGGCCGCCATCGCGCGTGCGGTGTCCGCCAGGCACGCGGCCGCTTCGTCCTCCCGGCCCTGGATGGCATGCAGCACGGTGAGGGGGAAGCCCAGGGTGACCCGTACGGCCACCCGGTCGGCGCCGTAGACGGCCAGCAGGGACTCGCACCGGGCGACGGCGGACGGAGCCGGTTCCGGTCCCCGCCACAGGGAGAGGCTGATCGCCCCGAGGATGTTGGCGAGTTCACGGTCGGCCGCGGCGGCCAGCGCGTGGGCCAGGGCCCGGTCCAGCACCGCCAGGGCCCGGGAGTGCTGCCCGCGGCGCTGGCAGGAGCCCGCCAGCACCAGGCGGCTCCGGGCCAGCCCGAGTTCGTCGCCGCCCGCCTCGAAGACGGCCAGGGCACCGGTCGCCGCCAGCTCCAGCGCCGCGTCGTCGTGTTCGCAGGCGGTGAGGTGGAGCCGGGCGTGTGCGGCCGTTGCGGCCGCTCCGGCCGCCTCCGCCTCGGCGACCGCCCGGCGCAGCACCTCGCGGGCCTCATCCGGGTGCCCCAGCGTCAGCTGCACCTCGCCCAGCTGTTGCAGCAGCCCGGGCCGGCCCGGATCGCCGGGCTGGGAAAGGTCGTTGGCGCGCTGGAGCAGGGACAGCGCCCATGGCAGGTCGACCCTTCTCAGGGCGCCGGCGCCCGCCCGGGCCAGGTGGCCGAGCGCCCGCCGGCGCAGCACCAGGCTTCGCTCGTCGAGGAGGCCGACCGCACTGCGGTGCCGGTAGGCCTGCTCCAGGTGGGTGCCGATCAGCGCGTCCGGCCGCTGGGCCTGCAGCAGGAAGTCGGCGTACCGCTCGTGGAGTTCGCTCCGGCGCAGCTTGGTCAGCCCCTGGTAGGCGACTCGCTGGGTGACGCCGTTGACGAAGCAGTAGGCCGCGGTCGCGCCGAACGGGCGGCGCAGGGGCTTCACCAGCCCGCGCCGGGTGAGTGTGCGCAGCACCGCCGTACGGTCGGCCGGGGGCTCGGTCGCGGCCAGCTGGGAGAGGTCCTCGGTGTCGAACTCCAGACCCACCACCGCCGCGTGCCGGAGTGCTGTTCGGTCCGCCTCGTCCAGCCGGTCGATCCGGGCGGCGAGCAGCGCCTGCAGGTTGGGGGGCAGTTCCCGGGCGCCGCCCGTCTCCTCGACCATGGCGGCCAACTGCTCGATGTAGAGCGGGTTGCCGTCGGTCTGGGCCACGAGCTGCTCGGTGGTGCCGATGTCGTGCAGCGCGAGATCGACCAGATGGGCGGCGAACGCGGCGGAGTCCGCGGCGGACAGTCCGGTGACGGTCACCGTGGTCGAGTTGGCGCGGCCGGTGCCCCAGGCCGGGCAGGAGTCGATCAGTTCCGGCCGGGCGAGGCACAGCACCAGGATCGGCAGCCGGCGCAGATCCTCCACCAGGCGGTCGAGCAGGTCGAGGAACGGCTGGTCCGCCCGGTGGAGGTCGTCCACGACCAGGAGCACCGGCCGCTCGCCGGTCAGCACGGTCAGCACATGGGCGACCGCCGCACAGGTGTCGTCCTCCGAGGGCGCCGGGGTGCCGTCGAGCAGCAGGCCGGTCCGCAGCAGGGCGACGGCTCGTCCCTCGCAGCCGCCGGACCGCTCCGCCTGAGCGACCAGCGGGGCCATGCACTCGGCCAGTGCCTGCAGCGAGCCACCGGTGCCGGCCGCGCGGCAGCGTCCGGCGCCGACCGGGCCGAGCGCGGCGGCGGACCGCCGCAGCCACTCGTCCACCAGCCGGGACTTCCCGATGCCCGCCTCTCCCAGCAAGGTCAGGACGTGGACGTCACCCTCCTCGGCCACCCGCCGCCAGGCGAGGTCGAGTTCGCTCAGGTACCGCTCACGGCCGACGAAAGGCACGTCGAAACGGCGGGCACTGTCCGGTTCCGGCTCCGCGAGGCCGAGCAGCCTGCAGGCCTTGACCGGCCCGGCGACTCCCTTCAGCCGCAGCGGGCCGACCTCCGCGACCGTCAGTCCGGGCGCGGCGGCCCGCCAGGTCCGGTCGCTGAGCAGGATCTCTCCCGGGCCCGCCGCCGCCTGCAGCCGGGCGGCGATGTTGACCACCTCACCGGACACCAGCGCCTCGCGCCTGGCCGGGTCGGCAGTGGTGACGACCTCGCCGGTGTGCACGCCGATCCGGGCGCCGAGCCGTACCCCGTGGTCCCGGTCCAGCTCCGTGTTGAGGCCGTCGAGCGTGGCCAGCATGTCCCGGGCCGCGTCGAGCGCCCGGCGGGCGTCGTCCTCCTGCGTGGCGGTCAGACCGAAGACGGCCATCACCGCATCGCCGATGAACTTCTCCACCGTGCCGCCGTGCGCGGTGATCCGGCGCTCCATCAGCGCGAAGTAGCGGAGCAGGATCGAGCGGAGCAGTTCGGCGTCGAGCAGACCGGAGAGCAGGGTCGAGCCGACGAGGTCGCAGAACAGCACGGTGACCACCCGGCGCTCCTCCGCCGTCGGGGGCTCCGGCGTGGCCGGGGAGCCGCACTGGGAGCAGAACCGGGCCCCGGCGGGGAGTTCCGCGGAGCAGGACGGGCAGGTCATCTCAGGGCCGTCCCCGCTCAGTGCGCCGTCATGTCGCCGATGCACCATGGTGTCTCGCCCTCGTCCGGATCGGCAGCGTGCAGGACGACCTCGGGGTCGTCGGCCGCCGGTTCGGGGGAGCCCTCCTCCTGCTCGGGGGGCAGGTCCGGGGATGCCGGCTCGGTCATGTCGATCGCACCCCTTCCATCACGTCGGGTTGCCGTCCCCGAGGCTAGGGCCGGTCAGTTGGGCTTCGGTTTGCGTCCGGTATGCCTGCTCGCCCGGGCCGGATCCCGCCGCGGCCCGACCGGCCCAGGAGGCGGCAGCCGACCGCCAACCTGCCGCATACCGAAGGCAAACCAGGTCTTTCTAGCCTCGCCCCGTGCACCCACGGCCCGTCGACGGCGGCCGTGTCCGTGGAGAGAAGGGAGGGACGATGATCGGCACCCGGCTGGACGACGTCGACGCGCCACGCCTGATCCCGAGCGACCGTGGCTGGTGGTTCATCGGCAACCACACCTGGACCCTGCTCAAACCCGAACACGTCGGCGCGGATGGCGAGTTGCGCCCGGATGTGGACGAGTTCCTGCGCAGTGAGGGCGCCTACCGCGAGCGCACCGCGAAATCCTTCTCACTGACCGTGCTCACCAGCACCGCCTGCAACCTCGGCTGCGGCTACTGCTTCCAGAACACCGCCCAGGACCCGGACGGCGGCCACCGCCCGCCCCGGATCGACGTCCGCCGGCTGCACACCCGGACCATCGACCGGATCGTGGCCTTCACCGCCGAGCGGATGGCTCAGGCCGGCCTGAACCGGCTCTACCTGCTGCTGTTCGGCGGCGAACCGCTGCTCAACCCCCGGGGCTGCCGGGAACTGCTCGACCGCTGCGCGCCGCTCGGAGCCGTCCAGGCGGCGCTGACCACCAACGGGGTGCTGCTGAGCCGCCGGCGGGCCGTCGAACTCCACGACGCCGGGCTGCGCACCGTACAGATCACCTTCGACGGGAGCAGGGCGGACCACGACGCGACCCGGGTGACCCACTCGGGCGGCGCCACCTTCGACACCATCACCGCCAACGTCGCCGCGGCGACCGCGGCCACCGGTCTGAGCTGGAACTTCCGGGTCAATGTCTCGCATCACAACGTCGACCGGATCGGCGAACTCTTCGGTCAGCTCGACGGCCTGGTGGACCCCGGTCGCTGCACCTTCACCTTCGCCTGGGTCGGCGACTCCGGGATCGGCTACCGCAACGACCTCACCCAGGCCCGCGAGGTCGAGAGCCACTTCGTCCGGTGGGCCGTCGAGGTGCTGGAGCGCGGCTACCGGTTCGTCCGGCCGAGCATGCGCACCACCTGCCAGATCTGCTCGGTCCCCGGCGGCAGGCACGGCGCCGTGGTCAACGCGGACGGCACCCTGTTCAGCAGCTGGCAGTCGGCGGGCAAGCGGGGCATGGAGGTCGGGCACATCGACCACGGCTACCTGGACCCGGCCACGGTGCCGGACCGCTGGGTGACCTGCGGTTACGACTATGAACACGCCGACGCCGAGGTGATGGCCCGGTTCCAGGACAACGTCGACGGGCGGATCCTCGACTACCTGCACGCCACCGGGCGCCTGTAGCGGCGAGGGGAGGAACAGTGCTGGCCGGGGTGCTGCGCACCAACAAGGACTACCGGAAGTCCTTCCTCGCCGACGTGGTCTCCAACTTCGGTTCGGCGCTGTCGACCCTCGCCTACCCGCTGCTGGTGCTGGGCCTCGGCGGCAACGCGGTGCAGGCGGGCTCTGTCGCCACCGTCTCCCTGGCGACCAGGCTCGGCTTCCGCCTGCCGGCCGGCACCCTCATCGACCGCTGGAACCGGCGCCGGGTGATGCTGGCGACCGACCTGGTGCGCTTCCTGGCCCTGGCCAGCATCCCGCTCGTCGCCCTCTGGGGGCCGCCGCACTACGCCCAACTCCTGGCGGTGGCCGCCGTGGAAGGGCTGGCCACCGCGATGTTCGGGCCCGCGAACACCGTGCTGATCCGCGACATCGTCGACCCGGCGGACCTGCCCGGAGCGCTCGGGCTCGGCCAGGCCGTCCTGGCCGCGGTGAACCTGGCCGGCCCGGCCACCGGCGGCGCGCTGTACGCGGCCGACCGGATGCTGCCCTTCATCGTCGACGCGCTGTCCTACGCCGTCTCGGCGCTGCTGGTCTGGCGTATCACCGTGCCGCCCACCGCGCCGGGTCCGCGCGGCGAAGACCGGGGGGTGACCGCGGGTCTGCGCTGGCTGCTGGGCCAGCGCGAGCTGTTCACCGTCCTGGCGTACGCCGCGGCGATCAACCTGGTCTCGGCCGCCCTCGACGTGACGGTCATCCTGGAACTGCGTGGCGCCGGACTGTCCGGCTCGGCGATCGGACCCGTCCTGTCCTGCGCCGGGGTGGGCGGCATCATCGGCTCGCTGCTGGCTCCCTGGCTGGTCGAACGGCTGAGCGTGCCGGCCATCCTGCTCGGGATCGGCGCCGGCTGGACGGCCGTACTGGCCGTGTTCGCCGTGGACTTCCGGCCAGCCCTGGTCGCCGTGCTGCTCACCCTCCTGATGACGCTCTCCCCGGCAGCGGGAGTGGTCGTCGGACAGGCCATGTTCGGACGGACCCCGCGGCACCTGATGGGCAGGGTGAGCGCCACCATCAGCCTGCTCCTGAACGGGCTGGCCGCCCTCGGCCCGGTCGCGGCCGGCTCGCTGTTCCAGGCTCTGGGCGGCTCCCGCGCCTGGGTGGTGCTCGCGGTGCTCACCGGGGCCGTCACCGTGGGCGGCTGGATCCCGTTGCAGGCGACCCGCCGGCTCGCCGCCGCCGGACCCGAGCCGGCGCCGGACCCGGCCGTGGTCGCCCACTCCGCCGACTCCGAGGAAGCCAAGGATGACTGACGACCGCTACCGCTGGCTTGAGGACCCGAACGCCCCGGCCGTCCTGGAGTGGACGGAGAAGCAGGAGTCGGCGTACCGGTCCGCCGCCGACGGCTGGCGGGCGCGCGAGAGCGCCGGGATGCGGCTCGCCGAACTGTCCGAGCGGCTCGGCGCCCGCTCGGCCCCGCGCCCGGTGGGAGACCGGCTGTTCCTCACCCGCTCGCGGCCCGGCGCCGAGCATCCCGAGCTGGTCGTCGTCGAGCCGTCCGGAGCGGTGCGGGTCCTGGTCGATCCGGGGGCGGCCGATCCGGCCGGCACCACCACCCTGGAGGAGTGGGAACCGTCCTGGGACGGCCGGCTACTCGCGTACCAGCTGGCGCGCGGCGGTACCGAGGACTCCAGCCTCCTGGTCCTGGACGTGGACTCGGGCCGTCCGGTCGACGGGCCGATCGACCGGGTGCGCCGCACCACGGTGGCCTGGCTGCCCGACGGCAGCGGCTTCTACTACGTCCGCCGGCTGCACCCCGCGCTCAACCCGGGCGAGGTTCAGTACCACCGCCGGGTCCGGCTCCATCTGATCGGCGCCGACCCGGACCAGGACCCGGTGGTGTTCGGCTCGGGACGGGAGAAGACCCAGCACTACGCCGTGCGGATCTCCGCCGACGGCCGCTGGCTGACCGTCAGTGCCGCCGCCGGTACGTCACCCCGCCGGGACCTCTGGATCGCCGACCTGACCGAGGGCCCGCCGCACCGGCCGCTGCTGCGCACCGTGCAGGAGGGTCTCGACGCCCGGTCTCTGCTGCAACTGCGGCCCGGCACCGCGCCGGACGACGTCTGCCGGCTCAGCACCGACCTGGGCGCGCGGCGCGGCCGGGTGGTCACCACCACGCCGGGCAACCCCGGCCCGGAGACCTGGACCGACCTGATCCCGGAGGACCCGCAGGCCGTCCTGGAGGACTTCGCGGTCCTCGACGGGCCCGAACTCGCCCGGCCGGTGACGCTGGTGGCCCGCACCCGGCACGCGGTGGGCGAACTCACCGTGCACGACCTCGCCGACGGCCGCCTGATCCGCCACGTTCCGCTCCCGCCGTGCGGCACCGTCGGAAGGATCAGGGTCGCCCCCCGGGACGCACACCAGGCCTGGTTCGTCTTCAGCACCTTCGGTACCCCGCCCACGGTCCTGCGGTACGACGCCCGGACCGGCGCTCTGGACCACTGGCCGGTTCCCGGCACCACGCCGGCCGTGCCCGAACCGGATCTCCGGACGAGCCAGTTGACCTACCACTCCCAGGATGGCACCGCCGTGCGGATGTTCGTCATCGCCCGGCGCGGGACGCCCGACCGGCCGCGGCCGACGCTGCTCACCGGCTACGGCGGCTTCGGCCAGTCGCTGGCCCCGGTGTACTCGCCGGAGGCCATCGCCTGGGTCCGGGCCGGCGGGGTGTACGCGGTGGCCAACCTGCGGGGCGGCGGCGAGGAGGGTGAGGAGTGGCACCGCGCCGGGATGCTGGACCGCAAGCAGAACACCTTCGACGACTTCCACGCCGCCGCCGGTCACCTGGTCAGCGCGGGCTGGACCACCCCGGATCAGCTCGGCATCTGGGGTGCCTCCAACGGCGGCCTGCTGGTCGGCGCCGCCCTCACCCAGTGGCCCGAGAGCTGCGCGGCGGTGGTCTGCATGGCACCCCTGCTGGACATGGCCCGCTACGAACTGTCCGGGCTGGGCCCGAGTTGGGTGGGCGAGTACGGCTCCGCCGCCGACCCCGAACAGCTCCGCCGGCTGCTGTCCTACTCGCCGTACCACCACGTCCGGGTGGGAACCGGCTACCCCGCCGTGATGTTCGCGGTGTTCGACGGCGACAGCCGGGTCGATCCGCTGCACGCACGCAAGATGTGCGCGGCCCTGCAGGACGCCACCGGCAGCGGCAGGCCCGTGCTCTTCCGCCTGGAGCGCGGCGCCGGGCACGGCGCCCGGGCAGCCTCCCGCCGGACCGCGCTGTTCGCGGACATGCTGGCCTTCTTCGCCGATCAGCTGGGGCTTGACCTCTAGCTTCGACCAACTTCGGCCTTCGTGAGCCTCCCTTCCCCCCGAGGGGGACTCCGCCCTCGTCATCCGGGAAGAGCCGTCCTCATCCGCCGGGACGGGGCGGCAACATCGGCCAGGAGGCCGACCGGATCCTGGTCCAGGTTTTGCTCGTGTGCATGATGTGCGGTGTGGACGTTACCGGCGAGATCCTGACGCCGAAATGACGCTCATTTGACGCGTATTCTGATGGGGTGTCAGGCGGTCTGCGGTGCAGGTGGTGGGCGCCTATCAGGAGGCGGGCTCGGATCAGTCGGCTTTTCCTTTGAGGCGGCACGGACGCTCGACTCACGGTTACGCCAGGCACTGCATGGATGTGCCCTCGCGGATCGAGGTTCAGGCGGGTGGGCGTCCGGTGCGGCGGCGGGCGATGGCGCCGATGAGGATGCCCATGGCGAGGGAGGCGGCGAGCGGGATGCCGAGCAACGGGACGCAGTAGGCGAGGACGGCCAGCGCGATCTGCGGGGCGAGGCCGAACAGGATGCCGGGGTGTGCGCCGATGCCGCTTGCCGCCCATGTCCATGCCCGTCATGGAGCCGTGTCCCCGTGGCTGCCGCCCACGCGCCCACCGTGCCGTGCAGGGTCAGGGCGCGCCGTCGTCCCGTGGTGCCGCGCACCGTTCGGCGGGGCGCGCCGCCGGCTGAACAACGGCACCAGTCCTCCGCCCGTGATCACCCACAGCCAGCTCGCGGCGAACTCGCTGTACAGGCGGCCGGTTCCGCTCGGGTGCAGATCGCGGTGGACCGCGTCGATCCGTCGTGATGGGCGGTTCGATGGACATGGCGGCTGCTCCTGAGCGCACCGAGGCGGCGTACGGGTGTGATGCCAGCGGTCGGATGAGCGGAGTGGTGAGTTCCGCGTTGACGGCGAGACTTGGCGCACTTGGCTGCCTCTGTCAGGTGATGCCCTGTCCGTCGGCGCGCGAAGAATGGCTGTTTGTTATGTGACGTGTGCCATGGGTGTGCTCCGGAACTCGGGCGTCCGGTGGCCCGACTCCTGAAGCGGTACGGCTCGATCAGACCGGCGCCGTACGACGTGATCGGAGACGCGGCTGATGGACGAATCCCGGCAATCCTCCTCCAACGCGGGTGCGGTGCTGCCGAAGCTGATCCCACCACCTGCCCTCTGCGGGTTCCTTCTCCTGCTGGCGCTGATGTTCGCGGTGTCGTACGCCGTCGGTGCCGCCGCCGGACCCGTCGCCCCCGGTATGCACGGCACCGGCGTACGGCCTGGCGGCGACGGCAGTGCAGGCGGAGGCGTCGACGACATGGGCGACATGCACGGGGGAGGCCACTGATGGGAGCGGAATCCGTAGGCACCCTCGTCGCGACCGACCTGACCGTCGGCGGTATGACCTGTGCGGCCTGCGTGAGGCGGGTCGAGAAGAAGCTCGGCAAGCTGGACGGGGTCACGGCGACCGTCAATCTGGCCACCGGCCGCGCCCGGGTGAGCCATCCGGCGGAGATCAGTCCGGCGGACCTCGTCGCGGCCGTCGAGAAGGCGGGTTATACGGCTGCCCTGCCTGAGCCGCCCAAGAAGCAGAAGCGCGAGGACGACGCCGAGGGCGAGGGCGCCCGGCAGGAGCGCGACCGGCTGGTGATCACCGCGCTGCTCGCGCTGCCCGTGCTGGTGCTGTCGATGGTGCCCGGCCTTCAGTTCCGGAACTGGCAGTGGCTGTGCTTCATGCTCGCGGCGCCCGTCGCGGTGTGGGGTGCCCTTCCCTTCCATCTACGGGCGGTACGCGGGCTGCGGCACTCGGCGGCGACCATGGACACCCTGGTGTCGCTGGGCGTGGTGGCCTCTTTCTCCTGGTCGGTGTACGCGCTCTTGCTCGGCGGTGCCGGTGAGCCCGGGATGCGGATGCCGTTCACCCTCGTGCCCTCGGCCTCGGACGGCGCCGCGCACATCTACCTCGAAGCGGCTGTGGGCGTACCGCTGTTCGTCCTGGCCGGCCGCTTCCTGGAAGCGCGTGCCCGGCGCGGGACGGGGGCGGCGCTGAGGTCGCTCGCCCAGCTCGCCGCCAAGGAAGTCTCCGTCCGCGAGGACGGCACCGAACGGCTGCTTCCTATCGAGCAGTTGGGTGCCGGACAGGTCTTCGTCGTACGGCCCGGAGAGAGGGTCGCCACCGACGGCGAGGTCGTGGAGGGCACCTCAGCCGTGGACCTGTCCCTGGTTACCGGTGAGAGCGAGCCGGTTGAGGTGGGTGCGGGTTCGGCCGTGGTCGGCGGGGCCGTCAACACCGGCGGCCTGTTGCTCGTACGGGCCACCGCCGTCGGCGCCGACACCCAGCTCGCCCGGATCACCCGCCTGGTCACCGAGGCGCAGGCGGGCAAGGCGCGGGCGCAGCGGCTGGCCGACTCGGTGGCCGGTGTCTTCGTACCCGTCGTGCTGGCGCTGGCCGTCACGGCGCTCGGCTTCTGGCTCGGTGCGGGAGCCGACCCGCAGGCGGCCGTCACCGCGTGCGTGGCGGTCCTCGTCGTCGCCTGTCCCTGCGCGCTCGGCCTGGCGACCCCGACCGCGCTGATGGCCGCGACCGGCCGGGGCGCCCAGTTGGGCGTTCTGGTCAGCGGACCGCAGGCTCTGGAGGGGCTGCAGCACATCGACGCGGTCGTATTGGACAAGACCGGCACCCTCACGTCCGGCCGCATGAGCGTCGCCCGGGTCACCGCTGTGCCCGGCGGGCTCGGGAAGGAAGCGGCGTTGCGGCTGGCGGGCGCGGTCGAGCGGGGCTCGGAGCATCCGCTGGGCCGGGCCATCGCCGCGTATGCCGGGCGGGCCGCGCAGGGACAGCCGACGCCGGACGTGACCGGGTTCGGCGCCACACCGGGGCAGGGGGTTCGCGGTCGGGTCGAAGGCCGCCTGGTCGAAGTCCTCGTGCCGGACGATGACTTGCCCGCGGTCCTCGCGGACGCCATGTCCAGGGCTGAGGCCGCCGCCCACACACCCGTCCTGGTCCGCGTCGACGGCGTGGCCGAGGCCCTGATCGAGGTCGGTGACGTCGTACGCCCCGGAAGCTACCGTGCCGTGGACCGCCTGCGGCGGCTCGGCGTCCGACCGGTGCTCGCCACGGGTGACCGGGAAGCGCCCGCGCGGGCCGTGGCGTCGGGCCTGGGCATCGACGAGGTGCGTGCCCGCTGCACCCCCGAGGGAAAGGCCGGCCTCGTACGGGAGTTGCAGGAGCAGGGCTACCGGGTCGCGGTCATCGGCGACGGTGTCAACGACGCCGCCGCCCTCGCCGGTGCCGACCTCGGCATCGCCATGGGCAGCGGCACCGACGTGGCCATCGGAGCCGCCGACGTGACGCTGGTGCGCGGCGACATCGAGGCCCTCGCGGACGCGGTCCGGCTGGCCCGGCGCACGCTGGGCACCATCCGCTCCAACCTGGTGTGGGCGTTCGGCTACAACGCCGTCACCGTGCCGCTCGCCATGGTCGGCCTGCTCAACCCGATGCTCGCCGCGGCCGCGATGTCGGCCAGCTCGCTGCTGGTGGTCGGCAACAGCCTGCGGCTGCGCGCCTGGCAGCCCTCGTCCGCCCGGAGGCGTACCCGATGACCGTGCAGAACCTCTGGCGGCCGTCGCGCCGCCGGCTGACCGACGCGCTGCTCGCCGCGGCCGTGCCCGTGGCCGCGTGCAGTCTCGCCCTGGGTGGCCTGACCACCTGGGTCGGGGCCGGGAAGGCGGGTAGCCCGGCGCGGATCGCCGTCACGTCCGGACGGGTCTTCCTGCCCTACGGCGGCAGCACGGAGACCGCGGCGTTCTTCGACGTCTCCAACCTCGGCGGCGCGGACGACCGGCTGGTGAAGGTGACGTCCACCGACACGCGCGGCGAGATCACCCTCAGCCGTCACGGCACCACCGGCAGCGGGGCCGCGTACAAGGCCGACGTGAAATCGGTCACCGTCCCCGCCGGTGGCGAGCTGTCCATGTCCCCGCACGGTGTGGACCTGACCCTGCGGGCGCGGGCGGGGTGGCAGGCGGGTGACCTGGTGCCGTTCACGCTGCACTTCGAGCGCAGCGCGCCGGTCAGGACGATCGCGGTGGTGATCCGCTCCGGCGACGGAGTCTCCTGATCAGCTGCCCCCGAAGAGATGTCGGGCAGGAACCCTCGTCAGTTCCGGTGTGGCGTCGTGGTCTGGATCACAGGCTGGGTATTGAGTGTGGTGCCCGGTGGATTTCCGTACCCACGCATGACGGCCGAAGCCCGGATGCGAGGATGAGGCGCCATGACTGCAGGGTGGTGTGCTCGCACGATACGGGCTGCGGTGTTCGCGGCCGTCTGTGTGCTGCTCGCCGCCCTGGGCCACGTCCTGATGTCCGGGAGCGACGTGCCCGCGTGGGCGTTGGCCGCAGGCGTGGCCGTGACCGGTGCCGTCGGCTGGTGTCTGGCGGTGCGTGAGCGCGGGCTGCCGTTGATCGTGACGGCCGTGGTCGCCGCCCAGGCCGTGCTGCACGAGGCGTTCTCCTACGCGCAGTCGGCATCCGGCGGTTCGGCCTCCGTGGACGCGAGCGGCATGGGCTCCATGGGCTCCATGGGCATGGGGCACACGGGCATGAGCCACATGGACCACGCGGGACACATGGGGCACTCCATGGACGGCGGCTCGTCGTCGTTCGGCATGCTCGCCGCTCACCTGCTCGCCGCGCTGCTGTGCGGGTTGTGGCTGGCGTACGGCGAGAAGGCCGCCTTCCGGATCCTGCGGGCGGTGGCCGGATGGCTGGCGGCGCCACTGCGACTCCTGTTCGCTTCGCCCGTCACCCCGGACCGCCCGCGCGTCCACCTGCGGCGCCGTCGCTCGGACCGGGCGCCGCGTCTGCTCCTTCTCGGCCACGCGATCACTTCTCGGGGTCCGCCCGCGGGGACGGCTGTCGTCTGAGGACAGCTGGTTTCCCGAGGCTGCCCGTCTGCGCCTCGGGCCACGGCCGTACGACCGCACAGGCGCTGTAGCGCCACAGCGACGACGTAGGGCCGTCTCTCCCACTTTCACCGGACCGCGCGCTTCGGCGCGCCCTGGCCCGGATCACGGTTGACCCTAGAAGGACTCCAGGTGATTACCTCTGCCCTGCCCGCCTCGCGCGCCAAAAGCGACAAAGCGGCAGCACTCGACGAATCGATCACCGCATGGGCGCTGGCCGCCCGAAGCGGTGACGCGGACGCGGTCGAGCAGTTCGTGGGCGCCCTGCACCGCGACGTCCAGCGCTACGTCACCCACCTGTGCGGCGATCCCCAGGCTGCGGACGATCTGGCACAGGACACGTTCCTGCGGGCACTCGGCAGCCTGCACCGGTTCGAGGGGCGTTCCTCGGCCCGGGCCTGGCTGCTGTCCATCGCCCGCCGCGCGGTGATCGACAGCTACCGGTACGCCGCAGCCCGGCCACGTCAGTCCGACGTACCGGACTGGCGTGTGGCCATCGAGCTGGCCCAGCCGTGCGACCTGCCCGGTTTCGACGACGGCATCGCCCTGCTCGATCTGCTGGCCTCACTGCCCGATGACCGGCGGGAGGCGTTCGTCCTCACGCAGCTGCTCGGCCTGCCCTATGCGGAGGCCGCCGAGGTCAGCGACTGCCCGGTCGGCGCGGTCCGCTCCCGCGTGGCCCGCGCCCGGGCGACCCTGATGGACCTGCTCGACGGTGGGGGCACCTCCCACGCCGATTAGGCAGTGAGGGAGGAGCGGCCCGCCGCGCTGGCGGCCTGATGCTCCACGAGGGTGCCGGTGCCGACCGGGAAGACCCCGGCACCGACACCCTCGTCAGCACCTGGGAACGGCTCTCCTGAGACGTGCCGCCGACTTTCCGGGAACTCACGGGAACTCGCGTGGCGTTCGCTCCGACTTCTGGAGCGGGTGACGGAGGTTCGCCCGCGTACCGAGTGGATCCGGGAGTTGTTCGATGCGTTCTCGTGTGTGGGGCTCTGCGGCGGCCGTTGTGCTCGGCGGCTTGCTGGCGGCGGGCTGCGGCGCCGGGGAGAGGAACACGGCGAGCGAGGGCGCGGGGAAGGCCGAGGACTCCGTCTCGGGCGCCTACCCGGTCTCCGTCACCGACTGCATGGGCGCCAAGACCACTTTCTCCGCCGCCCCGAAGAAGATCGTCACCAGCAACGCCTCCAGCCTCGAACTGCTGCTGCGCCTCGGCGCCGGCGACAAGGTGATCGGCACCGGCTTTCCGCCGGGCAAGGGCACCCTGCCCGGCACGCTCGACACGCAGGCGCAGGAGGTGAAGGTACTCAGCCAGAGCGTCATCCCCAAGGAGAAGCTGCTCGGCTCCGGCGCCGACCTGTACATCGACACCTTCGCCTCCATGGGCGGCATGGGCGGCGGAGGAATGGGGGAAGCGCCGACGGCGGAGGAGTTCCAGGCCGCCGGAATCAGGCACATCTACCTCAAGTCCACCGCCTGCGCCGCACAGAGCAAGAACCCCGTCACCGACCTGTCCGCCGTCGAGGCCGACATCACCTCCCTCGGCGCGGTCACCGGCACGAGCGCGCGGGCGAAGGAACTCGTCACCGCGATGAAGGAGAAGGTGGACGCCGTCCAGAAGGCGGTCGGCGGCACGGCGGAGAACAAGCGGCCGACGTACTTCTTCTTCGACTACGACGCCGGCACCAAGCAGCCCTCCGTCACTTGCAACCGCCAGGTCGCCAACGCGGTGATCACCTTGGCCGGGGCCCGCAACGTCTTCGCGGACTGCGACGGCGACTACAAGCAGGTCGGCTGGGAGGACGTGATCGCCAAGAACCCCGACTGGATCCAGCTCGGGGTCCGCGACCGGGGCAGCGAGGCGGCGAACAAGAAGGCGTTCGACGAGGCCGAACAGTGGCTGAAGTCCAACGCGGCGACCAAGGGCCTCAAGGCAGTGAAGGAAGGCCACCTCCTGCGCGTCGGCTCCGAACGGACGACCATCGCGGGAGTCGAGAACGCCGACACGGTCGAGGAGATCGCCAAGGCTCTCTACCCGGGCAAGGTCGGCTGACCATGCCCTCCACGCTGGTGCGCCGGAAAGCGTCGGCTTCGGAAGAGCGCAGTCTGCCCGCGACACCGCTGGCGGTGGTCCTCGCGGTGGCGCTGCTGGCCGCGCTGACGGCCGCGGTGGCCTGGGGCTCGACGTCCATTCCGCCCGGCGAGGTGTGGGGCGTGGTGTGGCGCAGACTGTCCGGTGAGGCGCCGCGGCCCGGCACGAACGACTTGATCATCTGGCAACTTCGCGTTCCGCGCGCCCTGCTCGCCGCTCTCGTCGGCGCCGGGCTCGGTGTCGTCGGTACGGCCGTACAGGCGCTGGTGCGCAACCCGCTGGCGGACCCGTATCTGCTGGGGATCTCCAACGGAGCCTCCCTCGGTGCGGTCGCCGCGATCGTGCTCGGTGTCGGGGCGGGCGGGGCGCTGGGTCTTGGCCTGTCCGGCGCGGCCTTCGCCGGGGCCCTGGCCACCTTCGCGCTGGTGTGGGCGGTCGCTCGGCGCGGCGGGGGCTTCGCACCGCTCAGGCTGGTGCTGGCCGGGGTGGCGATCGGCCAGTTCCTCTCCGGCTTCACCAGCTACCTGGTGCTGCAGGCCGGTGACGAGCAGCAGACGCACAGCGTGCTGTTCTGGCTCATGGGCAGCCTCAGCGGAGCGAACTGGCAGATGCTCGCGGTCCCCGCCGTCGCCGTGCCCATCGCTCTGCTCTGGCTGCAGGCGCGCGCCCGCGCACTGAACGCCCTGCTGATGGGCGACGAGACGGCGGCCGGCCTCGGCATCGACGTCACCCGGCTGCGCCGCGAACTGTTCACCGTCACCAGCGTGCTGACCGGCGTCCTGGTCGCCGTCTCCGGCGCGATCGCCTTTGTCGCGCTGATGGTGCCGCACGTCTGCCGCCTGGTCGTCGGCGGTGACCACCGGCGCCTGTTGCCGGTCTCGGCCCTGTTCGGGGCGGTGCTGCTGGTGGTGGTCGACATCGTCTGCCGTACGGCCATGGACACGCAGGAGCTGCCGGTGGGCGTGGTCACTTCGCTGCTCGGGGCTCCGGCCCTGCTGTATCTGCTGGACCGGCGTCTGGGGAGCGGCAGTTGAGGATCGACATCGAGGACCTGCACGTCGCCTACGCCGGCCGTACGGTCGTCGCGGGCGCCCACCTGATCGCCGCCGAGGGCGAGATCACCGGACTGGTCGGGCCGAACGGCAGCGGCAAGTCCACGCTCCTGCGCACCGTCTACCGGCATCTGAAGCCCACCGCCGGGCGAGTACTTCTGGCCGGCACCGATCTGCGCGAGCTGAGCGCGGTCCAGTCAGCGCGACACGTGGCGGCCCTCCCGCAGGAGCGCGGGAGCGACTTCGAGCTGAGCGTGCGCGAGGTCGTCGCCATGGGCCGCACCCCCTACAAGCGAGCCTTCGCCGGTGAGGACGCCGCCGACCGGGACATCGTCGCCCGCGCCTTGGCCGACGTCGGCATGGACGACCAAGCGGGTCGCCGGTTCACGGCCCTGTCCGGAGGGGAACGCCAACGCGTCCTGCTCGCCAGGGCCTTCGCCCAGGACCCCGACGTCCTGGTCCTCGACGAGCCGACCAATCACCTCGACATCCGCCACCAGGTCGAACTGCTCGCCCTGCTGCGTACCCAGCGCCGTACCACGCTGGTGTCGCTGCACGACCTCAACGCGGCTGCCTCCGTCTGCGACCGCCTCCACGTCCTGCACGCCGGATCCGTCGTCGCCTCCGGCCGGCCGCGCGGGGTCCTCACGCCCGCCCTGATGGCGGCGGTGTTCGGGGTGCGCGCGGCCGTGGTCGACCACCCCCTCACCGGGGATCCCTTGATCGCCTTCGACCACCGGGCACCCGCCGACGCGGAGCCGGCTGCGGCAGTGGAGACGCACACCGGCGCGTGAACACGGTGGGGAACTTCCAGCCTTTCCGTCACGCTTTTTGGGACAGGTCCGGGAACTCACGCGCGATCCCTCCCGACTTGTGGGACGAGGCTGCCTTCCGGCAGCCCGCCCACGAAGGTGAGGGGCGGAAAGGTGACAGACCACAGACCCGGCGCGGAACAGCCCGGGCACATACCCGACGGCGCTGCCGGCGAGGACCGCTGGCTGCTGGTGGCCGTGGCGGGCATGCTGTCGTTCGTGGCGATGCTCGACATGAACATCGTCAACGTGGCTCTGGCGGACATCGCCGATGGCCTGCACGTCTCTGCAGCGACCGCCCAGTGGGCCGTGCTGGGCTACCAGCTTCCCGTCGTCGCACTGCTGTTGCCCGTCGGACGCTGGCTGGACGGCGTGGGGACGCGCTCCGCCGTACTCGCCGCGACCGCCGGCTTCGCCCTGTGCAGCGCTCTGGCGGCCGCCGCTCCCTGGGCTGCCTGGCTGATAGCCGCCCGCATTGCGCAGGGCGCGTTCGGGGCGGCGCTGTTCGTGCTGATGCCGGTCCTCGCGCTGCGTTCTGTACGGCCCGGAAAGCGAGGGCGGGCGATGAGCGTGCCCGCGACCCTGGGCCCGCTGGGGGCGGTGACCGGGCCGGCCGTGGGCGGGCTGCTCCTGGACCATCTGGGCTGGCACGCCGTCTTCCTCGTCAAGATCCCCTTCTGCGTGCTCGCCCTGGTGGTGGCCTGGCGTGCGATGCCGCCGGACGGCGCCCTGCGCCGGCCCGACCGGCGCTCGGCAGCAGACGCCCTCCTGGTGGCCGCCGGTGTGACGGCGCTGCTGCTGGCGCTGACCCTGGCCTCGGACCGTCCGGCGTGGCTGGTGCTCGCGCTCGCAGCAGCACCGCCGCTGTGGTGGTGGCTGCGCGGTCCGGGCGGGCGTCCGGTGACCAGCGTGCTGGGTGTCCCGGGGCTGTTGCGGGCACACGCGGCGGTACTGGCGCTTGCGGCCGGTTTCGCCGCCATGCACTACGTCGTCGCCCTGCACCTCCAGCGCGACGACGGCGTCAGCGCCACGACCACCGGGCTCACCGTGCTCGCCTTCCCGCTCGGCATGGGCCTGGCCGGACCGCTCGGCGGACGTCTCGCCGACCTCCCCCACTCCCGGCTCCGCTCGAGCGGGGGGACCCCCGTCGGCGCCCGGCTGACAGCGGTCACCGGCGCCGCGCTCACCGCCGCCGGCCTGCTCCTCCTCGTTCCGCTGGGCGGCGACTGGTCACCGCTGGACGTCGCCTGGCGGCTGGCGCTGGCCGGTATCGGCATGGGCCTGAACGGCGGCCCGACCCAGGTCCTGGTCATGGGTGCCGCCCCGCCGGAGCGGACCGCGACTGTCGGCTCGACCGTCCAGCTCGCCCGCAGCCTCGGCTTCACCCTGGGCCCAGCCCTGGCCACCGCCGCCTGGGGCCTTGCCGGACCTGCCGACGGCGTGCACGCCGGGCTCGCCGTGGCCGCCACCGCCGCTTGCCTCGCCGTACCTCTGCTGGCAGTGCCCGCCCGACGCCCGGCCGCCGGGCCGGAGAAGACCACCGACGCGGCGTCCGCCGCCCATCGTTGAGCAAGGAGTCACCCGTATGTGCGGAATCACCGGCTGGGCGAGCTTCCACCACGACGCCCGCACCCAGGCCCCGGTCATCGAGGCCATGACCGCCACCCTCACGCCCCGCGGCCCCGACGCCGGAGGGATCTGGCTCGGCGAACGCGCAGCGATCGGCCATCGCCGCCTGGCCGTCATCGACCTCGAAGGCGGCGTACAGCCGATGCCGGATCGTCCCGAGCAGCCGGACATCGTGCTCACCTACAGCGGCGAGGTCTACAACCACCACGCACTCCGGGCCGAGCTGTGTGGCCGGGGCCATGTGTTCCGCACGCGCAGCGACACCGAGGTGGTGCTGCGGGCCTACGCGGAGTGGGGCGAGGACGTCGCCGAGCACCTGGAGGGCATGTTCGCCTTCGCCGTCTGGGACGAGCGGGCGCAGCGGCTGCTGCTGGTGCGTGACCGGCTCGGCGTGAAGCCGTTGTTCTGGGCGCTCGTCGACGGCGGCCTGGCCTTCGCCTCCGAGCCCAAGGCACTGTTCGCCCACCCTGAGATCCGGCCCCGGGTGGCTGCCGACGGGCTGCGGGAGGCGTACAGCCTGCTGTTCAACACCGGGCCGACCGTGTGGTCCGGGGTACGGGAGGTTGAACCCGGGGGGCTGCTGGTCCTGGACCGGGACGGCATCCGCGAACGCCGCTACTGGCAGCTTGAGGCCAGGGACCACGGCGACGACCGGGAAACGACGGTGGAGCGGATCCGTGCGCTGGTCGGCGCGGCGGCCCGCAGCCAGCTGGAGGCCGACGTCCCCCTGTGCAGCCTGCTCTCCGGCGGCATCGACTCCACCGTCCTGACCGCGCTGCTCGCCGACGAACTACGGCTGCGGGAGGGCGCGGAGGCGAGGATCCGTTCGTACGCCGTCGACTACAGCGACCAGGCCGAACAGTTCACCGGCGACGTCCTGCGTACCGGCCACGACACCCCGTACGCCACCGAGGCCGGAGCCTTCATCGGCACCGACCACAGCACCGTCGTCCTCGACCCGCGTGCTCTGCTCGACCCCGAGCACCGCAAGGCGGTCGTCGTGGCGCGCGACTCGCCGATCGGGGTGGGCGACATGGACACCTCTCTTTATCTGCTGTTCGGCGAGATACGGCGGCACTCCACCGTCGCCCTGTCCGGCGAGGCGGCCGACGAGGTGTTCGGCGGCTACCCCTGGTTCCACAACCCCAAGGCGCTCGCCGCGCAGACCTTCCCCTGGCTGCTGGTCACCGGCGACGAGGCCGCCATGCCCCTCAACCCCGAACTCGACCTGCGCATCGGTGAGTTCCGCGACGACACCTACCGCAGCGCGCTGGCCGCCGTACCGCACATCGACGGCGAGAGCCCCGCCGAGCACCGGCAGCGCGAGATGCAGCACCTGTCCCTCACCCGCTGGCTGCGCCAACTCCTCCACCGCAAGGACCGGCTGAGCATGGCCCAAGGGCTGGAGGTGCGCGTTCCGTACTGCGACCACCGGCTCGTCGAGTACGCCTTCTCCACGCCCTGGGCGCTGAAGAGCTTCGACGGCCGCGAGAAAAGCCTGTTGCGCGCCGTCGGCACGAGCCTCGCCCCGGACTCGGTCCTGTACCGGCCCAAGAACCACTACCCGGCCACCCACCACCCCGACTACAACCGCGGCCTGCAGGACATGGCCCGCGACGCGCTCGCCCTCGAACAGGTCCGCGCCCTGGCCGACGAGACCCGGATCAAGCCCTGCCTGGACACCCCGCCCGACCGGCTGGAGTGGGGCCACCGCCTGCGCCTCGAACGCGTCGTCGACCTCGCCCTGTGGCTGGACCACCACCGCCCCGAACTCGCCCTCTGAGGAGCCCCGTTCATGACCGTCCAAGAGCCGCCGGCCGAGCTGCTGCCCGACCCGGTCCCGCTGATGGGCTGCCCCTACAAGGCCGACCCCTACCCCCTGTACGAGCAGATGCGCGAGGCCGGCCCGGTCCACCGCGTCCTCTTCCCCAGCGGCGTGCAAGCCTGGCTCGTTACCGGCTACGACGCCGCCCACGCCGCGCTGAACGACGAGCGCCTGGGCAAGAACCACGACCGCGGCAACGACCGCTGGCGCGCCCGTGCCTCGATCATGCCCGAGCCGCAGCACTCGCAGCTCCAGATGCACCTGCTCCACCAGGACCCGCCCAAGCACACGCGTATGCGGCGCTTCGTCACCGACGCCTTCACTCCACGTCGTATCGAGAGCCTGCGCCCTCGGTTCCAGGAACTGGCGGATGCGCTGATCGACACCCTGCCCGAAACCGGCCCGGCCGACCTCGTCACCGGCTTCGCCGCCCACTTCCCCTTCCAGGTACTCGCGGAGGTCATCGGGCTTCCCCAGGATCTGGCGGCTCGCTTCGACCGCGACTGGGGCAAGGTCGTCCAGCCGGTCGGCCCCACCGACCCGGGACGCCCGCTGTACGAGGCGCGGTTGCAAGGCCTGCAGAGCTACATCGCCGACGTCGTCGCCCACAAACGCGAACACTGGGACGACGACCTGCTCAGCCGCCTCGTCATGGCCCACGCCCGCCGTGAACTGTCCCAGGAAGAGCTGGACTCGATGATCTTCCAGCTCCTCGTCGCGGGCCAGGAACCGGTCACCAACCAGATCACCACGGCTCTGATCGCGCTCTTCCGTAACCCGGACCAACTGGCCCGGCTCCGCGACGAACCGGACCTGCTGCCGCGCGCGGTCGAGGAACTCCTCCGTTACGACAGTGCCTTCGAGCTGACCACCTGGCGCTTCTTCGACAAGGACAGCGACCTGCACGGTACCGAGGTCCCGGCCGGCGACTCCGTGATCGTGTCCCTGTGCGCCGCCAACCGTGACCCGCGCCGCTTCCCCGACCCCGACACCCTCGACCTCGACCGGAGCCCGAACCCCCACCTCGCCTTCGGCCACGGCATCCACTTCTGCCCCGGCGCAGCCCTCGCCCGCGCCGAACTCCAGATCGCCCTGGGCACCCTGCTCACGAGGCTGCCCGGCCTGCATCTCGCCATCAGGGTCGAGGACATCGAGTGGATCCCCGCCGTCCTCGGTCGCGGGACGAACAGCCTGCCCGTGGGCTACGACCGACGCTTCTGACATCGACGTATCGCTGACCGGGCCCGGCCACACCGGCCGGACCGGCCTCGGCTGACCCACACCCGCTGACCACTGGCGCCTGGCGTGCACTCCCGCCACGGCGCCATGTCGACATGCCCTCGTACTCCAGGAGGAACGACATGCACCTGACGACCGCGTCAGACGCCCTCCCCACCCGCATCGGCACCGAGATCCTCAACCTGCTCCTGCCGCATCACCGCACGACCGATCCGGCTCCCGTTCCCGCCCCTGCGGAAGCGTTCCCCCATCAGCTGCGCCGCATCGCCGACTTCGTACACGAGGGCGCCCCGGTCGTCCTCACCCTGCCCGCCTTCCCCTGTAAGTCCCCCAACCCCGCCAAGGTCCTCGGTCACCTCCCCGACCAGGGCGAACGCCTCTCCCTGACGTTCCTGAACACCCTGTGCACCGAGATCGAGCGGATCTACCCGCCCGGCGCCCGGGTGATCATCTGCTCCGACGGCCACGTCTTCGGTGACCTCATCCACGTCCCCGACCACCACATCGACGCGTACGCCGACGACCTACGCATACAGATAGCTCAACTGGGCCTGGACAGACTGTCCGTCTTCGACCTGCGCGACATCCTCGGCGACCTCCCGCACGACACGAAACGCGCCCACGTCCACGACCGCCACGCCCCCACGCTGGACGCTCTGCGTGCCGAGGCCCGTACCGACGACCAGACCCTCGCCCTCTACCGGGGCATCACGCGCTTCCTCGTCGAGGACACCGCCGACTGGACCGGCACCCGCTCCGCCCTGCAGCGCGCCTGCCGACAACGCGCCTACGGCGTCATCCAGCGCAGCCGCGCCTGGGGCGACCTGATCGCCGAGCACCACCCCCACGCCGTGCGCCTCTCGATCCACCCGCAACCCGTCGGCGCACCGAAATTCGGTATCCGCCTCCTTGACGCCCCCGACGCCTGGACCACCCCCTGGCACTCCGCCGCACTCCACCGCGCCGACGGCACCTGGACGCTCGTGCCCCGGGCGACGGCGGCTCGGCTGGGCCGGCTTGTCCAACGCGACGGCAGGCCCAGCCACTTCGAGCACAACTGATCAGGCGGGCGTCGCAGCGACGGCCACGAGCCGTCAGCCGGCGTCCGCGGCGCGGGCGCTCCAGCGCTCCTCCACCTTGGCCAGACGCCAGTAGGCGATGGCCACGGCCCAGACGACAACGAACAGGCCGACGATCACATAGCCGACGTTGTCCAGGTCCAGGCTCGCGATCCAGCCGGTGATGTCATCACTCAAGCCGAGCTTGTCATGCAGAACGCCGACCAGTTCGATCGTCCCGACGAAGAAGGCCACCGCGATGGACAGCCCGGTGATCGTGAGGTTGTAGAACACCTTGCGAACGGGGTTCGAGAACGCCCACTGGTAGGCGAAGTTCATGAACGTGCCGTCGAGGGTGTCGAACAGGCTCATGCCGGCCGCGAAGAGGAGGGGCAGGCACAGGACCGCGTACCAGGGGAGGCCGGCTGCGGCGCCGTTGCCGGCCAGGGCGAGGAGCAGGACCTCGGTCGTGGTGTCGAAGCCGATGCCGAAGACGAAGCCGAGAGGGAACATCTGGCCCGGTCGGCGGATCGACTTGGTGAGCCGGCCCAGGATGCGGTTCATGAAGCCGCGCGAGTCCAGGTGGGCTTCCAGTTCCGCCTCGTCGTAGCGTCCGGCGCGCATGGCCTTGAAGACGCGCCGGATGCCGAACAGGGCGACGAGGTTGAGAGCGGCGATGAGGTACAGGAAGCCGCCGGAGACCGTGGTGCCGACGGTGCCGAGGACCTGGTGGGTCCGGGAGCCGTCGTTCATCAGGGTGCCGGCCAGCTTGGCGCCCCCGGCCACCAGCACGGCCATGACGACCACCACGCTGGAGTGCCCGAGCGCGAACCAGAAGCCCACCGACACGGGCCGCTTGCCGTCGGCCATGAGCTTGCGGGTGGTGTTGTCGATCGCGGCGATGTGGTCGGCGTCGAAGGCGTGCCGCATGCCGAGGGTGTAGGCCGTGATGCCCAAGCCGACCCCGAACGCCTTGGACCCGACCTCATAGTGACGCGGGACCACGAGGAGGAACAGAATCCCGAAGGCGACCACGTGCAGAGCGACGATCACGGCCAGCAGGCCCGCGGTTCGGACGGTGTCCTCGCGGCGCCAGCGAAAGGACGGGACGGCGGCGGTTTCGGGCACGCCAGGGGACACGGTCATACGGTTCGCTCCAGCACCTCGTGGATCAGCTTCGTGCTGCCGTGGCCGGTCTCCTGGCTGACGGGTCATCGCGCCCGCCCCTGCCTTCCCGGCCGTGAGGCCAGTGGCAATGCATGGGGCGGGAACTCCCCGATCACAGTGGCGAGGGCCGCTCCGGACTGAGCCCCTGGGGCTGTCACCGGTCTTCCCGAACACCACGGCCTGCCTACCCTAGAAGGCGGCGAGTATCAGCTGCAAGGCTGCATAACCGATCGGAAATTGAGGTGGAAACTCCCCAATCGTGATGCAATAGCCCCGCGCCCCTCACCGGCGTCAGCCATGCCACACCGGGCGCACCCACGAGCGAAGATCCGCCCGGCAGGGCCCCGGTGTCCGGCCGGGAGGACGCACATCGCCTCCCGGCCGCAGGGCTATCCCGGCGGCGGGCGTTTCCCGCCGCCGGGCTTCCACCGGCCGTTCAGCACGTCGGCTCCGGAGCCGCCGCACCGAAAGCGCGGCGGGCGGTGCGACGCCATCGGTTGGCGGGTAGTGCGGGACGCAATGCGGCGAAGGCGCTGCAGTACTTGGTGAAGACGGCGGGGCGTATCCCGTGGGCGTGCAACAGGCGGTCCGCTTCGGTGAGATGCCCGGTGGTCTTGGTCTCGACGAGCACGAGGTCGTCCGTACACCGCACGGTGCGTCCGATGCGCAGGTCGTGGCAGACCAGTGCTGCGTCGCAGGTGATGCGCTCGCCGTCGGCCACGAAGGTGGCGCGCATGTAGTCGGTACTCAAGGACGGTTCAAGGGCCGCCGGAGCACCGATGCCGTACGCGGTACGCAGGGTGTCGGTGAGGAATCCCCGGCAGTCGGGGCCGAGCGGGGTGTCAGCTCCGGTCAGCGGGCATCGGCGTTTGACGGTGTCGCCGCGCGGCCCCTTGAGCTTGATCTCGAACTGCCGCTCTCCTGTGTCCTCGTAGACCCGTTCCCGGATCTTGAAGCGGCGTCGGCGGCCCTGCCGGTGGTCGTGGAAGGAGCGGAGCTCGGGGGTGTCGTAGTAGACGGAGTGGTAGCGGAAGGCACGCCGGCCGTCGATGGCGAGGGCGCGGTAGGGGCCCCCGGGCCGGTGCGGGTGGGTGAGCCGGCCGACGACGCGCAGGAAGGTGTCCGCGGGCACGAGGTAGCTGTGGTCGAAGCGGGCGAGGAGGGATGCCCGTTCGTTGAGCTCGTCGAGCGAGACGGGGCCGGCGCCGTGGGCGGCGTCGCCGATGGCGCGGACCGCGGCGGCGGCGCGGACCGGTGCGGTGGTCATGCGGTTTCCCAGGCGGGCGTGGTCCGGGGGGCGGGTCCGGCGGCGGGCGCGGAGCCCCGGCCGGCCGGGGCCGCTGCGCTCTCGCGGTAGCGGACGTCGACGACGGTGAGGTCCCGGACGAAGTCGACTTCCATGACTGTCCAGTGGAGGGGCTCACCCAGGCGCCGTACGAGGTCGGCGTGGAGGACGGCCGGGTCCTCGTGGACGGCGTCGAGGGTGACGACGGCGCGCCGGGTGCCGGCGAGGAGGCGGGGGCTGTCGGCTGCCCAGACGATGAGGAGCAGGGTGGCACACAGCCCGGCGGTGAGCGCGAACGGCAGCCTCGGCAGTCCGCAGAGCAGGCCGAGGACCAGGGTGGTGAAGTAGTAGGCGACTTCTTGGTGTTGCACGGCGTCGGAGCGGAGTCTGACGATCGAGAGCACGCCGAAGAGACCGAAGCCCAGGGCCGCTCCCCCGCCGCCGCGCACCTCGGCGAGGGCGGTGACGACGGTGAAGAGGCCGGTGTTCAGGGCGAGATAGGCCGGCACGAGGTCGCGCCGACGGTGGCGCGGATAGTAGATGGCGAAGGTCAGCACGCCGACGGCGGCGAGGTCGAGCCCGAAGTGGGCGGCGAGATGCCGTAACGACTCCATGACTGCACTCCCTGTAGGTACGGACGCTGGAAGGCCCCGAAGAACCGGAACGAGAGACAGACGATAGGTAAACGCATGGCGAACGTGCTTTCGCTTGTGGAGAAACGATGCGCCTCCTTGATGGCCCCCGGCCCTAACTGACCGGAAGCACATACCTCCTGTCGCATTCGCCCCTCTTGCCGACCGGCTCCGACGCTCCACCGCCGGGCAAGAGAAGCCAACGACGGTGCAGTGTTCCGCCGCCGAACTCGCAACCCGCATCACCTGACGCGACGCATAGCGTCAGGCAGCACTGGGGGAGGCGGAACGCTACGCCCGGGCAGCTCACCCGACCCCGCCGGTCGTGTGCGGTCTGCTCGCGGGCAGACGACCGATGGATCTCGGTTGCCGCAGTCGGGTGGTGGTGCTGAACCGGGCTGCGCGGCGGCGCAGGTGCCGGTGGCCGAGGGCTGGTCGGGGCCGGGCCGGTGCACGCGCGGTCCGGTAGAAGATCCGCTTGCCGATCTCGACGAGGACAAGGTAGACGGCGACCATGGCGGCCACTGCGGCGAAGAAACCGGTCGGAAGGAGCCGGAAGCCGAGGACATGGGCCAGTGGAGTGGCCGGAAGGACGGTGCCGAGGGCGACGACTCCCAGCGCGGTCGACGCCAGCGGAAGGCTGGGGTGGCTGCGCCAGAAGGGGATGCGGCGGGTCCGGATGGCGAAGATCACCAGGGTCTGCGTGGCGAGGGACTCCACGAACCAGCCGGTGTGGAACTGTGCCGGGCCGGCGTGGAAGACCCACAGCATCACCGCGAAGGTCACGAAGTCGAACAGCGAGCTGATCGGTCCGAAGCACACCATGAAGCGCCGGATGAAGGCGATGTCCCAGTGCGCCGGGCGGCGCACCTGCTCCTCGTCGACCTCGTCGGTGGGGATGGTGAGCTGGCTGCTGTCGTACAGAAGGTTGTTGAGCAGGATCTGAGAGGGCAGCATCGGCAGGAACGGCAGGAACAGGGAGGCGCCGGCCGCGCTGAACATGTTGCCGAAGTTGCTGGACGTACCCATCAGCACGTACTTGATGGTGTTGGCGAAGATCCGCCGCCCCTCGGCGACGCCGTCCGCCAGGACCCCGAGGTCCTTCTCCAGAAGGATCACGTCGGCCGCGTCCTTGGCCACGTCGGTGGCTGAATCCACCGAGATTCCCACGTCGGCGGCGTGGAGTGCGAGGGCGTCGTTGACGCCGTCGCCGAGGAAGGCGACATCGCCGCCGGTCCGCCGCTGGCTGCGGACGATGCGGGCCTTGTGCTCCGGGCTGACCCGGGCGAACACGGTGGTGTGCCGGAGGGCGGCGGTGAGCTGCTCGTCGTCCATGGTGTCCAGGTCGGTCCCGGTCAGGATGCCGACGTCATTCAGCCCCAGGTCGTGGCAGACCTTGGCGGCCACCGCGGGGTTGTCCCCGGTGACGATCTTCACCGTGATGCCCAGCGCGTCCAGCCGTCCCAGTGCCTCGGCGGCGTCGGGTTTGGGCGGATCGAGGAAGACCAGCAGACCGGCCAGGCGGAGGTCGTGCTCGTCGGCGGCTGTGAGGGTGGGGGTGGCCTGGGCGGGACGGGTCGCCACGGCCACGACGCGGTTGGCGGCGGCGAACTCGGCATCCAACGCCTGACGTGCCGCCTCGGGCACCTCCACGCAGCGTTCCAGCACCGCCTCGGGGGCGCCTTTGGTGATCAGCGTGGTCGCGCCGTCGGGGTCGGTGACCATGACGGAGACCATCCGCCGGTCGTGGTCGAAGGGCAGGACGCCGATGCGCTTGAAGCCGCAGAGTGCCGAGCGCTGGAAGGCGGCGGGGGAGTCCCACAGGGCCTCGTCGAGCGGGTTGCCGCCCACCGGCCGGCCCTGGTCGTCCACCTGCGTCTCGGTGCACAGCAGCCCGAGGTGCAGCGCCTCCTCCGGCGACGTGCCGCCGACGGGCACGGCGCGCATGAAGTCGATGCGGCCATGCGTCAGCGTCCCGGTCTTGTCGGTGAACAGCACGTCGACGTCGCCGAGGTCCTCAATGCACACCAGGCGCTTGACCAGCACCTTGCGTCGGCTCATTCGCCGGGAGCCCGCGGCCAGGCTGGTCGAGACCACGGCGGGCAGCAGCTGCGGAGTGATGCCGACCGCGATGGCCAGGGAGAACAGCAGCGCGTCGATCAGCGGTTTGTGCAGTGCGACGTTGATGACGAAGATCGACGTGGTCAGTGCCCCGGCGACGTACACCAGCAGCATCGAGAACCGGCGCAGCCCCACCTGGAACTCGGTCTCCAGCTGGTGGCCGCTCAGCCCGGCGGCGATTTTTCCGAATTCGGCCTCGGCACCGGTGGCGACCACCACCCCACGCCCGCTTCCAGAGTGCACCACGGTACCCATCAGGGCGCATCCGGACAGCTCCGCGAGCGCCGTGCCGGCCGGCACAGGGGCGGTGTCTTTGGCGACCGGCAGCGACTCGCCGGTCAGTACCGACTCGCTGCACTCCAGTCCCGTGGCCTGAAGCAGCCGCAGATCGGCGGGGACGATGTCGCCCAGCCGCAACTCCACCACATCGCCCGGAACCAGGCGGGTGACCTCCACCTCCTGCGGACGGCCGTCGCGCAGCACGACCGCCCGGTGGCGGATCTTCGCGTGCAGTGACTGGGCGGTCTTCTCTGCCCGGTACTCGTTGAGGAAGCCGAGGCCGACGGACAGCGCCACGATCACCCCGATGATCAGGGCATCGCTGCGCTCACCGGCGAAGTAGGAGATGACGGCGGCGGCCAGCAGCAGGCCCAGAAGCGGGGACCGTAGCTGGTGCCACACGACGAGCCAGGCCCGGGCCCGGTGCGAGTGAACCGCGTTGGGCCCCCAGCGCCTCAGCCGCTGTTCCGCCTCGTCCGACGACAGACCGTCGCCGGTCACCCCCAGATCGCGAAGCACCCCCGCAGTGGGCCGGGCCGCGGCTGTGGCGGCACACCCCGCAGTCACCGGCCGCGCCGCGACAGTGGTCACGATCACCGACCGCCTCTCGTGTCCCTGTCCGCTCCCACAGCGGGCCGCGCCCACGCCGCGCCCGGCCCCGAGAGGCCGACACGCACCGACAGACTGACCCTGGCTACGGGGTACCGACGCGCAGATACGGGTGTCACGGCTCCACCTTCGGTCCGGTGCCGTCCCTGTCCCAAGGGGCCATCCGGGCCCTGTTTCCGGGACCTGCGTCGCAGCACTCCGCCATCGGCCGCATGCACCACTAGTCTGACTCGGACACTCCCGCCGACCGCCCGGTCGTCGGCGTCGACCACCGGTCCCGCGCCGACGTGCTCGCGCGCTGGCCGGCGTGCGACGTCGCGGTACGACAGGTCGTCTTCATGGACACGGCGGGCACGTCCGTCACGGTTCCAAACCAAGGAGAGCCTCAGGCTCGGCGGGCGGCTGCGGCGGCCGCTCCTCGGCCTCCGGCTGCGCCTTCGGGACCGGACCCGGGGCAGCCCTCGGTGCTGGGCTCGTGGGTGCGGCCGGACCTGCCGGGGCCGACGCTCGGTACCAGCATGGTCGGCCGGTCGGCTGGTCCTCGGGAAGTGTCCGGTGGCCGTCGGCGTCGAACGGCCACCGGACAGGCGTAGGGATCGACCTTCGACAACTCACGCAGAGCCTCGCGTCCGGCCGGCGGATCCGGTGGAGTACTCAACGGGCCGTGGAGCGGGTCGAGCCGTGCCGCATGCTCATCGGCCCACTCCAGCCATTCCAGCCCGTCCGCCTGGACGTCAAGAACCGGCGTGCGGCCCCCGGAGACTTCGGGCGGCTGTCTCAGTGCCGGAGGCGAGAACCGTGAGGAGCAGACCTCCTGGAGCGGGTCTTCCCCGGGTACGAGACGCCAGATGACCTTCCTGCGCCCCGGCCAGGTGGCGCTCGTGCGTCGCAGCTGGTCGGGACCGGCGCGCATCAGCGGGCCGGCGGGAACCGGCAAGACGGTGGTCGGCCTGCATCGCGCGGTATATCTGGCCGAGCGCACCACCAGGCGCATCCTGTACGTCACGTTCGCCGACAACCTGCCTCGTGTGCAGGGCACCTTCCTGAAGACCACCGCGAGCACGGCGCGAGGTCCGCCTCCATGGCGACAAGGCGGAGACCGCCTTCAGCCTGGCGTGGAAACGCACTGGTCGCGGCAGCCTCCTCGCAGAGATCGATCCCTCGCCGAGCTACTGGCGCGAGGAGACCGACCGTGTCATCAAGGGCCGGGGCCTCGCCTCTTTCAAGCCCCGGCCCCAGGAGGTGTACGTCCCTCGAACGCCGCCAGGATGCGTTCCGCAGCCAGCGTCGCGGTCAACTCCCCCTGCCTGACCTGCCGTTCGAGGTCCGGGGCCACCTCACGTACCGCCGGGGCGGTGTGCAGGCGGTCGAGGAGTTCGTCGCGGACCATCGCCCAGGTCCAGCCGACCTGCTGGTCGCGCCGCTTGGCGGTCAGCCGGCCGGCGGAGTCGAGCAGCGCACGGTGCTGTTCGAGGCGCTCCCAGACCAGTTCCAGGCCGGTCGAGTCCCGGGCGCTGCAACTGAGCACCGGCGCAGTCCAGAAGGCGTCCTTGCCGTGCATCAGCCGCAGCGCGCCCGCCAGTTCGCGGGCGGCCGCCTTCGCGTCCCGCTCGTGCGGGCCGTCCGCCTTGTTGACGGCGATCACGTCGGCCAGCTCCAGGACGCCCTTCTTGATGCCCTGCAGCTGGTCGCCGGTGCGGGCCAGGGTCAGCAGGAGGAAGGAGTCGACCATGTCGGCCACCGCGGTCTCCGACTGGCCCACGCCGACGGTCTCCACGAGGACCACGTCGTAGCCCGCCGCCTCCATGACCACCATCGACTCGCGCGTCGCCTTCGCGACCCCGCCGAGCGTGCCCGCGCTGGGGGAGGGGCGCACGAAGGCCGCCGGGTCCACCGACAGGCGTTCCATCCTCGTCTTGTCGCCCAGGATGGAGCCGCCGGTACGGGTCGAGGACGGGTCCACGGCGAGGACGGCGACCCGGTGGCCCAGCGAGGTCAGCAGCGTGCCGAACGCGTCGATGAACGTCGACTTGCCGACACCCGGCACCCCGCTCACGCCGATCCGCCGCGCCCGGCCGCTGTGCGGCAGGAGCTGTGTCAGCAACTCCTGTGCCAGCGCCCGGTGCTGGGCGCGGGTGGACTCGACGAGCGTGATCGCGCGGGCCACGATCGCCCGCTTTCCGTCGAGCACACCCTTCACATAGGCGTCGAGATCGATCGCTGCCATCGGCGCCCTACAGCTCGTGGCCGAGGTCGGCCGACAGCCGCTTCACCAGGTCGTACGCCGCGTCCGGGATCACCGTCCCGGGCGGGAACACGGCCGTGGCGCCCATCTCCAGCAGCGTCGGCACGTCCTGCGGCGGGATCACCCCGCCGACCACGATCATGATGTCCTCGCGGCCCTCCTCGGCCAGCTGCTCGCGCAGCGCCGGTACGAGAGTCAGATGGCCCGCCGCGAGTGAGGACACTCCGACCACGTGCACATCCGCCTCGACCGCCTGCCGGGCGACCTCCTCCGGCGTCTGGAACAGCGGGCCGACGTCGACGTCGAAGCCGAGGTCGGCGAAGGCAGTCGCGATCACCTTCTGGCCGCGGTCGTGGCCGTCCTGGCCCATCTTGGCGACCAGGATGCGCGGCCGGCGCCCCTCGGCCTCCTCGAAGGCGTCCACCAGGGCACGGGTGCGGTCCACGTTCGGGGACTGGCCTGCTTCGTTGCGGTACACGCCGGAAATCGTACGGATCTGGCTCGCGTGCCGGCCGTACACCTTCTCCAGGGCGTCGGAGATCTCGCCGACGGTCGCCTTGGCGCGGGCCGCGTGCACGGCCAGCTCCAGCAGGTTCTCCTTGCCGTCGGCCGCCCGCGTGAGCGCGTCCAGGGCGTCCCGGCAGGCCTGCTCGTCCCGCTCCTCCCGCAGCCGCCGCAGCTTCTCGATCTGCTGCGCGCGTACGGCGGAGTTGTCGACCTTGAGGACCTCGATCTGCTCGTCGCTGTCCACGCGGTACTTGTTGACGCCGATCACCGGCTGCCGGCCGGAGTCGATGCGCGCCTGCGTACGGGCCGCCGCCTCCTCCACGCGCAGCTTCGGGATGCCCGCGTCGATGGCCTGCGCCATACCGCCCGCCTGCTCGACCTCCTGGATGTGCGCCCAGGCCTTGCGGGCGAGGTCGTACGTCAGCTTCTCCACGTAGGCGCTGCCGCCCCACGGGTCGATGACCCGGGTGGTGCCCGACTCCTGCTGGATGAGCAGCTGGGTGTTGCGGGCGATGCGCGCGGAGAAGTCGGTCGGCAGGGCGAGTGCCTCGTCGAGGGCGTTGGTGTGCAGCGACTGGGTGTGGCCCTGGGTTGCCGCCATCGCCTCCACGGCCGTACGCGTGACGTTGTTGAACACGTCCTGCGCGGTCAGCGACCAGCCCGAGGTCTGCGAATGGGTGCGCAGGGACAGGGACTTGGTGTTCTTGGGCTCGAACTGCGAGACCAGCTTGGCCCACAGGAGCCGGGCCGCCCGCAACTTGGCGATCTCCATGAAGAAGTTCATGCCGATCGCCCAGAAGAAGGACAGACGCGGTGCGAAGGCGTCCACGTCCAGGCCCGCCTCCCGGCCCGCGCGGATGTACTCGACGCCGTCCGCGAGCGTGTACGCCAGCTCCAGGTCGGCCGTCGCGCCGGCCTCCTGGATGTGGTAGCCGGAGATGGAGATCGAGTTGTAGCGGGGCATCCGCTGTGAGGTGTAGGCGAAGATGTCGGAGATGATCCGCATCGACGGCTTCGGCGGATAGATGTAGGTGTTGCGGACCATGAACTCCTTCAGAATGTCGTTCTGAATGGTTCCGGCCAGCTTCTCGGGCGGTACGCCCTGCTCCTCCGCCGCCACGATGTACAGCGCGAGCACCGGCAGCACGGCGCCGTTCATCGTCATCGACACGGTCATCTTGTCCAGCGGGATGCCGTCGAACAGCTGCCGCATGTCGTAGATCGAGTCGATGGCCACGCCCGCCATGCCGACGTCACCGGTCACGCGCGGGTGGTCGCTGTCGTAGCCCCGGTGCGTGGGCAGGTCGAAGGCGACCGACAGGCCCTTCTGGCCGGCCGCCAGGTTGCGCCGGTAGAACGCGTTGGACTCCTCGGCGGTGGAGAAGCCCGCGTACTGGCGGATGGTCCAGGGCTGGTTGACGTACATCGTCGGGTAGGGCCCGCGCAGATACGGCGCGATGCCCGGGTAGGTGCCCAGGAAGTCCAGGCCCTCCAGGTCACGGCCGGTGTACAGCGGCTTGACCGGGATGCCCTCCGGGGTCTCCCACAGCGGCTCTTCGCTCCCGGTCGCCCGCTCGACGGCCGCCCGCCATTCCTCGGCACTGCCGTCGGCGGCCGGCGTCCCCAGCTCGATGCCGGAGAAGTCGGGGATTCCCATCAGGACACTCCCATGCGGTCGAGGGTCGCGGACAGGACGTCTGTGGCGTCGCAACCCGCGAAGACGTACGAGTCGATGCCGGCGTAGTCGCCCCGGCCCGCGAGGGACACATGGCGGGCGCCCGCCGCGCGCAGCGACTCGGCGGTCTGCGTGGCCTGTTCGGCGTACAGGGCGTCGCTGGAGCACAGCACGGCTTCGGTGGCACCGCTGTCCGCGAAGCTCCCCTCGGTGACCGGCTCGATGCCGCCCGCCTGGAAGAGGTTGGCGGCGAACGTGGCGCGCGCGGTGTAGTCGGCGGCCGAGCCCAGCGTGGCGAGGAAGATCCGGGGGCGGGAGCCGGTCGCCGCGAGGTGGGCGTCGGAGCGGGCGCGCAACTCCTCGTACGCCTCGTCCCGGCGCACCCGCGGCAGCCCGCCGGACGGCGGCTCGGGCGCGGGCGCACGCTCCACCGGCTTCTCGGCGAGCAGCGGGAACTCACTGACACCGGTGATGGGTTCACGCCGCTTGGCGAGCTTCTTGGAGCGCTCCGCCCAGGTCGTCGCGAGGTCGGTGCGCAGCCGGCCGGAGCGCAGGGCGGCCGCCTGGCCGCCGTCGCGCTCGATCGACCGGAAGAACTCCCAGGCGGCCTGGGAGAGTTCGTCGGTGAGCCGCTCGACGTACCAGGAGCCGCCCGCGGGGTCGATGACCCGGGCCAGGTGGGACTCCTCGATGAGGATCGTGGAGGTGTTGCGCGCGATACGGCGGGCGAACGCGTCGGGCAGGCCCAGCGCGTGGTCGAACGGCAGCACGGTCACGGAGTCGGCACCGCCGACCCCGGCGGCGAGCGTGGCCACCGTCGTGCGGAGCATGTTCACCCACGGGTCGCGGCGGCTCATCATCACCGGCGAGGTCACCGCGTGCTGCACCTGCGCACCCGGGGCCCCGCAGACCTCGGCGACGCGGGCCCACAGCCGGCGCGCGGCGCGCAGCTTGGCGACGGTCAGGAACTGGTCGGCGGTGGCCGCGTAGCGGAACTCCAGCTGCGCGGCGGCCTGTTCGACGCTCAGCCCCGCCTCGGTCAGCTCGCGCAGATACGCCACACCGGTGGCGAGCGAGGCGCCCAGCTCCTGCGCGGCCGAGCCGCCCGCCTCGTGGTACGGCAGCGCGTCGACGGTGAGGGCGCGCAGACCCGGGTACCGCTCGGCGCAGCTCGCGGCCAGCGCGGCGTACGGCGCGAAGTCCAGGGCGGTGCCGGTACGGGCCTCGTACCCCAGTGGGTCGCCGCCCAGATTGCCGCGTACGGCTGTGGCGTCCACGCCCTTGTCGGCGTACAGCCGCAACAGCGCCTCGGCGGCCCGCTCGGTGTCCCGGCCCGCGTCCAGGACGACCGGCGCCAGGTCGAGATAGACGCCCTCCAGCGCCCGGCCCAGCCCCTCGACCGGGAAGCCGCCCTCGCCCAGCACGAGCCACAGCGAGGTGCCGCCGTTCTCCAGGTCGGCCAGCACGGCGCCGTCGGCGAGGGCGGTGTGCCGCTGCCGTACGTCCCAGCCGCCCGCGGTGTTGCCCTCGGGGCGGCCGCCGCGCACATACGGGGCGAAGCCGGGCAGGCCGGGGTCGGGTGCGTCATCGCGCGCTGTGTAGAGGGGCCGGGTGCGCAGCCCGTCCTCCAGCGTCGTGGACAGGGCGTCCTCAGCTGCCGAGCCCGAGACTTCCTTGCCCGACTTGCGCAGCACACCCTCGACCAGGCGTTGCCACTGCTCATGCGTCGTGTCAGGGAACTCGGCGGCCAGTGAGAGCCCGTCGTCAGGCAGGACCGTCATGGCTCGGATGCTAGGGCAGGCCGGTTAAGCCGGTCATGACAATCGCCTGTGAGGTTTCTCCACTTGCGCTTGTGATCTGCGCCGCTCAGTCGCCGGACGGCTCTGTTTCCAGGTCCGGTCGGTCGCCGGCGGGCTCGGTCTCCAGGTCCGGCAGCAGCGCGCACATGGCGGCGCGCTGTTCGTCGCCCATCGAGTCGGCGAGTGCCTGCCGGACGGTTGTGGCGAGCAGGGCGGAGGTCTCGCCCAGCAGCTCGCGTGCCTTGTCGGTGAGGGCGACCTGCACGCCGCGCTTGTCGCCGCACACGGAGGTGCGGGTGACGAGACCGGACCGCTGGAGGCAGGCGATCTGGTAGGTGAGCCGGGTCTTGGGGCGGCCGAGGAGGTCGGCGACCTGGGTCATGCGCAGTCCGGTGCGGGGCTGTTCCGCCAGCAGGCACAGGATCAGGAACTCGTCGTGGGAGACGTCGAGGGTCTCCTTCACGACCGAGCGCAGCCGCTGTTCGACGGCGCCCGTCGCGGCCAGCAGGACCATCCACGCGCGCAGCTCGGCGGGCAGCAGCCCGCTCCCCGCGGCGGGGCAGACGAACTGGTCGGCGGGGTGCGTGTCGGGTGCGGACATGCGTCGAGTCTACCTGTGGTCCAAATTTGGACGAGATAATTGTTCAAGTTTGGATAAGCGGGTTGTTCAAATTTGGATGAGGGGCTAGCGTGGGCCCGGATGAGGTCATCCAAATTTGAATCACTCGATCCGGGAGTACGACCATGACCGTCGCCGTGGAAACAGGCACCTGGCAGCTCGACCCGACCGCGTCCACCGTGGGGCTGCGGCACAAGACCATGTGGGGCCTGGTCACCGTGAAGGGCGCGTTCACCACCGTCACCGGCACGGGCGAGGTCAGGCCCGACGGCTCGGCCATCGGCACGGTGACCCTGGACGCCGCCTCCCTGGACACGAAGCACGCCAAGCGGGACACCCATCTGCGCTCGGCCGACTTCTTCGACGCCGACAACCACCCGGAGATCACCTTCGCCGTCCGCGGTGCCGACCGCCTCGACGGCGACGGTGTCCGCGTCACCGGTCAGCTGACCGTCCGCGGCATCAGCAGGCCGGTGACCCTCACCGCGCGCCTGACCGGCGCGACCGCCGACGCGCTCACCCTGGAAGCCGAGTTCAGCGTGGACCGCGAGCAGTTCGGCATGGGCTGGAACCAGCTGGGCATGATGCGCGGCCTGACCACCGTGACGGCCGCGCTGCGCTTCACCCGTACGAAAGCCTGACGTCAGCCCTGGCTAGGCCTCACGTCAGCCATGGCTAGCCGTCGAGCTCGGCCCGCTTCACATCCCGTGTGGACAGCGTCTGCGGGGCCGCCGTGAACGCGCGCAGCCGCATCCGGGTTCCCTTGTTCGCCGGCACCGTGAACTTGCCGGACGGCGCCCGGAGTTCGACGGTCGCCGTGGTGTGCGCGGGGATCGTGGCCGGGCCGTGCACCTGCGACCAGTACCGGTTCATGCCCTGACCGGTGGTGATCATGTAGTACGGGGTGAGCGCGGAGTCGCCCGTGTTGGTCACCTTCAGGGTCATCGTGGAGACCGTGCCCGCCGAGGGGTGCCGGACCGCCGTGATGTCCATCGACAGCGGCGGTCTGCCCGTCACCGCGAGGGTCGCACTCACCAGCGCGGGCAGCACCAGCAGCGCCACGGCCCCGACCAGGGCGGGCCGGCGGCGCCGTCCCGTGAGCCGGCGGGGCCGCGGCTGCCACGCCTGGGAGAAGTCCGACAGGGGCACGGTGATCGCCGCCGCCAGCCACAGCGGCGTCATCATCAGGTAGTAACCGTCCTGGGACCGGGTCGCCAGGTAGAAGGCACACCAGGGCAGCACGGTCGCGGCCGGGCCCAGCCGCCGTACGAAGAGCACGAACAGCGCCAGCAGGGCCGCGGCGAGCAGCATGCTCGCGTGGCTGTACCAGTCGAGCCGGTCACTGCCGTCGGTGAAGTACAGGGAGATGCCCACCAGGCCCTGGCCGTGCAGCACCGCGCCCTGCGTCAGCGGCAGCGCGATGCCCTCCAGCCACGGACCCGGCTCGCTCACCACGAAGTAGGCGTTGATCAGCAACCAGGTGAGGACCGCGATCCCGGCGATCCGCAGCACCACCCGCGCGGCCTCGCGCCCGCCCAGCTCGCCACGGCGCACGGCGTAGATACCGGCCAGCAGGAACGGAGTGACGAACCACGGCAGCTGCTGCGCCGCGCACGCGGCGCCGAGGCACGCGGCCCGCGCGATCCCGGCGGCGGCCAGCCGGCCCCCGGCACCGAACCGCGTCCAGCGCACGACCACCGGCACCAGCAGGACCAGGCCGACGATCGCCGGATAGCCCTGACGTGCGTACATCGGCAGAAAACTGAAGCCCAGGCAGAGCATGGTGGCCGCGGAGCGCCACGGCGCAGGCAGCAGCCGCCACAGGACGACCGTGCCGACGATCAGCACGACGGTCACCGCCGCCGTCGCCGGGGCACCGTTGTGGCCGAGCCACAGGAAGGGCGCGGTGAGCAGCGGCGTCAGCGGGGGATAGCCGTAGGTGAAGTCGTAGCCGCCGGTGGTCGTCGCCGTCAGTGCGACGCCCTTGAGGCGGAAGAGCCACGGCCAGGCGTGGTCGTACACCTGGTGCCCGTGGACCATCTCCTTCGCGGCCTGCGTGGTCAGCACCGCCTCGTCGCCGCCCGTGTGGTTCAGCGCCCAGGTGCACAGGGTGAGCGCGATCGCGGTCACGAGCACGATCACGTCCAGCCGGGCCAGCGAGCGCGCCCGGCGGACCGTCAGCGTGAGCACGCCGGTCACCAGGATCGACGCGTAGCAGACGGAGATGACAGCCGCGAGGGCCAGACGATGTGTGGCCGCCTGCGTCCACACCGTGCGGGTGCCGATGAACAGGCTCACATCGGCGAGCAGCGTCAGTACGCGATGCCACTGCGCGGGAGCCCCGTGAACCTCGGCCCGGGCGACCGGGACGGCGGACACCGCCGACTGCGTCCGCCGGCCGGGTGTCACCTGCTGTGTTTCTGCCAAGTGCACGGGACCGGACGCTAGCGGCGGCGGATGGCCGACAAGTGGCCCGGGGTCAAGAGGACGGTATGAGAGAGGTAAGAGGCGATCTTTATTCGCGCATGTGCCGCAGGTCACTGACACTCCGGACGGCTTGGCACCGGATCGGTCGCGCAGTGTGTCGCTGTTGGGCCGAACGGGTGACTTGGCGTAAGAATTGGCTGGTGCAGGCATGGAGTGCGAGTCAGGTCGGGGGGAGCCGGTGAACCGTTACGACGTCACCGATGAACAGTGGGAAGGGCTCGCCCAGGTCGTGCCGTTGCGGGGGCGCGACGCCTGGCCGTCCGCGGTGAACCACCGCTCGCTGCCGGATGCCGAGACGGAGACCCGGCGCCGGTTCGTGGTCCTTCGGGTCAACGTCTTCGCGGACGCCCGTGAGGTCGCCGAGACCCTGATGGCGGGCGCGCCGGTCCTGCTCGATCTGTCCGGTGCGGAGACCGAAGTCGCCAAGCGTGTCCTCGACTTCAGCACGGGCGTGGTCTTCGGCCTGGGCAGCGGGATGCACCGCGTCGACCGCAATGTGTTCCTTCTCACCCCGCCCGGCACCGAGGTCAGCGGGCTGATGGAGGGCGCGGGCGCCTCCGGCGGCTGAACCGGGGGCCCCGGGCGGAGCGAGGCTGTGCGGGCGTCGTCGGGCTGAGTGCCTGAGTGAATGAGTGCTTGAGCGGCGGAGACGGTGCACGCCTTTCGGCTGCCCGAAGGGTGCGTTGGTGCCTTCGCGGGCTGGGCGGAGGACTGTGCGGCGGTGCGGCTGGGCGGAGGTGTCCGGGCGTGCGGCTGAGTGGGTGCCTGTGGCGGTCGAGCGTGGGCAACTCAGGCGGTGCGGCTGGGCAGAGGCATCCGAGCGGTGCGGCTGTGCGGGTGCCTGCGTCGGTGCGGCTGGGGCGATGCCGGTGGCGGTTGAGCGTGGCTACCTGCGGCGGTGCGGCTGGGCGGAGGTATCCGGGCGTGCGGCTGAGTGGGTGCCTGTGGCGGTCGAGCGCGGGTACCTCAGGCGGTGCGGCTGGGGCGATGCCTGCGGCGGTTGAGTGTGACTGCCTGTGGCGGTGCGGCTGGGCAGAGGCATCCGAGCGGTGCGGCTGTGCGGGTGCCTGCGCCGGTGCGGCTGGGGCGATGCCTGCGGCGGTTGAGCGTGGCTACCTGCGGCGGTGCGGCTGGGCAGAGGACTGTGCGCCGGTGCGGCTGGGCGGAGGCGTTTGGCGGTCGAGTGCGGGTGCCTGCGGTGGCCGTGCCCGTGGTGTTCGGGATGAGCGGGTGGCTTGGGCTTCCCTGGGCGTGCGGTCGGTTGCCCGCGGCCGGCGGGAGCCGCGGCGGTCGGCCGGTAAGCGGCCGGTGTGATTCGGCAGCAGCGGCGGGAGCGGCGGCCGTGCGGTGGTGTGCGCCGGGGGAGTCGTGTCCGGCCTCGCCGCCGGGTTCTCGGCCGCCCCGCCGGTCGGTGGCCTCCGCCGAGGCGTCGGTCGCCCGCCGTCACTCGACCGGGTGCCCCCGGCCTCGCCGGTGCCCGCCTGACCACCCGATCGTAGGAAGGCCCCGACGCGAAAACGGTTCGTCGGGTCGGCGGAGTTCTACCGTCCGGACATGGCCGTGCCCTCCGTGTCCGCTGAGCCTCCCGCGGCCGACGTGTCCGCCGCGACCGTCCCCCCGCAGTCCCGCAGCCCCCTCGACGTACGGGCCAGGATCACCGAGCTGCGGCTGTCGGCCTTCGCCGGGCATCGGCGGGCCGGGTTTCCGCTGGGGTCCGTCACCTTGTTCGCGGGGCGCAGCGGCGCGGGGAAGACGACCGCGCTCGCGGCGTACGAGGCGCTCGCCCGGCTCGGCGGCGGAGCCTCGCTCTACGAGGCGTTCCCGGACCCGGTCGCCTGTGTGCCGCAGCGGGCGCGCCCCGACGCCGACGGCCGGCGGGGTTTCCGGATCGGGTGTACGGCCGATGGCGCCGAGGGGCCGGTCCGGCTGGACATCGCCGTACAGGCCGAGCCCGACTGCAGGATCGTGGGGGAGCGGCTGACCGCAGGCGGGGTCGTGCTGCTGGAGACCGCGCTGCGTGACCCCGGGCGCCGGACCGTGCAGGCCGCCTGGCACACCGCGGGCTCCGCCCCGGTGACCCGCGCCCCGCTCCCCGACGACCGCCTCGGTACCGCGCTGCTGCCGCTGCGGGTGGCCGGCAAGACGGACGGGCAGCGCCAGGTGCTCGCCGCGGCCGAGCAGATGGTGGTCGCGCTGCGGTCGGTCTTCCCCTGCGACCCGCGCCCCGAGTGCATGCGCACGCCCGTCCCCACCGGTTCCGGCCGGCTGCTGCCCGGCTGCGACAACCTCGCCGACGTGCTGTGGCGCACCCGCGCGGAGTGCGCCCGCCGGCACGGACTGCTGGTCGAGGCACTGCACGCGGGCAGCGCGGGCCCGGTGACCGACCTGGTCGCCGAACCGCTGCCGGACGGCACGGTACGGGCCCTGCTCGACCGCGGCGAGGGCCCGCGCACCGAACTGGCTCGGCTCGGCGACGGCGAGCTGCGCTATCTCGCGCTGACGCTGGTGCTGCTGACCGGACCCGGTGTCCTGGCCCTGGACGCGCCGGGCGAGGTGCCCGACGCCCTGCGCACCCTCACCGTCCTCGCCGACGGATTCGACCGCGGCCTCGACCCGTGCCAGCGCCGGGAACTGCTGCGCACGGCGGCCCGGATGGGCGAGCGCGGGCATATCCGGTGCGTGGGCGCGGTGAGCGACGCCTCGTGGGCCGCAGGGGTCGGGGGCGTGTCAGTGGTACACCTGGACACGTGACGGAACCTCTCGACCTGGCCCGACTCCAGCGCAGACTCGCCGCGTTCGCGGCCGCACGGAACTGGCAGCCCTACCACACACCCAAGAACCTCGCCGCCGCCCTTTCGGTGGAGGCCTCCGAACTCGTCGAGATCTTCCAGTGGTTGACCCCGGAGGAGTCAGCCCGTGTGATGGCCGACCCCGGCACCGCGCACCGCGTCACGGACGAGGTCGCCGACGTCCTCGCCTATCTCCTGCAGTTCTGTGACGTCCTCGGCATCGACCCGCTGACCGCCCTGGACGCCAAGATCGCTCGCAACGAACAGCGCTTCCCGGCGCCGGGACCGGAAGACGGGGCGCAGGACCGTCAACTGCCGGAATCCTGAACTCCATTATTACTCTCCGCATTCAATTCGCCCGTCGAATCCGAATTGTTGTCCACAAATTTCCCCTCACCTCTGGCTTTTCGCCCTACACGCCTTCACTCTGGGTAGTGAACAGGGAAGTTCACGAAGGCGTGCGGGGAAGCACGCGGAAGGACGGGGGCGACGCATGGACGCGATTCGGCTCATCCTCACCAGCAGGCGCGCCCTGGCGGGCGCGGCCGACGCGGGCGAGATCATGGCGGAGGTGTGGCAGGCGCAGGCCCTGGCCCAGGCCATCGGCAGCAGGCTCGCCGTCTCCGGTCCGCCCGAGCTGCGCGGTGAGGCACTCGGCCTGACCGAACTGGCAGGCCGGGGCTGCGGAGTCCTGGACCCGCCCGAGATAGACCTGGGCGATCTGCGCGCCGCCCAGCTCACCGAGCTGGACGACGCCCGCGAGACCCTGCTCTGCCTCGGGGGTCTGCTCGGCGAGGTCGGCATAGCCCTGGTCGGCATGGCCAGCACCGCGGCCGACGAGACGACGTACTGGCAGTGCATGGAGGCCATCGACGCGGCCGACGAGTCGCGCGACCGCGTCCTGGAGATGCTGCGCAAGCTGGCGGCACGGGAGGAGGCCTTACAGGAGAACGGCAATCAGAACAGCCCGTCGGGAGCCCTGTAGGCGAGGGCGACACGGCAGGGGCGGGTCAGCCCAGTTCGCTTTCCTTGGCACCGCTCTGGCCGCCGTGCAGATCAGCCAACTCCGACAGATCCGCGTTCAACGCCGCCATCAGCTCTTCCATCTGCTCCAGCAGCCCCTTCGGCGGACCGGCGGATCCGGCACGCTGACCGGCAGAGCCACTCTCTTCGGACATGACGGCCTCCTCGGCCTCGGCCCCGCAGGGCCGGCGCGGTGACGCGCGACGGCGGCCACCGTACGGCGCGGGCGCCGGTCGGTCCGGCTCCGACGTCCCAACGATCATCACCCGAGTGGGTCACTGCTCCGCGCCGCCGCCCCGGGCCCCGCAGGCGATTTTCACCCGACCGGGGACGGCCGTGCCGGGAGGTACCGGCGAGGTTGACGGGGTGGCCGGCGTGCAGGATGGATGTATGGACCTTCGAATCTTCACCGAGCCCCAGCAGGGGGCTACCTACGACACCTTGCTCACCGTGGCGAAGGCCACCGAGGATCTTGGTTTCGACGCCTTCTTCCGCTCCGACCACTACCTCCGCATGGGCAACTCCGACGGTCTGCCCGGGCCTACGGACGCCTGGATCACGCTGGCCGGCCTGGCCCGCGAGACCAAGCGGATCCGCCTCGGCACGCTGATGACTGCCGGAACGTTCCGGCTGCCCGGCGTGCTCGCCATTCAGGTCGCCCAGGTCGACCAGATGTCCGGCGGCCGGGTGGAGCTGGGCCTCGGCACGGGCTGGTTCGAGGAGGAGCACAAGGCGTACGGCATCCCGTTCCCGAAGGAGAAGTTCCCGCGGCTGGAAGAGCAGCTCGCGATCGTCACCGGGCTGTGGGCGACCCAGGCCGGCAAGACCTTCGACTTCCACGGCGCCTACTACGACCTGACCGAGTCCCCCGCGCTGCCCAAGCCGGCCCAGCAGAAGATCCCGGTCCTCATCGGCGGCCACGGTGCGACCCGCACACCGCGGCTGGCCGCCCGGTACGCCGACGAGTTCAACATCCCGTTCGCCTCCGTCCAGGACAGCCAGCGGCAGTTCGGCCGGGTGCGCGCGGCCGCCGAGGAGGCCGGCCGCGGCGCGGACGCGCTGACGTACTCCAACGCGCTCGTCGTCTGCGTCGGCCGGGACGACCAGGAGGTCGCCCGGCGCGCCGCCGCGATCGGCCGTGAGGTGGACGAGCTGAAGGCCAACGGCCTGGCCGGCTCCCCGGCCGAGGTCGTCGACAAGATCGGCCGGTACGCCGAGATCGGCTCCCGGCGGATCTACCTGCAGGTCCTCGACCTCGACGACCTGGACCACCTGGAGCTGATCTCGGCCCAGGTCCAGTCCCAACTGTCGTAGCACGCATGGCACATGGCCGTGTTCCGCCCGTCCGGCCCGGCCCGCACGGCGCGCCGGACCGCGCGGGACACGGTCGCCCTCAAGGCCCCGCGCGCCTCCGGCCGTTCCACCTCCGGCGGTTCCACCCACGGCCGCGCCACTCGCGCCGTCATCCCTGTCGCAGGCTCATGACCAGATCGCGGGGCAGCCCGTGCGTGTCGTGGAGGTGGTGGAAGTCCTCGTCCGTCAGCGGGCCGTGGAAGCGGCGCCGGGCGAGCACCTGCCGCCCGCGCTCCAGGAGCCGGCGGAACCGGCGCTCCTCGTCGAGCAGCAGACGGCGTACAACGGCGGATTCCAGGTCCTGCCGGAAGCGGTCGAGGGTGTGCGTGAGCAGCTCGTCCGGCAGGTCGTGGAGGCTGCGCGACGGATCGTCCCGCCACAGCACCGTGAGCACCCGGCGCACCAGGCGGCGCAGGACGTAGCCCCTCCCGGTGTTGGCCGGGCGGATCCCGTCGCCGATGACCACGACGGCCGAGCGCAGATGGTCGTAGACAAGGCGCAGCGATGGTTCGTCCAGGGGCCACAGGGTCGGTACGAGACGGCGCCAGGGGTCGAAGACATCACACTCGAACACCGACGACCTGCCCTGGAGCAGCGAGGCCAGCCGCTCCACGCCCAGCCCGGTGTCGATGTTGCGCTGGGGCAGCGGCACGAGGGAACCGTCCTCGAGCCGGCGATGCCGCATCATCACGTGGTTCCACACCTCGACCCAGCGGTCGTCGCGCGTGGGCGTCGACCGGGGCGGGGTGTCGCCGGTCCACAGGAAGATCTCCGAGTCGGGCCCGCACGGGCCGACCGGGCCGTTGGACCACCAGTTGTCCTCCACCGTGAGCTCGACGGGAACACCGCGGTCCTGCCACACCCGCAGGGAAGCGGTGTCCGGGCCGACGTGTTCGTCGCCGCCATGGACGGTGGCGTGCAGCAGGCCCGGATCGATCCCCAGCCCCTCGGTGAGCAGCCCGTACCCCCAGTCGAGACTCTGCGGACCCTCGTAGTCGCCGAGCGACCAGGTGCCGAGCATCTCGAACACGGTCAGATGGGTGGCGTCGCCGACCTCCTCCAGGTCCGTGGTGCGCAGACAGCGCTGCACATTGACCAGCCGCCTGCCCCATGGATGAGGGCGCCCCTCCAGATACGGAGTGAGCGGATGCATGCCGGAGGTGGTGAACAGCACCGGGTCACCGGGTGGTGGCAGGAGGGTCGAGCCGGTGATCCGGCGATGACCGCGCTCTTCGAAGTACTCGATGAACGTGCGGATTACCCGATCCGTTTCCATGAGGGTGGCTCCTTCGCGTCTTGGCGGGGGAAGGCACCGGACAACGGGACCGCTCGGCAGCACACCGGGAAGGAAGGCGAGAACGCCACGGAGTCACACCGACGGGCCGTTTTCCGGTCGCCGGTGGAGAGAGGGACGTCAGGCGGCGGCAACCGGCGAGCTGGTCGCTCGCGCGGTCGCGCTGATGCTTCGGCCGGTGACGTTCATGAGGTGACGGTAACGCGCCGCGGCCACGGAGGCACACGAATTTCCCGCCGTGCCGCCCGTCGGTGCGAGAAGGGGCTGCCGCCGGTGCGCGGCGCCGGCGGCAGCCCGCTCACCTCAGCCGCGCTGCGCGAACCCGTAGTCCAGGATCTTCGTCGCGTCCTGGAAGCGCTGGTCCACCGAGGTGTCGGCGAGGACCGTGCCCACGACCGTACGGCCGCCGCGGGTCGCCGCGAACACGAGGCAGAACTGTGCCTCCGGCCCGGAGCCGGTCTTCACGCCGATCGCGCCCTGGTAGGTGCTGAGCAGCTTGTTGGTGTTCTCCCACGGGGCCATCGCGTGCGTTCCGCCGCCCGGCCGGTAGGACTGCATGGCGTCGTACACCTTGGTGCCGACGACCTTCCTGAACGTCGAGTTCTTCAGGGCGGCCCCGGCCAGCTTCGCCAGGTCGCGCGGCGAGGCGTAGTTGTCGCCGTTGGACACCCCGTCGAAGGAGTCGAAGTGGGTGTTGGTCAGGCCCAGTTCGCGTGCCTTGGCGTTCATCTTGGCGATGAACGACGTGGTCCGCTGGGCCGTGGTCGACCCGCTGCCGTAGGTGTCGGCGAGGGCGTAGGCCGCGTCGCAGCCCGACGGCAGGAGCAGCCCGTACAGCAGGTCGCCCACCTTCATCGAGTCGCCGAGGATCAGGTGGGCGCTCGAATAGCGCTGGGTGTGCGTGGTGGGGTCGATGACGTAGTCCGTGTACTCCTTCTTGATCGTCACCTTGCGGTTGAGGTCCAGGTGCGGCTGGGACAGCGCCACGAGCGCCGTCATGATCTTCGTCGTGGAACCGGTGCGCAGCCGTCCGTCCGGTGCCTTGCCGAACAGCGTCTTGCCGGTGGCCGGGTTCAGCGCGTACGCGCCCTGGGCCGACACCTGCGGTGCCGTGGCCGCCTGGGCGGGAGCGGCGGCGAGGACCCCCGCGGTCAGGACGGCACCCGCCAGTGCCGCGACGACGGTTCTCCTGTGGGTACGCACCCCATGGCCGTAGGTCATCGTTCCCCCTTCAGTCAGTGGTCAGTTGACGGTGGCTCACTTCACCAGGTCCGGGCCGCCGGAGCCATGGTGGAGATCACAGGGAGCAATTGCGTCATTTCCATGGACAGCATGTGCCGGAACTGTGGGCTCCATCACGGCGCCCGTGATCCCGGCCTGATCGGATGACCCGGTGCGCAAAGTCCTTCCTCTCGCCCTCACCGGCCTGTTCGCCCTGTCGGCCTGCCAGTTCGCCGGCCACGACGACCGCGCCGAGGAGGCCGGCCGCCTCAACACCATGGCGGCGCTGCCGCTGCACGCCTACCTCCCGGACCCCGCGTCGGACGGCACCAAGGCCATCACCAGGGCTCAGTGGATCCTGGGGAAGCAGTGCATGGTCCGGCTGGGCTTCACCGGCTTCGCGGTGCTCGACACCAAGTCCGTCGAGTCGACCTACCCCGTCCGGCAGGGCACGTTCACGAGCCGGGACCTGCCCGGTGACGACAGCCCGTACGGCGTCGTCGACCCCGACCTGGCGTCCGAGCACGGCTACCACAACCGGACACCGGACGGCTCCGGCCAGCCGCAGGAGTGGCCCGCCGACCAGTACGCCGCCCTCACCGGCACCTTCGAGTCCGGAGACAGCCACGTCGCGCACGGCCATCCCATCCCCGAGGGCGGCTGCCTGGGCCAGGCGGCACGGAAGCTCTACGGCCCGCCGCCCCGCGCGGCAGAGGTCAACGGCGTGAAGCTGTCCGGCTATTACTCGCTCGCCATGGAGCTGTGGTACACGTCCCACAAGGAAGCGAGCAAGGACCCGGCCTGGAAGAAGGCCGACCGCGCCTGGTCGGACTGCATGAGGAAGCAGGGCTTCCACTACTCCGACCCGGACAGGGCGTCCCTGGACGCCGGCTGGTTCGGGCACGAGAAGCCGTCCGGCAAGGAGCGGAAGACCGCGGCCGCCGACGCCCGGTGCAAGCTCGACACCGGCTACGTCCCGGCCGTACACGCCCTCGAAGCGCGCAGCCAGAAGGGCGCCATCGGCAGGAACAAGGAGAAGCTGGACGCGATGCGGGCGGCCGACGAACGGGCGATGCGGAAGGCCCGCACCATCATCGGCGACGCGTCATGAGCCGCACCAGGGGGGCGACTTCAGCAGGAGCGCGGGGAAAACCGGTGGTCAGCGGGGACTGATACCGGAAGACTCGGACATGTGTTCCTGACGATCTCCACGCGCGGCGACGCCGCCCACCCGGCCACCGATCTCGGGTATCTGCTGCACAAGCACCCCGACAAGGCGCAGAAGTTCTCCACGTCCCACGGCACGGCGCACGTCTTCTACCCCGAGGTGGACGAACGGCGCTGCACGGCCGCACTGCTGCTGGAGATCGACACGCTCGCGCTGGTCCGGCGGGGCAAGGGCAAGGGCCGCGGCGGCGCGCCCGACGCGGCGCTCGCCCAGTATGTCAACGACCGTCCGTACGCGGCCTCCTCGCTGCTCGCGGTCGCGCTCAGCGGAGTCTTCTCCAGCGCCCTGCGCGGGGTGTGCACCGCCCGCCCCGACCGGGCCGCCGCCCCGCTGCCGCTGCGCATCGAGGTACCGGCGCTGCCCGCCCGCGGCGGGCAGGACCTCGTACGACGGCTGTTCGAGCCGCTCGGCTGGACCGTGACCGCCGACCCCGTGCCGCTCGACGCCAAGTTCCCGCAGTGGGGCGACTCGCGGTACGTGCGTCTCGTCCTGGAGTCGCAGACACTGACCCTCGCCGAGGCGCTGCGTCATCTGTACGTACTGCTGCCGGTCCTCGACGACGCCAAGCACTACTGGGTCTCCTCCGACGAGGTCGACAAGCTGCTGCGGGCCGGCGAGGGCTGGCTGCCCGGCCACCCGGAGCAGCATCTGATCACCAGCCGGTATCTCTCCCGCCGCTGGTCGCTGACCCGGCAGGCCAGGGAGCGGCTGGAGCTGGTGAGGCTCGCCGAGGCCGACGACAGCGAGGTCGAGCAGATCGACAACGCGGTCCCGGAGGACACCGAGGAGACGGAGGCCGAGGAGGCCGCGGACACGGAGGCCGAGCAGAAGGCGACCCCGCTCGCCGTCCAGCGCCGGGAGGCGATCCTCGCCGCCCTGCGTGCCTCCGGCGCCGCTCGTGTCCTCGATCTCGGCTGCGGACAGGGCCAGTTGGTGCAGGCGCTGCTCAAGGACGTGCGGTTCACCGAGATCGTCGGTGTCGACGTGTCCGTGCGGGCGCTTTCCATCGCCGCCCGGCGGCTGAAGCTGGACCGCATGGGGGAGCGGCAGGCCGCCCGCGTCACGCTCTTCCAGGGCTCGCTCTCCTACACCGACAACCGGCTCAAGGGCTACGACGCCGCCGTGCTCAGCGAGGTGATCGAGCACCTCGACCTGCCCCGGCTGCCCGCCCTGGAGTACGCCGTGTTCGGGCACGCCCGCCCGCGTACGGTCCTGGTGACCACCCCGAACGTCGAGTACAACATCCGCTGGGAGTCCCTGCCCGCCGGACACGTCCGGCACGGCGACCACCGCTTCGAGTGGACCCGTGAGGAGTTCCGCAAGTGGGCGGCTACGGTCGCCGAACGGCATGGATACGACGTGGAGTTCGTACCCGTCGGGCCCGACGACCCCGAGGTCGGACCGCCCACCCAGATGGCCCTGTTCCACCGCGACGACACCGAGAAGGAGGCGAAGGCAGCATGACCGGGAACCGCACGGGACGGACCCTCCCCGTCACCGACCTCTCCCTCGTCGTCCTCGTCGGCGCCTCCGGCTCCGGCAAGTCGACGTTCGCCCGCCGGCACTTCAAGCCGACCGAGGTGATCTCCTCTGACTTCTGCCGGGGCCTCGTCTCCGACGACGAGAACGACCAGAGCGCGACCCGGGACGCCTTCGACGTCCTGCACTACATCGCCGGCAAGCGGCTGGCCGCCGGCCGCCGCACCGTCGTGGACGCCACCAGCGTGCAGCAGGACGCCCGGCGTCAGCTGATCGAGCTGGCCAAGAAGTACGACGTGCTGCCCATCGCCATCGTCCTGGACATGCCGGAGGAGGTGTGCGCCGAGCGCAACGCGGCCCGCACCGACCGTGCCGACATGCCCCGCCGGGTCATCCAGCGGCACATCCGCGAACTGCGCCGCTCCCTGAGGCACCTGGAGCGCGAGGGCTTCCGCAAGGTGCACGTCCTGCGCGGGGTCGAGGAGGCGGAGAGCGCCACGGTCGTCACCGAGAAGCGCTTCAACGACCTGACCCACCTCACCGGCCCGTTCGACATCATCGGCGACATCCACGGCTGCGCCGCCGAACTGGAGTCGCTGCTGGCCAAGTTGGGCTACGTCGACGGCGTGCACCCCGAGCGCCGTACCGCCGTGTTCGTCGGAGACCTGGTCGACCGCGGCCCGGACACCCCGGGCGTGCTGCGCCGCGTGATGACCATGGCCGAGACGGGCAACGCGCTGTGCGTGCCCGGCAACCACGAGAACAAGTACGGCCGTTATCTCAAGGGCCGCAAGGTCCAGCACACCCACGGGCTCGCCGAGACCATCGAGCAGATGGAGGGGGAGAGCGAGGAGTTCAAGGACCAGGTCCGGAAGTTCCTGGAAGGACTCGTCAGCCACTATGTCCTCGACGGCGGCAAGCTGGTCGTCTGCCACGCAGGCCTGCCCGAGAAGTACCACGGCCGCACCTCCGGCCGGGTCCGCTCGCACGCCCTGTACGGCGACACCACCGGCGAGACCGACGAGTTCGGGCTGCCGGTGCGCTACCCGTGGGCGGAGGACTACCGAGGCCGGGCGGCCGTGGTCTACGGCCACACTCCGGTCCCCGAGGCGACGTGGCTGAACAACACCATCTGCCTGGACACCGGCGCGGTCTTCGGCGGCAAGCTGACCGCGCTGCGCTGGCCGGAGCGCGAACTGGTCGACGTACCGGCCGAGCGGGTCTGGTACGAGCCGACGCGCCCGCTGCGTTCCGAGGCGCCAGGCGGTCAGGACGGCCGGCCGCTGGACCTGGCGGACGTGTACGGCCGCAGGGCGGTGGAGACCCGGCACGCGGGCATGGTGGCGGTCCGCGAGGAGAACGCGGCGGCGGCGCTGGAGGTCATGAGCCGCTTCGCGACCGACCCGCGCCTGCTGCCGTATCTGCCGCCGACCATGGCACCGACGGCGACTTCGCAGGTGGAGGCCCGCGGCGGAGCCGCTGATGGACACTTCTTGGAGCACCCGGCGGAGGCCTTCGCGCAGTACGCGGCGGACGGCGTCGAGCGGGTCGTGTGCGAGGAGAAGCACATGGGCTCGCGAGCCGTGGCCCTGGTGTGCCGGGACGCGGAGGCGGCACGCAAGCGCTTCGGAGTCGATGGCCCTACCGGGTCCCTCTACACCCGTACCGGGCGCCCCTTCTTCGACGACGAGACGGTGACCGAGGAGATCCTCGGCCGGCTGCGCTCGGCGATCTCCGACTCCGGCCTGTGGGACGAACTCGGCACCGACTGGCTGCTGCTGGACGCCGAGCTGATGCCGTGGTCGCTGAAGGCGTCCGGGCTGCTGCGGTCGCAGTACGCGGCTGTCGGTGCCGCGTCCGGCGCGGTGTTCCCGGGTGCACTGGCCGCCCTGGAAGCCGCGGCGGCGCGCGGCGCCGACGTGGGCGGCCTGCTGGACCGGCAGCGGGAACGCGCCTGCGACGCGGCCGCGTTCACCGCCGCCTACCGCCGCTACTGCTGGACCACGGACGGCCTGGACGGCGTGCGCCTGGCGCCCTTCCAGCTGCTGGCCGTCCAGGGCCGCAGCCTCGCCGCGCTGCCGCACGACGAGCAACTGGCCCTGATCGACCGGCTGGTGGAGCACGACGGCACCGGACTGCTGCAGACCACCCGGCGGCTGTACGTCGACACCGGCGAGGCGGAGTCGGTGCGCGCGGGCGTCGACTGGTGGCTGGAGATGACCGGCCGCGGCGGCGAGGGCATGGTGGTCAAGCCGGTCGGCGCGCTGGTCCGGAACAAGGACGGCCGACTGGCGCAGCCCGGCGTCAAGTGCCGGGGCCGCGAGTACCTGCGGATCATCTACGGCCCCGAGTACACCCGGCCGGACAACCTGGCGAGGCTCCGCCAGCGGTTCCTGAACCACAAGCGGTCCCTCGCCCTGCGCGAGTACGCCCTCGGCCTGGAGGCCCTGGACCGGCTCGCGGACGGGGAGCCGCTGTGGCGGGTGCACGAGGCGGTGTTCGGGGTGCTGGCCCTGGAGTCGGAGCCGGTGGACCCACGGTTGTGAGACCGGCCGGCCGTATACGAGCCCTTCCTGTTCTCGTCAATGAGACGAGAACAGGAAGGGGCGGAAACGGTCGAGAAGGGCGTGAAGACGGGCGGCTACCGCCAGGATGGAGGCATGGCATACCACGTCGACTCCGAGGCCGGGCGGCTGCGCCGCGTGATCCTGCACCGGCCCGACCTTGAGCTCAAAAGGCTCACCCCCAGCAACAAGGACGCCCTCCTCTTCGACGACGTGCTGTGGGTGCGCCGGGCGCGCGCCGAGCACGACGGGTTCGCCGACGTCCTGCGGGACCGCGGAGTCGCCGTCCACCTCTTCGGCGACCTGCTGGCCGAGACCCTGGAACTGCCCGAGGCCCGTACCCTGGTCCTCGACCGGGTCTTCCATGAGAAGGAGTACGGTCCCCTCGCCACCGACCATCTGCGCGCCGCCTTCGCCGCCCTGCCCGCGCCCGAGCTGGCCGAGGCGCTCGTGGGCGGCATGACCAAGCGGGAGTTCCTTCAGGCGCACGCGGAGCCGACTTCGGTGCGCTTCCATGTGATGGACCTCGACGACTTCCTCCTCGGGCCCCTCCCCAACCACCTCTTCACCCGCGACACCTCCGCCTGGATCTACGACGGGGTCGCCATCAACGCGATGCGGCTGCCCGCCCGCCAGCGCGAGACCGTCCACTTCGAGGCGATCTACCGCCACCACCCGCTGTTCCGCCACGAGACGTTCCACGTCTGGTCCCAGGGGCAGGCCGACCACCCCTCCACCATCGAGGGCGGCGACGTGCTGGTGATCGGCAACGGCGCGGTCCTGGTCGGCATGAGCGAACGCACCACCCCGCAGGCCGTGGAGATGCTCGCCCACAAGCTGTTCGCGGCCGGCTCGGCCCGCACCATCGTCGCGCTCGACATGCCCAAGCGGCGCGCCTTCATGCATCTCGACACCGTGATGACCATGGTCGACGGCGACACCTTCACCCAGTACGCCGGGCTCGGCATGCTGCGCTCGTACACCATCGAACCGGGGGTCGGCGAGAAGGAGCTGAAGGTCACCGACCATCCGCCGGAGCACATGCACCGCGCGATCGCCGCCGCCCTCGGCCTCGGCGAGATCCGGGTGCTGACCGCCACCCAGGACGTGCACGCCGCCGAGCGCGAGCAGTGGGACGACGGCTGCAATGTGCTCGCCGTCGAGCCGGGCGTCGTCGTCGCCTACGAGCGCAACTCGACAACCAACACACACCTGCGCAAGCAGGGCATCGAGGTGATCGAGATCCCGGGGAGCGAGCTGGGCCGGGGGCGCGGCGGCCCTCGGTGCATGAGCTGTCCCGTGGAGCGAGACGCCGTATAAAAATGTGAAAGTTCGTATAGACTTCCAGGGTCCTGTAGTCGTAGCACATCTGGAGCCCCCCATGGCGACAGTCCCGACCGCCCTCGCCGGCCGCCACTTCCTCAAGGAGCTGGACTTCACCGACGAGGAGTTCCGCGGCCTGGTCGAGCTGGCCGCGGAACTGAAGGCCGCCAAGCAGGCCGGGGCCGAGACACAGCACCTGCGCGGCAAGAACATCGCGCTGATCTTCGAGAAGACCTCGACCCGCACCCGCTGCGCGTTCGAGGTCGCCGCCGCGGACCAGGGCGCCCACACCACCTACCTCGACCCGGCCGGCTCGCAGATCGGGCACAAGGAGTCCGTGAAGGACACCGCCCGGGTCCTCGGCCGGATGTTCGACGCCATCGAGTACCGCGGGCACGGACAGGGCGTCATCGAGGAGCTGGCCACCTACGCCGGGGTCCCCGTCTACAACGGCCTGACCGACGAGTGGCACCCCACCCAGATGCTCGCCGACGTGCTCACCATGACCGAGCACACCGACAAGCCGCTGACCCAGGTCGCCTTCGCCTACCTCGGCGACGCCCGCTACAACATGGGCAACTCCTACCTGGTCACCGGCGCCCTCCTCGGCATGGACGTGCGGATCGTCGCGCCCAGGCTGCTGTGGCCGGACGAGACGATCATCGAGCTGGCCCGGCAGCTCGCCGCCGCCTCCGGTGCCCGGATCGCGCTCACCGACGATGTGAAGGAGGGCGTGCGCGGGGTCGACTTCATCGCCACCGACGTGTGGGTGTCGATGGGGGAGCCCAAGGAGGTCTGGGACGAGCGCATCGCGCTGCTCGGCCCGTACGCCGTGACCATGGACATCCTCGCCGCCACCGGCAATCCGGACGTGAAGTTCCTGCACTGTCTGCCGGCCTTCCACGACCTCGGTACCGCCGTCGGCCGCGAGATCCACGAGCGGCACGGGCTCACCGAGCTGGAGGTCACCGACGAGGTGTTCGAGTCCGAGCACTCCGTCGTCTTCGACGAGGCCGAGAACCGGATGCACACGATCAAGGCGGTCCTCGTGGCCACCCTGGCTGGTGCGTCACACAGCGTTGCCTGACCCACGCCACCAGGCCTTATCCTGACCGGCGGCCCGGCATCACCCCTAGTCCCGGGCCGCCGCCGCGACCTCATCCGGTCGCCCGCACCACCCAGAAACGAGCACCACCCGCATGCCCGCTCCCCGCATCAAGTCCCCGCATCTGCTGGTCGCCGAATCCGGCGCCGACCGCGAGGGACACGGCCTGAAGCGCACCATGGGCCTCTTCCAGCTCATCTGCTTCGGCGTCGGCGCCATCGTCGGCACCGGCATCTTCGTCGGCCTCTCCGACTCCGTCGCCCAGGCCGGTCCGGCCGTCGTCGTCTCCTTCGTCCTCGCCGCGATCACCTGCGTCTTCACCGCGTTCTCCTTCGCGGAGCTGGGCGGCGCGATCCCGGTCTCCGGCTCCTCGTACTCCTTCGCCTACGCCGGACTCGGTGAGTCCACCGCCTTCCTGGTCGGCTGGTGCCTGCTGCTGGAGTACGGCATCTCCATCTCGGCCGTAGCCGTCGGCTGGAGCCAGTACGTCAACGAACTGCTGCACAGCCTCACCGGCTGGCAGCTCCCGGCCGTGCTGTCCGCCGGTCCGGGCGACGGCGGGATCGTGAACCTCCCCGCCGTGATCGTCATCGCCATGGCCTCCGTGCTGCTGGTGCGCGGGGTGCGCGAGAGTGCCCGGGCGACGGCCGCCATGGCCGCCGTGAAGCTGGTCATCCTGCTGGCCTTCTGCGCCATCGGCTACAGCGCCTTCAAGCACGGCAACCTCACCCCGTTCTCGCCGGCCGGTCTCGGCGGCATCGGCGCGGGCACGACCGCCGCGTTCTTCTCGTACATCGGCTTCGACGCGATCACCACGGCCGGCGAGGAGGCGAAGAACCCGCGCCGGGACATCCCGATCGCGATCATGGTCTGCATGGGCCTGGTGACCCTGCTGTACTGCGCGGTCGCGGTCGCCGCGATCGGCGCCATCGGCGGCAAGCAGGTCGCCGGCCGCCCGGCGGCTCTGTCCTACGTCGTCAACGAGGTCACCGGCTCCACCGTCGGCGGCGGTGTCATCGCCTTCGGCGCGGTCGTCGCCATCGCCTCGGTCGTCCTCGCCGTGATGTACGGCCAGACCCGCATCCTGATGTCGATGTCCCGCGACGGCCTGATCCCGCGCGTCTTCGAGAAGGTCAACCCGAAGACCTCCACCCCGGTCGCCGGCACCCTGATCGTCGCCGTCGTCTTCGCGCTCCCGGCAGCCTTCGCCTCCCTCGACGCGGTGATGAACCTGTGCACCATCGGCACGCTCGCCATCATGGCCGTCGTCAACATCGTGGTCATCGCGCTGCGCCGCCGCGAGCCGGGCCTCACCCGCAGCTTCCGCGTGCCCCTCTACCCCGTGGGCCCGCTGCTCGGCGTCGCCTTCTGCCTGTACCTGATGTACGAGACCGGCTGGCAGACCTGGATCCAGTTCGCCGTGTTCCTCGCGGTGGGCCTCGCGATCTACGCCGTCTACGGCCGTCGGCACTCCACGCTGGCGCGGACAGCCGTCCCCGAGGTCACGCCGAGCGCCGCCGCTGAGCGGGAACCGCAGGCAGTCTGAACCACACCGCCTTGCCCGACGGGGTGGGGCGGTGACCGCACGACGAGCTGAGGGCGCGGATCAGCAGCAGTCCGCGCCCGCCCTCCTGCCAGGGGTCGGGCTGCTCGATCACCGGGCGGGCCAGATGGCCGGGCGGCGCCGGGTCCGGGTCGTGCACCTCGACCTGGCAGCCGGTCGGCAGCAGCTCCACCACCAGCTCTATCGGGCCACGCCCGCCGGTGTGCTCCACCGCGTTGGCCACCAGCTCCGCCGTGAGCAGCTCCGCGGTGTCGCAGTCGGCGGTGTGCTCCACCTCGGCCAGGGCCGTGCGCACCAGGGCGCGGGCCACGGGCACCGCCGCTGCGTCGTGCGGCAGCGCGATGCGCCAGGAGGCCGATTCGGCGGAGCGTTGGTGCAAGGTGAGTCCGTTCATGGAGCAGGCTGTCCTGCTTTCGACTGTAGGAATGGTACGGGCCCGGCCACAGAGGCCATGGACGGGCTTCGCCCGGGACCTTCGGCCCCGGTACCGGGCGGCTTACCCCGGCGAACGACGCGCCTAGCCGGCCCGTGCCCACTGTTACGGCGCTGTCGAGAACCGGTGACGCACGTGACCTGACCCGGCCGGTCCAGCCGAGGTATGTCGCGCTCTCATGACGACAGTCACAAATAAGTGATAACTTCATGGGACAGCGCAACGTACGGCATCGCCCCCTAGGAGGCCGCACGTCATGAGTCCCTTCACCGGCTCCGCCGCCCGCACCTCCCACTGGGAGCACCTACGGGTCCAGCTCGCCGACGGGGTCGTCACCGTCACCCTCGCCCGCCCCGACAAACTCAACGCGCTCACCTTCGGCGCCTACGCCGACCTGCGCGACCTGCTCGCCGAGCTGTCCCGGGAGCGCGCCGTACGCGCCCTGGTGCTGGCCGGTGAGGGACGGGGCTTCTGCTCCGGCGGCGACGTCGACGAGATCATCGGCGCCACCCTCGCCATGGACACGGCCCAGCTGCTCGACTTCAACCGGATGACGGGCCAGGTCGTACGGGCGATCCGCGAGTGCCCGTTCCCGGTGATCGCCGCATTGCACGGAGTGGCGGCGGGCGCCGGAGCGGTCCTGGCGTTGGCGGCCGACTTCCGCGTGGCGGACCCGAGCGCCCGCTTCGCCTTCCTCTTCACCCGCGTGGGCCTGTCCGGCGGTGACATGGGCGCGGCCTATCTGCTGCCCCGGGTCGTCGGCCTCGGCCACGCCACTCGCCTGCTCATGCTGGGCGAACCGGTCCGGGCCCCCGAGGCCGAGCGGATCGGCCTGATCAGCGAGCTGACGGAGGAGGGCCGCGCGGACGAGGCGGCGGCGTCCCTGGCCCGCCGCCTGGCCGACGGCCCCGCCCTGGCGTACGCCCAGACGAAGGCATTGCTGACGGCCGAGCTGGACATGCCTCTGGCGGCGGCGGTGGAACTGGACGCCTCGACCCAGGCCCTGCTGATGAACGGCGAGGACTACGCGGAGTTCCATGCGGCGTTCACGGAGAAGCGCCAGCCGAAGTGGCGGGGGAGGTGAGCCTTCATGCGTGTGGCGATCATCGGTGGCGGTCCGGGTGGCCTGTACGCGGCGGCGCTGCTGAAGCGACTCGACCCGACCCGTGAGATCACGGTCTGGGAACGCAACGCCCCCGACGAGACCTTCGGCTTCGGAGTCGTCCTCTCCGACGAAACACTGGGCGGCATCGAACACGCCGACCCCGTCGTCTACGACGCGCTGCAGCGGCACTTCGTCCGCTGGGACGACATCGACATCGTGCACCGGGGTGTCACACACCGCTCCGGCGGCCATGGGTTCGCCGCGCTCGGCCGCCGCCGGCTCCTGGAGATCCTGCACGACCGCTGCCGTTCCCTCGGCGTGGAGATCGGGTTCCGTACCGAGGCCCCCCACCCGGACACCCTCGCCGCCGAGTACGACCTCGTCATCGCCGCCGACGGGGTGCGCAGCACCACCCGCGAGACCTACGCCGAGGTGCTCCGCCCGCACATCGCCGAGCACCGTTGCCGCTACATCTGGCTCGCCGCCGACTTCCCCTTCGACGCCTTCCGCTTCGAGATCGCCGAGACCGAGCACGGCGTGATGCAGCTGCACGGCTATCCCTACGCGGCCGACGCCTCCACCGTGATCGTCGAGATGCGTGAGGAGGTCTGGAAGGCAGCGGGATTCGACGAAGTCACCCCGCTGGAATCGATCGAACGCTGCGCCAAGATCTTCGCCGAAGCCCTCCGCGGCCGCCCGCTGCGCTCCAACAACTCGACGTGGACCACCTTCCGTACGGTGGTCAACGACCGCTGGTCGCAACGCAACGTCGTCCTCCTCGGCGACGCCGCCCACACCGCCCACTTCTCCATCGGCTCCGGCACCAAGCTCGCCGTGGAGGACGCGCTGGCCCTGGCCGCGTGTCTTCAGGAACAGCCGGACGTGCCGAGCGCGCTGGCGGCCTACGAGGAGGAACGCAAACCCGTCGTCGCCTCCACCCAGCGCGCCGCCCGGGCCAGCCTCGAATGGTTCGAGAACCTCCCCCTCTACCTCCACCAGCCGTCCCGCCAGTTCGCCTTCAACCTGCTCACCCGCAGCCGCCGCGTCACCCACGACAACCTCCGGCTGCGCGACGCCCACTTCACCGAGGCGGTCGAGCGCGAGTTCGGCTGCCCGCCCGGCACACCCCCGATGTTCACCCCGTTCCGGCTGCGCGGCCTGACCCTGCGCAACCGGGTCGTGGTGTCGCCGATGGACATGTACTCCGCGACCGACGGCCTCCCCGGTGACTTCCATCTCGTGCATCTCGGCGCCCGCGCCCTCGGCGGGGCCGGGCTCGTCATGACCGAGATGGTGTGCGTCAGCGAGGAGGGCCGCATCACGCCGGGCTGCGCCGGTCTCTACACCGGCCGGCAGGCCGAGGCATGGCGGCGCGTCACCGACTTCGTGCACACCCAGGCGCCCGGCACCGCGATCGGCGTACAGCTCGGCCACTCCGGCCGCAAGGGCTCCACGAAACTGATGTGGGAGGGCATCGACGAGCCGCTGCCCCACGGCAACTGGCCCCTCGTCGCCGCCTCCCCGCTGCCGTACAAACCCGGCAGCCAGACTCCGCGCCAGCTCTCCCGGGCCCAACTCACCGACATCCGCGAGCAGTTCACCGCCGCCGCCTGGCGGGCCGCGCGGGCCGGCTTCGATCTGCTGGAACTGCACTGCGCGCACGGCTATCTGCTCTCCGGCTTCCTCTCCCCGCTCACCAACCGGCGCACCGACGCCTACGGCGGCTCGCCGGAGCGGCGCCTGAGGTTCCCGCTGGAGGTCTTCGACGCCGTACGCGCGGTGTGGCCGGCCGAGCGGCCCATGACGGTCCGTATCTCGGCCACGGACTGGGCCGAGGGCGGTACGACCGCCGAGGACGCGGTGCGGATCGCCCGCGCCTTCGCCGCGCACGGGGCGGATGCGATCGATGTCTCCACCGGGCAGGTCGTGGCGGAGGAACGGCCGGAGTTCGGGCGGTCGTATCAGACGCCGTTCGCCGACCGCATCCGGCACGAGGCGGGGGTCCCGGTGATCGCCGTCGGCGCGATCTCCTCCTGGGACGACGTCAACTCCCTGATCCTCGCCGGGCGTACGGACCTGTGCGCGCTGGCCCGTCCGCATCTGTACGACCCGCACTGGACGCTGCACGCGGCGGCCGAGCAGGGGTACGAGGGACCGGGCGTCGGCTGGCCCGCACCGTACCAGGCGGGCAGCAGGCGCCCGCAGACCGGACGCACGGACGCCCCGAAGCCCCGGCTGTCGCTCAGCTGAACGACCCGCCGGAAGGGGCGCCCGGGGTCCGGTCACAGGCCTTCCACGCGATCCGCACCGTTCCTGAACCGACCTGTTATCGGCCGCTGTCTAGGTTCTTCCGAGCCATTCGGAAGACGGACAGGGATCGAGACTGCGATGACTGACACCAGGCCGCTGCCCGAGCAGCCCGGATACGGATACGGCCATGCTCCGGCGCCCGGCCCTCAGTACCCGGGACCCGTGGCCCAGCCCGCCGCGCCCGCCCGGCGGCGGCCCCGGGACGGCTCGGGCACCCGGCGCACCGCGCTGGTCATCCACACGATCGCCGACGTCGCCGCGGCCTTCCTGGGGCTGTGGATCCTGCTGTACCTGCTCAAGGCCAATCAGGCCAACGTCTTCGTCGGGTTCGTGGAGGACGTGGCCGACGCACTGTCCTGGTGGTCGCGGGACATCTTCACGATGGACACCGAGAACCTCCGGGTCCTGCTCAACTACGGGCTGCCCGCGGTGCTCTACCTCGCGGTCGGGCACGGCATCGCCATGCGGCTGCGCCGCTTCTGAGCCATCGTGCGAGCCGCGCCACCCCTCACACCCCGGCGAACTCGGCCCCCGCGTCCCGCAGCCGCTCGTGCAGCCCCTGGAACACCTCCGCCGAGCGCACGCCCGGCCAGCCCGTCGGCAGCAGCTCGGTGGGCAGGCCGGGGTCGGTATAGGGCAGATGGCGCCAGGAGTCGAGGGCGAGGAGGTAGTCCCGGTAGGCCTCCTCGGGCGGGGTGCCCGTACGGCGCTCCCAGGCGCGCAGCACCGGGGCGTGCGCGTCCAGGAAGCGCTCGTGTTCCTTGGCGATCGCGGCCAGGTCCCACCAGCGGGCCACCGCCTCGGCCGTCGGCGCGAAGCCCAGGTGCTCGCCACGGAAGAAGTCGACGTACGGGTCCAGGCGCAGCCGGCGCAGGGTGTGCTGTGTCTCCTCGTAGAGGCGGGCCGGGGCGATCCACACCCCGGGGGCCGCCGTGCCGAAGCCCAGGCCCGCCAGCCGGGAGCGCAGCACATGCCGCTTCTGCCGCTCCGACTCGGGCACCGAGAACACCGCGAGCACCCAGCCCGAGTCCGCCACGGGCGCGGTCGCGTAGATCCGCCGGTCGCCGTCCTCCAGCAACTGGCGTGCCTCCGGAGAGAGTTCATAGCCGGCCGCGCCCTGCTCCGTACGGGCCGGCCGCAGCAGGCCGCGCCGTTTGAGCCGGGACACCGAGGAACGCACGGAGGGCGCGTCCACGCCGACCGCGGCCAGGAGCCGGATCAGCTCGGCGACGGGCATCGGGCCCGGCATGTAGCGGCCGTACGCGCCATAGAGCGTGACGATGAGGGACCTGGGGGCGTGCTGCTCGGACACGTTGATCATTTTAGGTCGTCGGCGTCACTGCCGGTCACCTTCGCCGCGTAGCCGGAACCGCTGCAGTTTGCCGGTGGCCGTGCGGGGCAGGGCGTCCAGGAAGACGAACTCGCGCGGACATTTGTACGGCGCCAGCTCCGCCTTGAGGAAGGCCCGCAGCGGCTCGGGGTCGCGCGGAACTCCCTCGCGCAGCACCGTGTAGGCCACGGCCACCTGTCCGCGCGCCTCGTCGGGCCGGCCCACGACCGCCGCCTCCACCACATCCGGGTGGCGCAGCAGCGCATCCTCCACCTCCGGTCCGGCGATGTTGTACCCGGCAGAGATGATCATGTCGTCGGCGCGGGCCACATAGCGGAAGTAGCCGTCGGGCTCGCGGACATAGGTGTCACCGGTGATGTTCCAGCCGCCGCGCACATACGCGCGCTGGCGCGGATCGGCGAGATAGCGGCAGCCGACGGGGCCGCGCACGGCGAGCAGCCCGGGTTCCCCGTCGGGCACCGGTGCGCCGTGCGCGTCCTGCACCCGCGCCTGCCAGCCCGGCACCGCCACGCCCGTGGTGCCCGGTCTGATGGCGTCGTCGGCGGCGGAGACGAAGATGTGCAGCAGCTCGGTGGCGCCGATGCCGTTGATGACGCGCACGCCGGTGCGCTCGTGCCAGGCCCGCCAGGTGGCCGCGGGCAGGTTCTCGCCGGCCGACACACAGCGCCGCAGCGACGAGACGTCGTGGCCGTCCAGCTCCTCCAGCATGGCGCGGTAGGCGGTCGGGGCGGTGAAGAGGACCGAGACACGGTGCTCGGCGATCGCGGGCAGCAGCTGGCGGGCGCCCGCCTGCTCCAGGAGCAGGGAGCTGGCGCCGGCCCGCATCGGGAAGATCACAAGCCCGCCCAGGCCAAAAGTGAACCCGAGCGGGGGACTGCCCGCGAACACGTCGTCCGCCCGGGGCCGCAGCACATGCCGCGAGAAGGTGTCGGCTATGGCCAGCACATCCCGGTGGAAGTGCATGCACCCTTTCGGGCGACCCGTCGTCCCCGAGGTGAACGCGATCAGGGCAACGTCGTCGGCCGCGGTGTCGACCGCCGGGTACGGCGTGCCGGGACCGGGGCGGCCGAGGAGGTCGTCCGGGCCGTCCCCGCCGTACGTCGTGATCCGCAGCCCCGGGATGTCGGCCTTCGCCAGGTCGTCCACCGCCCGGATGTCGCACAGGGCGTGCCGCACCAGCGCGATCTCGCACAGCGTGGCCAGCTCGTGCGGGCGCTGCTGGGCCAGCACCGTGACCGCGACCGCGCCCGCCTTCAGCACGGCCAGCCAGCAGGCCGCGAGCCAGGGCGTGGTCGGGCCGCGCAGCAGCACCCGGTTGCCGGGGACCACGCCCAGGTCGCCGGTGAGGACGTGCGCGATCCGGTCGACCTGCGCGCGCAGCTCGCCGTACGTCCAGGTGGGGCCGTCCGGGGTGTGGAAGACCGGGCGGGCCGGGTCCGCGTGGTCCAGCAGCTCGGCGGCGCAGTTCAGCCGGTCGGGGTAGCGCAGCTCCGGCAGGTCGAACCGCAGCTCGGGCCACTCGTCCGGCGGCGGCAGATGGTCGCGCGCGAAGGTGTCGACGTGGGCCGAGCGATGCATGGCGGTTCGCCCCCTTGCCGTGACAAACGTCGAGACGGGCGTCGTGGTGGGCACCGGCGTCCTGACGGGCACCCGTGTCCCGGCAGGCACCCGCGTCCTGGTGGGCTCGCGGATCGAGCGTATCGCCTTGGTGACGGCAGTCAACCTTTCGCGATAACGTCAGGCGGTGACGGGGGCATGCCCGAGGTCCCCGGACGGCGACGGGAGGGGTCGTGGCGGCCCGTCCCGGAGGGAGGACCGGCAGTGCCCGCATTCTCGCTCGAACCGGAGCAAACCGCCTGGTGTGCCGAGCTGCGCTCCCTGGCCGCGCAGCGGCTGCGGCCGCTCGCCGACAAGGGCGAACCAGGACACGTCAACCGGCCGCTCCTCGCCGAACTCGGCCGACTGGGCCTCCTGGAGCGGCTGTTCACCTCCGGTGCCCTGGACCTGTGCCTGATGCGGGAGTCCCTCGCCCAGGCCTGCACCGAGGCCGAGACCGCCCTCGCCCTTCAGGGCCTGGGCGCCCATCCGGTGCACGCCCACGGCAGCCCCGCCCAGCGCGAGCGCTGGCTGCCCGCTGTCACCGAGGGCAGCGCGGTCGCCGCCTTCGCACTGAGCGAGCCGGGCGCCGGTTCGGACGCGGCCGCGCTCGCCCTCGCGGCGGAGGCGGACGGTGACGGCTGGCGGCTCACCGGCGAGAAGTGCTGGATCTCCAACGCCCCCGAAGCCGACTTCTACACCGTCTTCGCCCGCACCACCCCTGGCGCCGGCGCCCGTGGCGTGACCGCCTTCCTCGTCCCGGCCGACCGGCCCGGGCTCACCGGCAGCGCGCTGGAGATGCTCTCGCCGCACCCCATCGGCGCCCTGGACTTCGACGCCGTACCGGTCACCGCCGCCGACGTTCTCGGCGAGACCGACCGCGGCTTCGCCGTCGCCATGGGCACCCTGAACCTGTTCCGCCCCAGCGTCGGCGCCTTCGCGGTCGGCATGGCCCAGGCCGCGCTGGAGGCCACCCTCGGCCACACCCGCCGCCGCGAGGCTTTCGGCGGCCCCCTGCGGGACCTGCAGACCGTCTCCCACCAGGTCGCCGAGATGGCGCTGCGCACGGAGGCGGCCCGGCTGATGGTGTACGCGGCGGCGACGGCGTACGACGCGGGCGCCGCCGATGTGCCGGGGCGCGCGGCGATGGCCAAGCTGCTCGCGACCGAGACCGCGCAGTACGTCGTCGACACCGCGGTCCAGCTGCACGGCGCCCGCGCCCTGCGCCGGGGCCACCTCCTCGAACACCTCTACCGCGAGGTGCGGGCCCCGCGCATCTACGAGGGCGCGAGCGAGGTCCAACGGGGCATCATCGCCAAGGAGTTGTACGCGAAGACCGAGGAGGGGTCCCGATGACGACCGAGCGCGTCAACCCGCCCGAGCTGTCCCCGCCCACGGGCTTCTCGCACGCCGTCGTCGCCTCCGGCTCCCGCGTGGTGTTCCTCGCCGGGCAGACCGCCCTCGACGCCGACGGCAAGGTTGTCGGCGACACGCTCCCCGAGCAGTTCGAGCGGGCCCTCGGCAACCTCCTCGCGGCCCTGCGCGCGGCCGGCGGCACCCCCGCCGACCTCGCCCGGGTCACCGTCTACGCCACGGACGTCGCCGCGTACCGCACCCACGCCGGACAACTCGGCCGCATCTGGCGGGAGTCGGCGGGACGTAACTATCCGGCGATGGCGGTCCTGGAGGTCGTACGGCTGTGGGACCAGCAGGCACTGGTGGAGCTGGACGGTTTCGCGGTGCTGCCGTAGGCCGAGCGCGTTCGTCGTACCGTGCTGGGCGCCGCGGGCTCGCCGTACCGCCGTCGTGGGCGGCGGCGGTCAGACCGCCAGCGCGGGCCGGTCCGCCGGTACCCGGCACGGCGGGATCACGCTGCCGTCCGGGTGCAGTTCGCCGCTGTCGTCGAAGACGATCGAGCCGTCGCACAGCAAGGTCCAGCCCTGCTCGGGATGGGCGGCCACCGGGTGCCGCGGGGCGGGGCCGGACGCGGGGCACGAGGACTGGTTGGAGCACATGGCGCACCTCCACAGCGGGATGTGAGGGGCCGGCGGGTGCGGCCGCCGCCCGTCATACCCAGACCATGCTCTCGCCGTGAACGCCCCGGAACCGCGCGTCGTGAAGCGTGACAACACCCGGACAACTCCCGGACGCTTCCATGACGCGCCACCGAAGGAGTGACGGTCACGCCCTGCGGCCCGGCCGCCCGGTACCAGTGGAAGCCCTCAGCACACCCCACCGGGAGGTACTCCATGCCAGCACGCTCCGCCCTCGCCGCGGCCCTCGGTGCCGTCGCCCTGCTGTGCGCCGCCGTCGCCCCGGCCGTCGCCGACTCGACCGAGTCCGTGACCATCGACAAGACCGGCCATGTCGCCAAGGACGGCACCATCACGCTCTCCGGCACCTACCGCTGCACCGGGGTCACCGGCACGGCGTTCGTCAGCTCCTCGGTCAGCCAGGGCGACCGCACCTCGGTGTACCCCGTCGGCGGTACCGCCGCCCAGTGCGACGGTGCCGAGCACCGCTGGGAGAACACCAGCAAGATCTCGCCGAACCCCCTCAAGGCCGGCAAGGCCCATGTGCAGGTGACGGTCACGGAACTGCGCTCCGGCGGCCTTCTGTTGCTGCCGGAATTCCACGCCGTCGAGGACCAGGACATCACGCTCGACCAGGGGTGAGGGACGGTTCCCCGCCGAGCGGCCGAACACACGCCCGCGCCGGGCCGCCAGGCCCTGTCGTCAAACTCCCTCTCCCACTTCCTCAAGGGTGTGGGAGGTGCCCCCACTCGCCGCCGGCCTTCGGCCGGGGGGACCCCCAGAGCACGCACCTACAGAGACATGAGCCTCCCCCACGCTCGAACAGGGCTCGCGCGGGGGCACCCCATCGCGGCGGGCACGCAGCCGTCCTCCGGGCGGACGACGCGAGTGTGACGACAGGGCCCAGCGGACTCCGCGCCGACCACACCTACCTGGTCACCGGCGGGCTCGGCGCCCTCGGCCTGGTCACCGCCCGCAGGCCGGCCGCCCCCGGCGCCCGGCACCTGACCCCGGCCAGCCGGAGCGGCCGGGCCACCGATGAGGTCTCCGCGCCGCTCGGGCAGAACATCTGTCCTCCGCCCCGGCACGTCGGCCAGGCCCCGGGAACTCCTGCTCTCTCCGCGCGGCCGTATCGCCGACCACAAGATCCCGGGCACGTACCACTTCACGGACTCCCTGCCCCGCAACCCGCCCGGCAAGATCCTGCGCCGCGCGGTGCGGGGTACTGACAACACCCCCCAGGGAGCCGCTGGGCCACGCATTATGACGGTGCATCAAAGTCACCCAGGGGAAGAGATTTGATCATGAACGGCTTGACCGTGAACGCGGAGGCCCTGCGTATCGGAATCCAGCTGCCCACCCGCGAACAGGCGATCAAGGGCAGCTACGCGGCGCGCCCCCTGCTCGACTTCGCCCGCCAGGCCGAAGCCCTCGGGTTCGACTCCCTGTGGGCCGGAGACTCCCTCACCGCCCGCCCCCGCCTGGACCCCCTGATCGTCCTGTCGGCCGCGGCGGCGGCCACCCGCCGCATCACCGTCGGCACGGCCGCCCTCACCCCGGCCCTGCGCCACCCCCTCATCGGCGCCAACATGATCACGAGCCTCAGCCATGTCGCCGCCGACAGGCTGATCCTGGGCCTCGGCTCGGGCTTCCCCTTGGCCGAGACCGAGGAGGAGTTCGCGTCGGTCGGCGCCCCCTTCCAGGGGCGCGTCGGCCGCCTGGACGAGATCACCGCACTGTGGCGCACGGCCTGGCGCTCGGGCGAGGACGGCGAGCCCACCGGGTTCGAGGGAAAGTTCTGGCAGGCGGAACACCTGGACCGGCTCCCCGTACCGGCGGTGCCCGGCGGCCCCCCGCTCTGGCTGGCCGGCAGCGACACCCCCAAGGTCCTCGCCCGCGCGGCGACCCGCTACGACGGCTGGCTCCCCTTCCTCCCGGACGTCGACGCCTACGCCCGCGCCCGCCGCCGTATCGCCGAACTCGCCGCGGAGGCGGGCCGCACGGTGACCCCCGCGCTGTACGCCACGGTCACCGTGAACAGCAGTGAATCGGCCGCCAAGGCCGAACTGGAGCACTACATCAGCCACTACTACGGCCGCTCCCTGGAGCAGATGAGCGGCATCCAGGCCTACGCCTGGGGCAGCGCCGAGAAGTGCGCCGAGTGGCTCGGCGGCTACGTCCGGGCCGGCGCCCGGCACCTGGTCGTACGGATCGGATCCCTCGAATCCGAGCCCCAGTTGAAGGAGATCGCCGAGGTGCTGCTGCCCGCGGTACGCGCCCTCGGCCCGTCCACCACCGTCGGGAGCAATCAACCGTGACCACCGCCATCGGCACTCCGGACAGTCAGATGCCCGGCGAGGGGCACTGGTTCCACCCCGTGGAGCCCGCGCCCGACACCTCGATCCGGCTGTTCCCGCTGCCCCACGCGGGCAGCGGCGCCATCATCCACCGCGACTGGGAACGGCTGCTGCCGCCGGACATCGCCCCGCGGACCGTCACCCCGCCCGGCCGCCCGCCATGACAGACAGCGCAGCTCCGGTAGTTGTGCAGCCTCCTGCGTGGGTGGCGTTCCCGGTGACGGGCGCCAGGCAGAGGTGAGCACGGTGAGCCACAGGAAGCAGAAGAGCCGGAACAGTCACCGTCGACGGCGGCGTGGTGCACGAGGGCCCCACGGTCCTCGCCCACGTCGTCTGCCCGGCTCACTGCTCGACGACGGACTGCTCGCGCGGTACGCCGCTGGATAGAGCTGGGTGGAGACGGCGGTCCCGGGCTGACGGCACTACCCCCGCCGTACCACCGCTCCCCCCGCCGGACGGCGCAACGCGGCCACGAACTTGTAGCGCGACCCCCGGTACACCGACCGTACCCACTCCACCGGCCTCCCCTCCGCGTCCCGCGAATGCCGGGACAGCAACAGCATCGGCAACCCCACGTCCGTGGCGAGCAGCTGCGCCTCGCGCGGCGTCGACAGCGAGGTCTCGATGGTCTCGTCGGCCTCCGCGAGATGGACGCCGTACACCTCGGCGAGCGCGGTGTACAGCGAGGGGTACGTGGCCAGGGAAGCACGCAGACCGGGAAAGCGGCGCGTGGAGAGATGGGTCGTCTCGATCGCCATGGGGTCGCCGCTGGCCAGCCGCAGCCGCTCGATGCGCAGCACCCGTTCGCCGATCCCGATGCCGAGCAGGCCCGCGAGCCGCTCGTCGGCCGGTACCTCCCCGACGTCCAGCACCTGTGAGGCGGGCGTGAGCCCCTGCGCGCGCATGTCCTCGGTGTGCGAGGTGAGCTGGAGCGTGCGGTACAGCTTGGGCTGGGCGACGAAGGTGCCCTTGCCCTGGATCCGGTCGAGGCGGCCCTCGCCGACCAGTTCCTGCAGCGCCTGCCGGATGGTGGTCCGGGAGGTGTCGAAGCGGACGGCGAGCAGCCGCTCGGCCGGCATGGCCGAGCCGGGCTGCAGCTCCTCGGCCATGGCGAGCAGTCGCTGTTTGATCCGGTAGTACTTCGGCACGCGCGCGGTGCGGCCGGACGCCCCTCTGTGCGGCTGGGCGCTGCTGACGTCGGTGGTCATGCCTGCCTTCCCGGCTGTGTCGACGGTCTCCCGTTATAGCGACCAACTGCTCTATGGTCTAGTCCAACTCGCTGCCGCGGGTACGGTCCAGCCGGACGCCCGGGCGAAAGGGGCGGATCCGGACGGACGCGCTCCGGTGACGTTCTCGTAACGGCCGCAATCGCCGTCCAGGACCACCCTTGACACCCTGAAAGGTCTAGGCCAAGCTCCACCGTACTGGTCTACACCATTAGTGGCCAGGTCCCGAGCCCTACGTGCAACAGCGTCGTACGCAGGTCACCGCCGAGGGCGTGGGGGGTTAGAGGCATCCCTGAGGAGGGTGGCGTGAAGCGCAAGCTCGCTGCCGCGATCACGATCGCGGGCATGATGGTCTCCGTTGCGGCGTGTGGCGGAAACAGCGGCAAGGACAGCGGCAAGGACGCGGGACCGGACAGCTGGAAGGGCCAGACGCTGACGGTCTGGACCATGGACGGCTCCGCGCCGCCGCAGTGGACGAAGGACGTCCAGGCCGCCTTCGAGAAGAAGACCGGCGCGAAGGTGAAGTTCGAGATCCAGAAGTGGGACGGGATCCAGCAGAAGATCACCACCGCCCTCTCCGAGGACAACCCGCCGGACGTCCTGGAGGTCGGCAACACCCAGACCCCCGCCTACGCGGCCACCGGCGGCCTCGCCGACCTCGCCGACGTCAAGAAGGACATCGGCGCCGACTGGACGCCGTCGGTCTCCCAGTCCTCCGTGTACGAGGGCAAGCAGTACGCCGCGCCCTGGTACTTCGCCAACCGCGTCGTCATCTACAACAAGGCGATCTGGGCGAAGGCCGGCATCACGTCCACCCCGAAGACCCGCGACGAGTTCTTCAAGGACCTCGACACCATCGGCAAGAAGACCGACGCCGAGCCGCTCTACCTGCCGGGCCAGAACTGGTACTTCCTCGACGGCCTGATCATCGGCCAGGGCGGCGACCTGGTGAAGAAGCAGGGCGACAAGTACGTCTCCAACCTCGCCGACCCGAAGGTCGCCGCGGCCATGGAGACCTACAAGAAGTACGCCTCCTACTCCAAGGCACCCAAGGACAAGGACGAGGCCACCCCGCAGCAGGCCACGATCTTCGCCAAGGGCAAGACCGGCGCGTTCATCGGCATGGGCTGGGAGGCCGCCACCGCCATCCAGGCCGACAAGTCCATCGAGAAGGACCTCGGCTACTTCACCATCCCCGGCGCCACCGCCGACAAGCCCGAGGGTGTCTTCCTCGGCGGCTCCAACCTCGCCGTCGCCCAGAACAGCAAGAAGCAGTCCCTGGCCAAGGAGTTCCTGAAGGTCGCCCTGTCCGACCAGTACGAGGGCGAACTGGCCAAGCTCAGCGGCATCGTCCCGAACAAGACGTCCCTGGAGGGCAACGTCAAGGGCAACCCCGCCGCCGAGGCCGCCGCGCCCGCCGCCGCGGGGGGTGGCACCACTCCGCTGATCCCCGCGTGGGCCGCGGTGGAGAACACCCCGAACCCGATCAAGTCCTACATGACCGCGGTGCTCACCGGCAAGGACCCGGCGGCGGCCGCCAAGGACGTCGAGGGCGAGATCAACAAGCGCCTGGCCCAGCAGAACTGATGACCCGCCGGGGGTGCCACGACGGGCGCCCCCGGCTCCGTGTGCCGTCCGCACGTACGGCACACGGAGTTCGTACGGCCACGGAAGAGATGGCAATTCATGTCAGTGCAGACCGAAGGCACGGACACGGCCGGGGAGCCCGCTGTCCGCAAGGCCCGGATACCGGGGCCGCCGCGGGGTGCGGACCGTGACTCCGGGTCCCCGTCCCGCCGCGGCGTAGCCGCCCCCTACCTGCTCCTGCTGCCCGCACTGCTGGCCACAGTGGTCCTGCTCGGCTGGCCCCTGGTCAAGAACGGCATGCTGTCGTTCCAGAACCTCAACCCGCGGCAGCTCATCCAGCACCTCACCGAGTGGAACGGCGTCGACAACTACAGGAAAGTCCTGACCGGTTCGGACTTCTGGAAGGTCGTCGAGCGCTCGGTCTTCTTCACCGCCGCCAACGTCGTCCTGATCATGGTGTTCGGCACCCTGATCGGGCTGCTGCTGGCCCGCCTCGGCAAGAAGATGCGGCTCACGCTCCTGGTGGGCCTCGTCCTCGCCTGGGCCATGCCCTACATCGCGGCCACCACCGTCTACCAGTGGCTGTTCGCCCAGCGCTTCGGCGTCGTCAACTGGGTCCTGGACAAGCTCGGCTGGCACTCCATGGCCGACTACAACTGGATGGGCAGCCAGTTCTCCACCTTCTCCGTGATCATCCTGCTCATCGTGTGGCAGTCGGTCCCGTTCGTCGCGATCAACCTGTACGCCGCCACCACCACCATCCCCAAGGAGCTGTACGAGGCCGCCGCCCTGGACGGCGCCGGCGCCTGGCAGAGCTTCACCTCCGTGACCCTGCCCTTCCTGCGGCCGTTCCTCTACTCCACGACCTTCCTGGAGGTCATCTGGGTCTTCAAGGCGTTCCCGCAGGTCTTCGCCATCAACGAGGGCGGCCCCGACCGCCTCACCGAGACCCTGCCGATCTACGCCTATGTCGAGGGCGTCGGCAACCAGCACTTCGGAGTCGGCGCGGCGATCTCCTTCCTGACCATCCTGGCGCTGCTCGTCATCACCTCGTACTACCTGCGCATGGTGCTCAAGCAAGAGGAGGACGAGCTGTGAAGCGCTCGCTCTTCGGCCGTATCTGGCCCAACGCGACCGCCGTCATCCTCTTCGCCGGCTTCGTGTTCCCCGTCTACTGGATGTTCGCGACGGCCTTCAAGCCCACGGGCGACATCATCTCCGAGAACCCGGTGTGGTTCCCGACGAACGTCACCTTCAGCCACTTCACGAAGGCCGTCCACGCCGACCACTTCTGGACGCTGGTCCTCAACTCCGTCACCGTCACGGTCTGTTCGGTGCTGTGCTCGCTCGTCATCGCCCTGTTCGCCGCGTTCGCCCTGGCGCGGATGCGGTTCCGGGGGCGACGCGGGCTCATCGTGACCTTCATGCTGGCGCAGATGGCCCCCTGGGAGGTCATGATCATCGCCATCTACATGATCGTCCGCGATGACGACATGCTCAACAGCCTGGTCCCGCTCACCGTCTTCTACACGATGATGGTGCTGCCCCTCACCATCCTGACGCTGCGCGGCTACGTCGCCGCCGTGCCGAAGGAGCTGGAGGAGTCGGCGATGGTCGACGGCTGCACCCGGATGCAGGCCTTCCGCAAGGTGATCTTCCCGCTGCTGGCGCCCGGCCTCATGGCCACCTCGCTGTTCGGGTTCATCACCGCCTGGAACGAGTTCCCGCTCGCCCTGATCCTCAACAAGGACATCGAGAAGCAGACGCTGCCGCTGTGGCTGTCGCAGTTCCAGACCGCCTTCGGCGACGACTGGGGCGCCACGATGGCCGCCTCGTCGCTGTTCGCGCTGCCCATCCTGATCCTCTTCATCTTCCTGCAACGCAAGGCCGTCAGCGGCCTGACCGACGGCGCCGTGAAGGGATGACCCCGCCGATGACCACACTCGCCACCGGCCCTGACACCCTCACCCGGGACGCCCTCGCCGTCCTCCAGCCGGGGTTCGACGGCACCACCGCGCCCGACTGGGTGCGCCGCCGTCTCGGTGAGGGCCTCGCCTCCGTCGCCCTGTTCGGCCGCAACGTCGTCACCGAGGACCAAGTCGCCGCCCTCACCGCCCAGTTGAGGGCCGAGCGGGACGACCTGCTGGTCGCCATCGACGAGGAGAGCGGCGACGTCACCCGCCTCGACGTGCGCACCGGCTCCTCCTTCCCCGGCAACCACGCCCTCGGAGCCGTGGACGACCCCGGCCTCACCCGGGCCGTCTCCCGCGAGCTGGGCCGGCGCCTGGCCGCCTGCGGCGTCAACTTCGACTGGGCGCCCTCCGCCGACGTCAACGCCAACCCCGACAACCCCGTCATCGGCGTCCGCTCCTTCGGCGCGAGCACCGACCTGGTCGCCCGGCACACCGCCGCCTGGGTGGAGGGCCTCCAGTCCACCGGCGTGGCCGCCTGCACCAAGCACTTCCCTGGCCACGGCGACACCAACGTCGACTCCCACCACGCCGTACCCCGCATCGACGTCGACGCCGACACCCTCTACGCCCGTGAGCTGCCCCCGTTCCGTGCGGCCATCGCCGCCGGCACCCGGGCGATCATGAGCGCGCACATCCTCGTGCCCGCCCTCGACCCGGACCGCCCCGGCACCCTCTCCCGCCGCATCCTCACCGAGCTGCTGCGTGACGAACTCGGCTACCAGGGCCTGATCGTCACCGACGGCATGGAGATGCGCGCGATCTCCGGCACCTACGGCCTGGAGCACGGCGTGGTCCTCGCGATCGCGGCCGGCGCCGATGCCATCTGCGTCGGCGGCGGACTGTGCGACGAGGGTACGGTCCTGGGGCTCAGGGACGCGCTCGTGGCCGCCGTACGCTCCGGCGAACTGCCCGAGGAACGGCTCGCCGACGCGGCCGCCCGGGTGCGCGACCTGGCCCGCTGGACCG
>NZ_CM002285.1:2114353-2177353 GCF_000497445.1 Streptomyces roseochromogenus subsp. oscitans DS 12.976 | reverse complement strand
CGCCCAGTTCGAGCCGGAGCGCAACATCGCCGTCGGCGACCAGACCCCGTGGGGCATCGCCGCCGAGCTGGAGCGGCTGCTGCCCGGCACCGAATCCGCCTCCTTCTCCGGCGAGGGAGCCGGTGAAGCGGCCCTCGCCGCCTTGCGGGGCCGGCGGATCGTCGCCGTGGTCCGCGACGAGCACCGGCACCCCTGGATGGGTGCCGCCCTCGACACCCTGCTCACCGCCCGCCCCGACACCGTCGTCGTGGAGATGGGCCTGCCGCAGGCCGCCCCGCGCGGCGCCCTGCACATCGCCACCTACGGCGCCGCCCGAGTCTGCTCGGTGGCGGCCGCCGAGGCCGTCGTAGCGGGCTGACCCACGGGCCCATCGGCCGCCCGCCGGCGCGGGCGGCCCACTCGACCTTGCTCTTTTCCCGGATCCCAACCGCACTTGTGTTCCAGAGGAATCGCATGCAAACGCCCCACCCCTTCCTCCACCGAGCCGCCTCCACACGCCCCTACTTCAGCGCCGACGGCGAGACCTACCTCGCCCCGGCCCCCCTGCGCGACCTCGCGAAGTCCCGCCCCCTGCGGGTGCTGTCCGAGGCGGACTTCGCCTTCTGGCAGACGTACGGCTACGTCGTCGTCCGTGAGGCCATCACCCCCGGCGAGGCCAAGCAACTCCTCGACTTCGCCTGGCAGTTCCAGGGCCTCGACCCCGATTGCCCCGAAACCTGGTACGCCGAGCCGGAGTTCCGCTCCGAACTGGACCAGCACCTGTTCATCTACGGCTTCGTCGAGGCCTACCACCACCAGCTCCTCTGGGACAGCCGCCAGACCCAGCGGGTCTACGACGCCTTCGTGGACGTCTGGGACTGCGAAGAGCTGTGGGTCACCCTGGACCGGCTCAACCTCAACCCGCCCAACATACGTACCCGTTCCCGCTCCCTGATCGCACCCACCGACGACGGCTTCGACATAGAACTGCACTGGGACGTCGACACCACCCTCGCCGTCCTCCCGCAGCGCGTCCAGGGCATCATCGCCCTGGGCGACACCCGGCCCGAACTCGGCGGCTTCCAGTGCGCCCCCGAGCTCTTCCGCCGCTTCGAGGAGTGGCGCGTGGTCCAGCCGCCCGGCCGTGATCCCGTCCGGCCCGGCACCGACCGCGCCGAATTCCCGGTGATCCGCCCCGACCTCCAGGCCGGCGACCTGCTCATCTTCAACGGGCTGCTGGCGCACGGCGTCGCACCGAACCTCTCTGACAACGGTGTCCGAGCCGTCCAGTACCTGTCGATGATGCCCGCCCTGGAGGAGCACACCACCCTGCGCGACTCCCGCGTCGACTCCTGGCGCACCCTCGCCACCCCCGAGTGGAACGCCACCCTGCTCGGCGACGCCCGCGAGCCCGAGGCCGACCGCTACGGCCCGGCCACGCTCACCCCGCTGGGCCGGAGACTGCTCGGACTGGACTCCTGGGCCGCCGCCACGGAAGAGGCACAGTGAACCGCGTCTGCCTCTGCCTGCCCACCAACCGGGCCTGCTCCGCCGCCATCGCCGCCCTCCACACCGAGGCCGCCTATGCCACCGACCGCTTCGGCGCCGACGTCCAGCTCCTGATCCTCGACTCCTCCGAGGCCCGCACCCGCGCCGAACACGCCCGGACCGTCGCCGCCCTGCGACCGGTCCCGCACGTGACCGTCCACCACCTCGACGAGTACGCCCAGCGCATCTTCCTGCTCCGGACGATCGAGCGCGCGGGCCTGCCCGACCCCGACCGGCTGCTCCACCTGATGCTCCCACCCGCCGTCTCCTACGGCGCCTGCACCAACCGCGCCTTCCTGCTGGCCGCCGCCCTCGGCTGCGCCTCGCTGCACCGCCGGGACTCCGACAGCACCTACCAACTCCACGCCGGGCAACTGGTGTTCCCGGTCCACCACGAGCTGCCGTACCTCGGCCGCCCCGCCACCGAGGCGGCCGGCGGGGTCACCCGCACCGACCTTACCCCGGAGCTGCTGCACCGCCCGGTCTCCCTCGCCGGAGCCTCCTTCATCGGCGAACTCTCCGTGGACATAGGGGAGATACGACGGCTGGACGAGGACGTGTACTACGACGTGGTCAGTCTCTGGGCACCCGCCGACTGGCCGGAGGACCTCAAACGGGACCTGGTCGAGGAGTCCTTCACCGGCGCGGGCACGGCACCCTTCACCGGCGACCACTCCACCCTCACCCTGGTCGACCCCATGCGCGTCGACATGTGCAACATCGCCTTCGACCGCACGGTGTACGAGCGGATCCCACTGCCACCCGCCACCGACACCATCGGCAGCGACTACTTCCTCCTCCATCTGATCCACGACGCCCGCCTCCCCGGCATCCTCCACAACCGCCACATCGCGAACTTCCACACCCCCGAACGCCGTACCGACACGGGATTCCCGGCCTATCAACGCCGGTTCGTGAAGTTCCTGCTGTCGATGCTCTACTTCCACGACGTCTACGACCGGATGGAGGCGGAAGGCGCCGGATTGCTGGACGAGCGGCATCGGGTGCGGGCCGACCGGATCGTGGAGCTCCTGCGGGAGAGCAAAGACCTGGACCGCACGGAGAACATCTGGCGGCTGGACCGGGTGGATATGGCGTACCGCAAGCTGGGCGGCCGATACGCCACGTTCGCCGACCGACTGGCCGAGGAACGCAATCGGTTACTGGACGAGGTCGAAGCGGACATCGAGGACTACGCGTACCTGGCCCAGGCCTGGCCGGCACTCATAGAGGCGGCCCGCACATGAGCGCCCCCAAGGGGCGCGGGGCTGTGTCTGATGTGCGGCTACCGCCGCGTGGGCGCGACCAGCCACTGCGAACCCTCACCCGACCACTCAGCGGAGCTCTCACCACTGCACTCGCCTCGGGCGACACCGACCGCATCATCTACGACCTCACCGGCATAGAGCACCAATACGACGCGATGCTGAGTGAGTTGCCCGAAACCCGCATCCGCTTCGCCCTCAAGGCCTGCCCCGTCGACGAGGTCCTGCACACCCTCGCCGCCCGCGGCGCCGGCTTCGACGCCGCCAGCCCCGCCGAAATCACCCAAGCCCTCAACGCCGGCGCGCAGCCACCCCGCATCCACTACGGCAACACAGTCAAGTCCGACCAGGACATCGCCGCAGCCCACCGCCTAGGTGTCCGCACCTTCGCCACCGACAGCGTCGAGGACGTCTCCGCCATCGCCGCACACGCCCCAAGGGCACGGGTGTTCTGCCGCCTGGCCACCGGAGGTGACGGCGCGCTGTGGGGCCTGAACCGGAAGTTCGGCTGTGCTCCCGGCGACGCCGTCCGTGTGCTGGCCACGGCCCGCGCGGCCGGTCTCACCCCGGCCGGCCTGTCCGTGCACGTCGGCTCCCAGCAGATGACCGCGGAGGGCTGGCAGCAGGCCCTCGACACCCTCGCCGAGACCCTGACGGCGCTGGCCGGGCGGGGGATCGTACCCGACCACGTCAACCTCGGCGGCGGCCTGCCCGCGCTCGGCTACCAGGACCGGCTCGGCAACCCCCTCGACCCGCCCCTCGACAAGATCTTCACCGTGCTCCGCGAGGGCATGGACCACCTGCGCGCCCTCACCTCCACCCCGCTCGCCTTCGTCATGGAACCCGGCCGCCATCTGGTCGCCGACCACGGCGCCGTACGCGCCCATGTCTCCCGGCTGACCCGGCGCCGGCAGCCGGACGGAACCGAGGCCCACTGGCTCTACCTGAGCTGCGGCAAGTTCAACGGCCTCTACGAAATGGACCAGTTGACGCACCGGATGGTCTTCCCGGACCACCTCGGAGCACAGGAGTACGTCTCCGCGATCGTCGCCGGCCCCACCTGCGACAGCGACGACGCCTACGGCGACGGCCGGCACCCGGTGCGCGTCCCCGCGTCCCTCACCTCCGGCGACCCGGTCTGGATCCTCTCCGCCGGCGCCTACGCCACCAGCTACATGACCCAGGGCTTCAACGGCATCCGCCCGCTGCCGTGCGTCTGCGTACGCGGCCAGGAAGGACAGCACTGACATGCGAGACCTCATACGGGCAGTCACCGAGGCCGACTGGCCCCAGGTCGCGGCCCTGGAGGCCGAGGCGTACGCGGACACCTCGCTCACCGAGGGCGAGGCCGCGCTGCGCTCCCGGGCCGCGGCGGGAACCTGCTTCGTCCTGGACCGCGACGGCCGGATCGCGGGCTATGTACTGGCGCTGCCCTACCCGAGGTTCCACTACCCCGACCTGATCCGGGCCGAGCAGACGGTCCACCACTCCGCCAACCTCCATCTGCACGACCTCGTCATCACCACTCCTCTACGGCGCAGAGGGCTGGGCACCCGGCTGGTCCGCCACCTCACAGACGCGGCCCGAACCCGCGGCTTCGAGACCATGTCGCTGATCGCGGTCGCCGGCAAGGAACCGTTCTGGCGGGCCAACGGCTACCGGCCGCATCATGAGGCGCGCCTGCCGGCCGGTTACGGCAGCGGCGCGGTGTACATGTCGGCGCGGCTGGTCGCACTGCGGGAGGCGAGCTGATGGCCACGCCCTCCTTCCGGCGCGCCAAGTGGTCGATCGCCGCGCTCTTCTGCTTCCTCGGCTTCCAGTACGGCACCTGGGTATCCCGACTCCCCGCGCTCAAGACCCGGCTGGACCTGGGAGCCGGGGAGGTGGGCCTGCTGCTGATGGCCTGCGGGGCCGGCGCGGCGGCCTCCTTCCCGCTGGTCGCCGTCCTGATGCGCCGCCTCGGCTCCCGTCGGCTGTCCCTGGCCTCGGCCGGGTGCCTGATCGCCGTACTGGCGGCCCTGTCCGCCGTACCCGACTACCCGCTGGCGCTGCTGGCCGTGTGCGTGGACGGGGTCGCGGTCGGCTGCCTGAACGTGGCCATGAACGCCCAGGGAGCCGCGCTGGAGCAGACGTACGACCGCACCGCCATGTCCCAGCTGCACGCCACGTTCAGCGCGGGCCTGCTCGCCGCGGCCCTGCTCAGCTCAGGTGTGACGACGCTGACCACCTCCCTCCCGGGCCATTTCGCCCTGGCCGGCGCTCTGTTGCTGCTCCTGCTCGTGTGCGCCCGCCCCGCCCTGCTGACCCACACGGAACCGGACAGACCCAACGAGCCTCGCCGCATGGGCCGTTGGACCCTCCCCTCCTGGACGACCCTCCTGATGGGCTGCGCCATGGCCTTCGGCACGATCACCGAGGGCGCCATGAACGACTGGTCGACGCTCTACCTGAAGGACGAGGTCAAGGCGTCCGCGACGGTGGCGCCGCTGGGCATCGCGGTCGTCTCCGTGATGATGCTGCTGGCCCGCCTGCGCGCGGACCGCTGGCGCACCCGCTTCGGCGACGGCCGGGTGGTCCGGGCCGGCAGCGCCTGCGTCGGCCTCGGCGCGGCCGCCATCACCCCGTGCGTCTACGTCGTGGCCGCAGGCCACGGCTCCGACGCCCTGGCGCTGGTCGCCGCGATGGGCACCACGGGCCTCCTGGCGGGCCCCGCCCTGATCGGCTTCGTGGCGGGCGCGACGAACCTGACCCTGGGCATGACCACGGTTGCCGTATCGGCCCTGATCGTCACGGTGACGGCGTTCTGGATCCCCTGGGCCGGCCGCGTCTCCGTATCCGCCGCCCCCGGGGCTTCAGTTCCGGCGCACGAGAACGCGTAGGGCCCGGACCGGCGGCGGGCTCACGGAACCGCGCAGCACCCCGGCGCCGCGCGCCCGTACCGCGTCCGCGGTGAGCAGTTCGATCTCGACCAGCGCACGCACGAGCCGCCGTCCGGGAGCCGGGATCAGCGTGGGCAGCTCCCGGGCGGCCGTCAAGGAGGCGCGGGCGACGGCGACTTGGTCCGCCACCAGCGCGTCCAAGCCGCCGGAGCGGCCCGCCGCCAGCTCGGCCGCGCCGAGCGAGAAGCGTTCCAGGGTGGCCGCCGGGATGCCCACGCGACCCTCCCGCAGGTCCTCGGCGAGGTCGTTGACGAAGTCGAGCCGCTGGCTGCCGTCGATGAAGGTCCGGCACGCGGCCCGGTACCCCCGGTCGTCGTCATCCGGCCCGAGCAGGTCCGCGACCAGCATGAAGGCGGGGAACGAGTAGGCGTCCACATAGGCCTGATAGTCGGCCTCGGTGGCGAAGCCGGCGAAGCGCAGTTCGGCCGTGGCGGTCTCCAGATAGGTCTCCACGGTCTCGCGCAGCCGAGGCCGGGCGGACACGGTGTGCACGAGCGCACGCAGCAGCGGGGTGTCACTCGTCCCGGTCTTCAACGCCTCCTGCACCCGCTGCTCCCAGTCGGCCCAGGCCGCCTCGCGCTGTGGCAGCGGCCCGGTGTCCAGGACGTTGTCCCCGTGGTGCATCACGGCGGTCATGGCCACCACGTGCGGCAGCAACGGCCCCGGCAGCAGCAGCCTGGCGGCCAGGTAAGCGGTGCGCCGGAATCTCCGCACCAGCTGCCGCTGCCGGTCGTAGTCCGCACGCAGTCCTGGTTCCCGGACGCCGGCCGCGTCCAGGCTCTTCTTCCACCCTCGCATGAGCCGATCGTAGGGCCGGCCCGGCACGCGTCACCGAATGGCGATCACATTCGTGGCCTTCTTGCCGACGACGTCGAAAAGCACCCGCTGCCCCTCGCGCGTGGTCTGCGTCTCCATGCCGGAGAACGGGCGCAGCTCGCCGTCCTCACCGGTGATGATGCCCACGCCGTCCGCGTCGTTGTACACGGCGATCCTTCCGAGCGGCATCGTCCAGTCCTCCGTGGCTCGGTCGTAAGCTCCTGATGTCCCCCGGTGAGCAGAGCATCACCCGCCGTGTCCGGCGGCGGAAGAGGCATACGGCGCGTCGGCCACTGTTTGACTGAATGTCAACCGCCTACCGTCGAACGGGACACGGCCCTGCTCCGCCCACGGCCGCAGGACCCCGACGGGGCACATCAAGCCACGGGGTCAGCCGCCAGACGGATCACCTCGGCCGGCCCGGCGCGGAACGCCTTGTTGGCGGCGTCGGCTTCGACCATGTGGGGGGCGGCGTCATGGGCATCGAGGGCTTGCCGGCCGGCCCACTGTTCGATCAGGACGAACCGGTCCGGGTCGCCGGCCACCTGGTGCAGGTCGTAGCGCAGGCACCCCTCTTCGGCGCGGACGGTCGGGGCGAGGCGTTCGAAGGCGGCGATCTGCTCGTGACCCCGGCCGGGGAGGGTGGTGATCAGGATGACAAGTCGTATCTGCTCTGACATGCGGGCACCGTAACGAGCCCGCTCGGCTTCAGCAGGACATTTCCGAGGCATGGACAAACCCCGCTCCGGCAATTCCGGGGCGGGGTTCTCGCTGTCGGGCGGTCCGGGCTCCTAGATGTCCCGGAAGGTCTCGATCTGCGCTCCGATCGAATTCAGGCGCTCGGCAAGATCCTCGTAACCCCGGTTGATGACATACACGTTGCGCAGCACCGACGTGCCCTCGGCCGCCATCATCGCCAGCAGGACGACCACGGCGGGGCGCAGGGCCGGCGGGCACATCATCTCGGCGGCGCGCCAGCGCGTCGGGCCCTCGACCAGGACGCGATGCGGGTCCAGGAGCTGGAGCCGGCCGCCGAGGCGGTTGAGGTCCGTGAGGTAGATCGCCCGGTTGTCGTAGACCCAGTCGTGGATCAGGGTCTTGCCCTGCGCGACCGCCGCGATGGCCGCGAAGAACGGTACGTTGTCGATGTTCAGGCCCGGGAAGGGCATGGGGTGGATCTTGTCGATGGGGGCTTCGAGCTTGGAGGGGCGGACCGTGAGGTCCACCAGGCGCGTACGGCCGTTGTCCGCGCAGTACTCGGGGCTTCGGTCGTGGTCGAGGCCCATCTCCTCCAGGACCGCCAGCTCGATCTCCAGGAACTCGATCGGCACCCGGCGCACCGTCAGCTCCGACTCGGTCACCACGGCGGCGGCCAAGAGGCTCATCGCCTCGACCGGGTCCTCGGAGGGGGAGTAGTCCACGTCGACGTCGATGTTCGGCACGCCGTGCACGGTGAGCGTGGTGGTGCCGATGCCCTCGACCTTGACGCCGAGCGCCTCCAGGAAGAAGCACAGGTCCTGGACCATGTAGTTGGAGGAGGCGTTGCGGATGACCGTGACGCCGTCGTACCGGGCGGCGGCCAGCAGAGCGTTCTCGGTCACGGTGTCGCCGCGCTCGGTCAGCACGATCGGGCGGTCGGGCCGGACCGTGCGGTCGACCTGGGCGTGGTACTGGCCCTCGGTGGCCGCGATGTCCAGGCCGAACCGGCGCAGCGCGATCATGTGCGGCTCGATGGTCCGGGTGCCGAGGTCGCAGCCACCGGCGTACGGCAGCTTGAAGTGGTCCATGCGGTGCAGCAGCGGACCGAAGAACATGATGATGGACCGCGTGCGTACGGCGGCGTCCGCGTCGATCGCCGCCATCTCCAGCTCGGCCGGCGGCACCAGCTCCAGATCGACGCCGTCGTTGATCCAGCGGGTGCGCACGCCGATGGAGTTCAGCACCTCCAGCAGGCGGTACACCTCCTCGATGCGGGCCACCCGGCGCAGCACGGTGCGGCCCTTGTTGAGCAGGGACGCGCACAGCAGCGCCACACAGGCGTTCTTGCTCGTCTTGACGTCGATGGCGCCGGACAGCCGGCGACCGCCGACGACTCGCAGATGCATCGGCCCTGCGTACCCCAGCGACACGATCTCGCTGTCCAGGGCTTCACCGATCCGGGCGATCATCTCAAGGCTGATGTTCTGGTTCCCACGCTCGATGCGGTTCACCGCGCTCTGACTGGTGCCGAGCGCCTCCGCGAGCTGCGTCTGTGTCCAGCCTCTGTGTTGCCGGGCGTCACGGATGAGCTTGCCGATGCGTACGAGGTAGTCGTCTGCCATGAGGCTGAGGCTATCTCAGATATGAGATGACACCCGTCAGGGGGGTCCATTCGAGTGACGTGACGTCGGTGACGTCTGGCGTTTTACGTCCGACTTCACCCGAAAGATTCTGTCAAATCCGCCAATATCGCCCGAAATCAGGTATGCATGCCAGTCGCGGAGCGATGCGGACCCGGCCCGGTCGGCGCGGGTCATGGATGGCGTGCGTAACAGCCGTGCATGTTAACCGGGTTCACCGGGACGGAGCGGTGGCGACTCGCTTCGTTGCGACCGGACACTGCCCGGTTGCCACACGGGGTGGCAACCGGGCAGTGCCGCAGCCGGGGCTACTTTCCCCTCACCCGTTTCATCATGCTTTCCCCCCATGTCTCTGGTGCGTTTTCCGCGTCTGGGTTCTTCTCGCCTTTGACTGCCTTGTCCCCGGGGCCGAGGTACAAGTCGGCCTCATGCCTCCACGGCCAGCTACCTGCTTCGCCCACCTTGGGTGTGCCTTGGCTGATCCATATATACGTGTCGTTGAGGTAGGGGGCGTGCAGATACGTCTGGTCGGGGAGGGTCACGACGACCCACTCGAGGAGCCACTTGTCGTCACCGCTCGTCTTGAGCGCGATGCGCTGGGGGGTGCCGAAATCGCCTGGCATGGAGACCTGGTAGGTCCTCCAAGAACCGGCCTCGAAATCGTTTGCTGCGGAGTCCAGCTTGACCCACTCCGACTTGCGGTCGGCGCGTTGGAACCGGCAGAGCACGTCGTCGTCGGTACCGGCCCAGTCCTCTTTGGCGGTTTTGATGCTCACGCCGAACACCAGTGGCGTCGCTGCGGCCTTCTGGGCAGCCTTTTTCTCCGCGGCGGCCACTTGCTCGGATTGTGTGTCCTTGCCGGCCATCTTGCCGCCGGTCGCCACGAAGCCGAGGTCGGCGACGCGGCCGAGCGGACCGGAGGAGCCCTGGCCTGTACCGGTGTCCTTGTCGACCTTGCCGCCCGCCACTTGGTATCCGAGTCGGCGGAAGCCCTCGATCAGTCCGGGCGACGGCGGGTCACCCAAGCGCGTCGAGGAGACGAGGTCGCTCAGGCTCTTGCCGTTGGCGTTCTTGATGTAGCGCAGGTCGTACGGGCCGCCGGGTGGTATATCAACGCGCTCACCGCCGCTCTTCTCGTGCTCATAGAGCTCCAGCGTCCGGGTGGTCTTGTTCACCACACAGGTCACCGAGTCGTTGAAGCTGGAGTCCCCGGCGTCCCTGAAGTTTCCGACCGACTCGTCGGCGACCAGGACCCTGCCCGGGACGGAGTTGTTGCAGTTGGGGTGGTCGTACAGCGCGTAGTAGCCACGGGGGCACGCTTCGGAGCCTTTCCCACGCTTGATCGTCTTGGTCATGTGGACCCCTTCGATCACGTGATCGGTGAACTCTCGGTGACCACTGTGGGCGTGCGCTCGCCCCCTGGCACGCGCACTAGGCCATTCGAGTGAAGCCGACCACCCTGGGTGCCCGTCTGTGCGAGAGCCTTCTGGCCAGGTGTGGATTGCGACATCTGCACCGGCGGCCGGAAAGGCCCTCAGGCTAGGTCAGCCGGTTGGGCGGTAGCCCGACGACGGCCGGATCACGGCTGGGTTCCATCCGGGTACGGGGCGTACGGGTCGTTGCAGCCGCCACGGTCGCCATCCCAGTCCTGGCCGCCGTACCAGTGCAGCGTGGCCCACTCGGTGCAGCCGCTGGAGTTGACCTCCGCACCTGCACGCCAGGCGTCGGGGCTCGGCGTGCCGTGGGTCCACTGCGTCGCCTCGAAGTACCACTGGGTGTAGCTCGTGTTGACGATGCCAGATGCCAGGAGCGGCCCGTAGGGGGAGCTGACCTTGATGGTCGCCGTTCCGCCGACCCGGTTGATGAAGTCCTGGTTCCACCACCAGTAGACGCCCACATGATCGGTGCACTGGTTCCAGTACTGCTGGACCCATCCGGCGGTGATCCAACCCTGCCAGCCGTACGGTGCCTGGTCCCCGATCCAGACCCGCGGGTTGCACGTGGTGGTCACGCTCGGTGTCGCCGTGCTCGTGCGCGGAATGTGGTGCTGCGCGGGGTGAGCCGCGCCGCTGGTGACGCTGATGGTTGCGGGCGCGGCGTCAGCGGCGGTCGCCGTGGTGGCGGCGCCGAATGCGGTTCCGCCGGCGAGAGCGAGCACGGCGGTGGTCATGGCGATGGTGCGGCGGAACTTGCGTGCTCTAGGCAGTGCAGACACGGTTTCCCCTCGTCTCGTGTTGCCGGTGCGTGCGCAACGGCATTGACTGCGCGGTGCTTCTGGAGCGCCAACAAACGTGGCCGGTAGCCCATCGCGCCGGAACGGGCTGAACAACACGGAGGCTACGAAAACGTGTCCTTGGGCCGTCCTGGATTCGTCCTAGCCTCGATCTTGCGTGACGGTCTGCCGACGAGTTCCCAGCGGAACGCTGCGTCTGCCAGCTTCGTTACGAGGTCAGGGAGTTGCTCTCGTGTCCAGCGCTGACTCTCTTGTCTGCGAACGAGGTAAGAAGAAAGGCCGACATCGACGTCCAGTCGACGTGATGTTGTGGCCGTTGTCATTCAGCGCTGGGTGGTGTTGAAGGCGGAGGTCGGAGGGGGCGGCTCGGCGGCTGGGCCGGCATTCACAAGGGTTTTTGCCAGGACCTCCGTCGAGCGTCCGCTGAGGGCGGCGTAGTCAGGCGCGTGCCGCCGCCGCTTGCTCCCCTCGCGCCAGTGCAGCCACAACGGCTGGGAGGTGCGGTCCCGCTCCAGCCACGACTCGTGGCCCACGTGCCCGCCGGTGGTCACCGCGTAGTACCAGCCCGGGAAGCTGCGGTCGCCCTTGTTCCAACGGAACCCGCGTGCTCAACCTTCGCCGCGAGAGATCAACCCCGCCCGTGCATGACCATTCCGCGCCCATGTACTAGAGTTATCTCGACATCGAGATATCTGCCTAGGCGCACCGCAGCCGTCACCCACTAAGGGTTACCTAACTTAGCCTTACCTTAGCGGATTGGCCAGACCGGCGTGGCGGCACGATTGACGGTGGTACGCGCACATCAATGAAGGAGACTGTCGTGTCGGCGAACAGCTTCGACGCCCGCAGCACGCTGCAGGTGGGCGACGAGTCGTACGAGATCTTCCGGCTGGACAAGGTGGAGGGCTCGGCCCGCCTGCCGTACAGCCTCAAGGTCCTGCTGGAGAACCTGCTCCGCACGGAGGACGGCGCGAACATCACCGCCGACCACATCCGTGCCCTCGGCAACTGGGACTCCCAGGCCCAGCCCAGCCAGGAGATCCAGTTCACGCCGGCCCGCGTGATCATGCAGGACTTCACCGGCGTGCCCTGTGTCGTGGACCTCGCCACGATGCGTGAGGCCGTGAAGGAGCTCGGCGGTGATCCCGCCAAGATCAACCCGCTGGCGCCGGCCGAGCTGGTCATCGACCACTCCGTCATCGCCGACAAGTTCGGCACGAACGACGCCTTCAAGCAGAACGTCGAGCTGGAGTACGGCCGTAACAAGGAGCGCTACCAGTTCCTGCGCTGGGGCCAGACCGCCTTCGACGAGTTCAAGGTCGTCCCGCCGGGCACCGGCATCGTCCACCAGGTGAACATCGAGCACCTGGCCCGCGTCGTCATGGTCCGCGACGGCAAGGCCTACCCCGACACCCTCGTCGGCACCGACTCGCACACCACCATGGTCAACGGCCTCGGCGTCCTCGGCTGGGGCGTCGGCGGCATCGAGGCCGAGGCCGCCATGCTCGGCCAGCCGGTCTCCATGCTCATCCCGCGCGTCGTCGGCTTCAAGCTCACCGGTGAGCTGCAGCCCGGCACCACCGCCACCGACCTCGTGCTCACCATCACCGAGATGCTCCGCAAGCACGGTGTGGTCGGCAAGTTCGTGGAGTTCTACGGCGAGGGTGTGGCGGCCACGAGCCTCGCCAACCGCGCCACCATCGGCAACATGTCGCCGGAGTTCGGCTCCACCGCCGCGATCTTCCCGATCGACGACGAGACCCTGAACTACCTGCGCCTGACCGGCCGCTCCGAGCAGCAGGTCGCGCTCGTCGAGACCTACGCCAAGCAGCAGGGCCTCTGGCTGGACCCGAAGGCCGAGCCGGACTTCTCCGAGAAGCTCGAACTGGACCTGTCCACGGTCGTGCCGTCCATCGCCGGGCCGAAGCGCCCGCAGGACCGCATCGTCCTCGCCAACGCCGCCGAGCAGTTCAAGCTGGACGTCCGCAACTACGTGGACGACGCAGACGAGGCGGGCAAGGAGTCCTTCCCGGCCTCCGACGCCCCGGCCGTCCACCCCAACGGCTTCCCGTCCAACCCGGTTCCGGTCACCGCCCCCGACGGCACGACCTACGAGCTGGACCACGGTGCGGTGACGGTCGCGGCCATCACCTCCTGCACCAACACGTCCAACCCGTACGTCATGATCGGCGCCGCCCTGGTCGCCAAGAAGGCGGTCGAGAAGGGCCTGACCCGCAAGCCGTGGGTCAAGTCCACCCTCGCCCCGGGTTCGAAGGTCGTCACCGACTACTTCGAGAAGGCCGGCCTCACCCCGTACCTGGACAAGCTGGGCTTCAACCTCGTCGGCTACGGCTGCACCACCTGCATCGGCAACTCCGGTCCGCTGCCGGAGGAGGTCTCCAAGGCCGTCAACGACCACGACCTCGCGGTCACCTCGGTCCTGTCCGGCAACCGCAACTTCGAGGGCCGGATCAACCCCGACGTCAAGATGAACTACCTGGCGTCCCCGCCGCTGGTCGTCGCGTACGCCATCGCGGGCTCCATGAAGGTGGACATCACCCGTGACGCCCTGGGCACCGACCAGGACGGCAACCCGGTCTACCTGAAGGACATCTGGCCGACCGAGGCCGAGGTCAACGACGTCGTCGCCAACGCCATCGGCGAGGACATGTTCGAGAAGTCCTACGCCGACGTCTTCGCGGGCGACGCCCAGTGGCAGTCGCTCCCGGTCCCGACCGGCAACACCTTCGAGTGGGACGCCGAGTCCACCTACGTCCGCAAGCCCCCGTACTTCGAGGGCATGGGCATGGAGCCGGCCCCGGTCACCGACATCGCCGGCGCCCGCGTCCTCGCCAAGCTGGGCGACTCGGTCACCACCGACCACATCTCCCCGGCCGGCGCGATCAAGGCCGACACGCCGGCCGGCCAGTACCTCACCGAGCACGGTGTGGAGCGCCGCGACTTCAACAGCTACGGCTCCCGCCGAGGCAACCACGAGGTCATGATCCGCGGTACGTTCGCCAACATCCGTCTGCGCAACCAGATCGCGCCGGGCACCGAGGGCGGCTACACGCGCGACTTCACGCAGGAGGGCGGCCCGGTCTCCTTCATCTACGACGCCTCGCAGAACTACCAGGCCGCCGGCACCCCGCTGGTCGTCCTGGCCGGCAAGGAGTACGGCTCCGGCTCGTCCCGCGACTGGGCCGCCAAGGGCACCGCGCTCCTGGGCGTGAAGGCCGTCATCGCCGAGTCGTACGAGCGCATCCACCGCTCGAACCTCATCGGCATGGGCGTCCTGCCGCTGCAGTTCCCGGAGGGCGCCTCCGCCGCGTCCCTCGGCCTGACCGGTGAGGAGACCTTCTCCTTCTCGGGCGTGACCGAGCTGAACGAGGGCACCACGCCGCGCACGGTCAAGGTCAGCACCGACACCGGTGTCGAGTTCGACGCGGTCGTCCGCATCGACACCCCCGGTGAGGCCGACTACTACCGCAACGGCGGCATCATGCAGTACGTGCTGCGGAACCTGATCCGCAAGTAACCTGCAGAGCTGGTCCTGAGGGCCGCATCCCTGTGCCGGGGGTGCGGCCCTTTGCCGTACCGCGACTCCGCGCCCAGGTCATCGCCCTGGCTCAGGTGGAACACAGCCTTCCCTCAGCGGACCGGTACAGGATTGCCACATGTCGGCAAGAGCGCGGAGAGGAAACCCCGAGATGACTCGCCGCCCCCTGTCCCGCACCCGCCGCTCACCCCGCCCGCTGCGCACCCGCCTGCCGCTCCTCCTCACCGCGATCCTCGTCTCCGTGTGCGGCGGGCTCGCGCTCACCACCGTCCTCGCTCAACGCGCCTATCTGACCGCCGAGTTGGACGGCCGGGTCAGCGACGCCGCCGAGCACGGGGTGACCGGTGCCGCGCGCCACCCCGAACGCCCCGCCGACCTCGCCTTCCTCGGTACCGGCGGCCAACCCTCCGGACTCCTCGCCGCCCGGTTCGACACCGGCGGCGAGGTCCTGGCCGCCGCGGTCGTCCGCCGGGACGACCGCCCCCGCGCGCTCACCGCGGCCCAGCGCTCCGCCCTCGCCGGCGTCCCCGACGACGGCGCGGCCCGCACCCGTACCGTCCCCGGCCTCGGCACCTACCGTGTCACCGCGCTCGACGCGAGCGGCATCCGCGTCCTGGCCGGCCTGCCCATGGACGACCTACGGCACACCCTCGACGGACTCGTCCGGATCGAGGCCGCGGCCGGCGCCGTCGCACTCGCACTCGCGGGCGGCGGCTGCACCCTCGCCGTACGTCGGCAGCTGCGCCCGTTCGGCCGGGTCGCCGCCACCGCCGCCCAGGTCGCCCGGGCGCCGCTAGGAGCGGACCGGCCCACCGTCCTCGCCCGGGTCCCCGCACCCGACGCCGACCCCGGCACCGAGGCCGGCCAGGTCGGTGTGGCCCTCAACCGGATGATCGACCAGGTCGAGGCCTCGTTCGCCGAACGCCGGCGCAGCGAGGAACGCATGCGCCGCTTCATCGCCGACGCCGGCCACGAACTGCGCACCCCGCTCGCCTCCATCGCCGGGTACGCCGAGCTGATGAACCGCGGCCCCGGATCCGGCGGCACCGCCGATCTCGCCTGGCGCCGGATCGGCGCGGAGTCGGCCCGGATGACCGGCCTGGTCGAGAACCTGCTGCTGCTCGCCCGCCTCGCCGAGGGCGGGCCCCTCCAGTCGGCCGAGGTGGACCTCGCGGTGGTGGTCGCGGAGGAGGTACGGGACGCCCGCACGGCCGGCGCGGACCACGTATGGCGGGTCGAACTGCCCCTGGAATTCCCGCTCCTGGTCACGGGCGACGGCCCACGCCTGCGGCAGGTGGTGTCCGCCCTGCTGGCCAACGCCCGCGTGCACACCCCGCCCGGTACGACGGTCAGCGTCGCCGTCGAGACCACCGCCGGCCACCACACCCTCCGGGTCCGAGACGACGGCCCCGGCATCCCGCGCGACCTCCTCCCCGCGGTCTTCGACCCCTTCACCCGCGCCGATGCCTCCCGCGCCCGCACGGGCCTCAGCGAGGGCGGCTCGGGCCTGGGGCTGGCCGTGGCGGCGGCGATCACCCGCGCCCACGGCGGCACCGTCCGAGCGGACAGCGCCCCCGGCCGGACGGAGTTCACAGCGGAGTTCCCCGCAACCGGCCCGTCGTTCCCACTGTCCGGACACCCGGCGCCGGCCCGCGCACCCGCCGCCGGACGCCGGGCCTCCCGCCCGCTCGGCAGCTCCGCCTGACCTCAGCACGCGTCGGTCCGCCCCGGTCCGCGAAGAACGCGCCGCCTCACTCCGCGAGCAGCGCGTCCAGGTCCGGCACCGTCAGCTCGGCCCAGATCACCTTGCCCTGCGGGGTGTACCGGGTGCCCCAGCGTTCGGCCAGTTGCGAGACCAGGAACAGGCCCCGTCCGCCCTCGTCGGTCGTCGCCGCGTACCGCAGATGCGGCGAGGTGCTGCTGCCGTCGGCGACCTCGCAGATCAGCGTGCGGTCATGGATCAGCCGTACATGGATCGGGTCGGAGCCGTAGCGGATGGCATTGGTGATCAGCTCGCTCAGCACGAGTTCCATGCCGAAGCCCAGCTCGGACAGGCCCCACTCCGCCAGCTTCTCGGACACGGCCGCGCGCATCCCCGACACGGCGGCCGGGTCGCGTGGCACGTCCCAGTCGGCGACCCGCTCGGCCGGCAGCGCCCGGGTGCGCGCGATGAGCAGGGCGACGTCGTCCCTGGGGCGCTCGGGCAGCAGCTCCTCCAGCACCGCCTGGCAGCTCTCCTCCGGCGGCCGGTCGGGGTGCCCCGCCAGCGACCGGCGCAGCAGCTCCATCCCCACGTCGAGGTCGCGCGAGCGGTCCTCGACCAGGCCGTCGGTGTACAGCGCGAGCTGGCTGCCCTCCGCCAGCTCGAACTCCGCCGCCTGGAACGGCATGCCGCCGAGGCCCAGCGGCGGCCCGGCCGGCACATCAGGGAAGGTAACGCTGCCGTCGGGCGCCACCAGCGCGGGCGCCAGATGCCCGGCCCGCGCCATCACGCAGCGCCGCGTCACCGGGTCGTAGATCGCGTACACGCAGGTCGCGCCCACGATCTCGCCGGCCGTCTCCGCACAGGCCTCGTCCTGGTCGATGCGGCCGACCAGGTCGTCCAAGTGGCTGAGCAGCTCGTCGGGCGGCAGGTCGAGGGTGGAGAAGTTGTGCACCGCGGTCCGCAGCCGGCCCATCGTCGCGGCGGCGTGCAGACCGTGCCCGACGACATCGCCGACGGCCAGCGCCACCCGGGTCCCCGGCAGCGGGATCACGTCGAACCAGTCGCCGCTCACCCCCGACTGGGCGGGGAGATAGCGGTAGGCCACGTCGAGGGCGCTCTGCGGGGGCAGCGCCCGCGGCAGCAGGCTGCGCTGGAGGGTGACGGCCAGCGCGTGCTCGCGGGTGTACCGGCGGGCGTTGTCGATGCTGACCGCGGCGCGCGCCACCAGCTCCTCCGCCAGCGACAGCTCCTCCTCGTCGAAGGCCTCCCGCTTGGAACGCCAGAAGTTGGCGATGCCCAGGACGATGCCGCGGGCCTGTATGGGGGCGGAGATGAGCGAGTGGATGCCGTAGTCCAGTATCTGACGGGCGCGCTGCGGATCCTGCTCGCGCCAGCCGCCGGCGGTCGCCAGGTCGGTCACCAGCTCGGTGCGGCCGGCGCTGTAGCCGCGGGCCTGCGGGGTGGAGGGCAGGAAGTCGATCAGCCGGCCCTTCTCGTAGAGGGGGTGATCGTCGCGGATGCCGCTCACCGCCACGCGCCGCATGTCCGTCGCCGTGGGAGCCGGTTCCTCGCCGTGCAGCACGGCGTCGGCCAGGTCCACGGTGACGAAGTCGGCGAAGCGGGGTACGGCCACCCGCGCCAGCTCGTCGGCCGTCTGCATCACGTCGAGGCTGCTGCCGATGCCCAGGCCCGCGTCGTACAGCAGCTCCAGCCGCTCCCGTGTCACCTCCGCCCGGCCGGTGACGGCCTGCAGCTCGGTGCAGTCCCGGAGTGTCACCACGGTGGCGCACACGCCGCTCGCCCGGTCCGTGGGCCGCTGGTTGACCGCCAGCAGCCGGCCCCCGGCGAAGTGCACCTCGTCGGAGGCGTCGCGCCCGCAGGCGAGCAGTTCCACCGTCGCGGGATCGAGGCCCGGCAGCTCCCGCACGGTGCGCCCCTCGGCATCGGGGGGCAGCTCCAGCAGCCGTCTGGCCTCGTCGTTCACGAGAAGCAGCCGCCCCTCGTCCCCGACGATGAGCACGCCCTCACGCACCGAGTGCAGCACCGTGTCGTGGTGCTCGTACATGCGGGTCATCTCGTCCGGTGCCAGGCTGTGCGTCTGCCGCCGCAGCCGCCGGCCCACCAGCGCCGTACCGCCGGTCGACACCACCAGTGCTCCGGCCCCGGTGGCCAGGATGATCGGCAGCTGACGGTTCACCTCGCTGGTCACGTTCTTCACCTTGAGCCCGGCGGAGACGAGGGCTGTGACCTTGCCGTGGGTGTCGTAGATGGGAACGGTCGCCTGTTCCTCGTGGCCGAGCGGCCCGTGGACCTCCTCGGTGTAGACCTTCCCGGCCAGGGACGGCCCGATCTGGCCCACGAACCGGTGCCCGATCTTGCTCGGCATGGGATGGGTGTAGCGGATGCCCTTGGTGTTCATGACCACGATGAAGTCGACGCCCGCGGACTTGCGTGCCGCCTCGGTGAGGGGCTGGAGCACCTTGGACGGGTCGGGGGTGCTCAGCGCCTGCAGCACGCCGGGGGAGTGCGCGAAGGTCTGCGCGACGGCGATGGACCGGCGCCGGGCTTCGCTGCTGGTGTCACGCTCCGACTGCAGGACGAGAGCGATGACGCCGCAGACCACGAGCAGTACCACGAGGGCCGCCTGCAGAAGGAAGACCTGCCCCCAGACGCTGCGTGGGCTCGTGCCGGCCTTGAAGCGCCAGAAGCTACGCCTGAATCGGGCGAATGCATCCGACATGCGGCATTTGTAGCACTGGTTGGTCTCGCTGCCTATGGCTGGTCCGGTAACCGGACACATTTTCACCGCCTCGCGCATCACACGAGGAAACTCTCGCCCCTCAGGTCACGAGCCGGGGGCTTCTTTCCCGGTCTGCTCCGCCCGGGCGGTGGCGCGCGGCAACGTTGTCTCGATCTGTGCATGACTCCATCGACTCAACCGACAACGATGTCTCTCACTTGGGGTAGTCCGACCGGGTGATCCCGGCCGTGTGCCTGGCGGGGCGTGCGCGATCTTCCGTGGTAACGGTGGCGCACGTCACCGTCCCTGCGGCTTGTGCGACCTGTGGTGCGCGACCCGTCCGTCAGGAGGAAGGGCCGCGTCTTGCGTTTCAGACCCTTGTACCTGCTGCTGGCCGCCACGCTCACGATCGGCGGCGCCATTCCCGCCCTCGCGGCGACCGCCGCACCCCCCGGCCTCGTCAAGGACCCCACCCGGTACGTCGACCCGCTGATCGGCACCAGCAACGGCGGCGATGTCTTCCCGGGCGCCGTCCTGCCCTTCGGCATGCTCTCCTGGAGCCCCGAGAACACCCGAGGAAACGCCACCAGGACCGCCGCGCCCGGCGGCTACCAGTACGACGCCACCCGCATCCGGGGCTTCAGCCTCACCCATCTGTCCGGCACCGGCTGCGCCGGCGGCAGCGGCGACATCCCCTTCTTTCCGTACGCCGGCGAGGTCACCTCGTCCCCGGCGAGCGACACGAAGGACGCCGTCTACGCCTCCGGCTTCACCCACACCGACGAGACCGCCGAGCCGGGCCACTACCGGGTGGGCCTGGCCTCCGGGGTCACCGCCGACCTCACCGCCACCGCGCGCACCGGCTCGGCCCGCTTCGCCTTCCCGTCCGGCAAGCCCGCCTCGCTGCTGGTGCGCACCGCCAACTCCGAGGTGGGATCGGCGGATTCGGCCGTCACGATCGACCCGGACACCCGCACCGTCTCCGGCTCGGTCACCTCCGGCGACTTCTGCGGCTACCTCGACCCGGAAGGCCAACGCGCCTACTACACCCTGTACTTCACCGCCCGCTTCGACCGCCCCTTCAAGAACGCCGGCACCTGGCAGGACGACAAGCTCAGCCCCGGCTCACTGGCGGCGACCGGCGGCACCGGGGGCTTCGCGCACGGCGGGCGGCCCGTCGCGGGCAAGGGCGCCGGCGGCTACGTCGAGTTCGCGCCCGGCACCGGCCCGGTCAACGTCAAGGTGGGCATCTCCTACGTCAGCAAGCGGGCCGCCGAAGCCAACCTCGCCGCCGAGAACCCGCCCGGCCGCTCCTTCGAGGCGATCGAGGGCGCGGCCCGCCGGGCCTGGCGCGAGCGGCTCGGCGCCGTCCGCGTCGGCGGCGGCACGGACGCCGACCGCACCACCTTCTACACCGCGCTCTACCACGCGCTGCTGCACCCGAACGTCATCAGCGACGCCGACGGCAGGTACCGGGGTGCCGACGGGCACGTGCATGCAGCCGGCCGTCGGCAGCATGCCCAGTACGGCACCTTCTCCGGCTGGGACGTCTACCGCGACCAGCTGCAGCTGCTCACCCTGCTCGACCCTCGCACCGGCTCCGACATCGCCCAGTCGCTGTACGAGCTGGCCGGGCAGAACGGCGGGACCTGGGACCGCTGGCTGCACGGCGCGAGCGGTACCCATGTCATGAACGGCGACCCCTCGCCGACCGCGCTGGCCGGCATCCGCGCCTTCGGCGGCACCGGCTTCGACCTGCACGGCGCCCTGGACTCGCTGGTCAAGGCGGCCACCGTGCCCACCCGGCAGGACCTCTCCCCGGCCGGCAAGCCGGTGCTGTCCGCAGGCCAGCGGCCCTCCCTGGACAAGTACCTCACACTGCACTACATGCCGAGTGTCTCCAACGCCTGGGGCGGAGCCGCCGAGACCGTGGAGATGTCCACGGCCGACTTCTCCCTGTCCCAACTCGCCGCAGCGGCAGGGCAGAGGGAGACGCAAGCCGCTTTCGCCCGGCGCGCTCAGTGGTGGCAGAACACCTTCGACATCGCCGCCGACCCCGGCGGCGGCTACATCGCCAACCGCAGAGCCGACGGCAGCTGGGTCACCGGCTTCACCCCGGACACCGGCAACGGTTTCGTCGAGGGTACGGCGGCCCAGTACACCTGGACGGTCCCGCACGACCCGGCGGGCCTGTTCGCCGCGCTGGGCGGCCGCGACAAGGCGCTCGCCCGGCTGGACGACTTCTTCCACACGGCCGACGGCGGCTGGGCCTTCACCGGCCAGGGCGGCACCAAGTCCGAGCTGGACAACGAGCCGTCGATCAACGTCCCCTACCTGTACGACTACGCGGGCGCCCCGTACAAGACGCAGGAGACCGTGCGGGCCGCGATGCGGCAGCTGTGGTCGCCCGCGCCCGGCGGTGTCCCGGGCAACGACGACCTCGGCGCGATGTCGTCCTGGTACGTCTTCTCGGCTCTCGGCATGTATCCGCAGGTGCCCTCCCGTGCCGAACTGGTCCTCGCCTCCCCGCTGTTCGAGCGCGTGGAGATCAGCCGGCCCCAGGGCAACGACATCTCCATCCGCGCGACCGGCGCGGCGCCCGGCGCCCCGTACATCCGGTCTCTGAGCGTCAACGGCCGTATCAGTACCCGCCCTTGGCTGCCGGCGTCCTTCGTCCGCGACGGCGGCCGGCTCGACTACACCCTGTCCGCCACCCCGAACCGCGACTGGGGCGCGGACAGCCCGCCGCCGTCGTTCCGCGAGGGCGAGCAGCCGTACCAGATCGGCGTCGGCCCCACCGCCGCCACGCTGGCACCCGGTGACAGCACCAAGATCGGCGTTCGCACGCTGTCCCTGAACGGCGGCACCGGCCCCGACGTGCGCTTCCGGGTGGACACCCCGCCCGGCGTGACGGCCACGCCCGCCGAGGGGACGGTCAGCGGCGGCACCCAGGAGATCACGTTCACCGCCGCCCAGGACGCCGAGCAGGGCTTCGCCGACGTCAAGGTGTCGGTGACCTCGGGCGACACGTCGTACGAGCAGCCGGTCGCGCTCACGGTGGCCGCCCCCGGCACCCTCCTCGCCGCCTACGACACCACCGGTGTCTCCGGCGACACGGGCGACCACGACGAGGCCGACTACGACGGCGGCGGCCGGAGCTACTCCCGCCAGGCCCTCACCGCGGTCGGCCTGCCGCCGGGCGGGCGGTCCACGATCGACGGCCTCACCTTCACCTGGCCGAACTCACCCGACGGCCGCCCGGACAACGCCTCCGGAGCCGGCCAGACCATCGAACTGCCCATGCCGACAACCAAGTTGTCCTTCCTCGGCAGCGCGGTCAGCGGCAACCAGCAGGCGGCGGCGACCGTCACCTACACCGACGGCACGACCGGCACCGTCGACCTCTCCTTCACCGACTGGACCGTCGGCGGCGGAGCCGGCACCGTCCAGTACGGCAACGAGGTCGTCGCCAGGACGCCGTACCGCAATGCCGCGGGCGCCGGCAAGGACTCGGTGCCCACCTATGTGTTCGCCACCAAGCCGTTCATGGCGCCGTACGGCAAGTCCATCGCGAGCGTCCGGCTCCCGAAGAACGGGAACCTGCACGTGTTCACCCTGGCCACTGGCTGAACCGCAGCACAGGAAAGCGGCCGTCCCTCGCGCGAGGGACGGCCGCTCGCGGGCGTGTGCCCGTCAGGCCAGCAGTTCCACCTCCGCCAGCGTCGACTCGCCGTCCAGGACCAGCCGGTACTTGGAGTACGTGCCCGGCGTGGCGATGGTGAACGCCCGGGTCTGGTGGTCCCAGGGGAAGGACTCGCCGGAGCGGTGGTCCAGGGTCTGCCAGGTGGTGCCGTCGGTGGAGCCCTGGAGGGTCCAGCCGGTCGGCGCCTTGGTGTGGTCGGCGGAGGAGGTCAGCGTGTACTGGACGGGTGTGACGGAGTGGTCGACCGGCAGGTCGACCGAGGTGACCGTCGCGTCCGTCGCCGACGTGTTGTCGAACAGCGGACCGTCGCCCTTCAGGACGTCCGACCGGGGCGCCGGCACCTTGTCGTCCTGGGTGATCGAGACCGGCGCCGCGTCCTTGCCCGTGCCCCACGTGGAGGGCTCGGCGCCCATGGCGAACTCCAGCACCCCGCCCTTGGCCAGCAGCGAGTGGGGGAGCGAAGTGGAGTTCCAGGGGCGGCCGTTGAACGTCACGCCCTGGATGTAGACGTTCCTCGCGCTGTTCCGCGGCGCCTTGACGACCAGGTCACGGCCGTTCTCCAGGTGCACGGTGACCTTCTTGAACAGCGGGGAGCCGATGGAGTAGTCGCCGCTGCCCATGACCAGCGGGTAGAAGCCGAGCGCGGAGAAGAGGTACCAGCCCGACTGCTCGCCGTTGTCCTCGTCGCCGTGGTAGCCCTGCCCGATCTCGCTGCCGGCATAGAGCCGGGAGAGGATCTCGCGGACCTTCGCCTGTGTCTTCCAGGGCTCGCCGGCCGCGTCGTACATGTACGGGATGTGGTGCGCGGGCTGGTTGGACTGGCCGAGCATGCCCATGCGGACGTCGCGCGCCTCGGTCATCTCGTGGATGACACCGCCGTAGGAGCCGACGAACTCCGGGGAGGCCGTCTCCGGGGTGGAGAAGAACGCGTCCAGCTTGTCCGCGAGCCCCTGCCGGCCGCCGTAGAGATTGGCCAGGCCCCGGCTGTCCTGCGGAACGGTGAAGGCGTCGCCCCAGCCGTTGGTCTCCGTGTAGTCGTATCCCCACACGCGCGGGTCGTACTTCGAGGAGTCCAGTCGCCATTTCCCGTTCCCGTCGCGGCCCTGGAAAAAGCCTGCCTTGGAGTCGAACAGGTTCACATAGTCCCGGGCGCGGTTGAGGAAGTACTCGGACTCGTCCTTGTAGTGCTGGTCGCCCGTCTTCTTGTACAGGGCCTCACCCATCCGCGCGATGCCGTAGTCGTTGACGTAGCCCTCCATCGCCCAGGACAGACCCTCGGTGGTGGCGGTGCTGGTGTAGCCGAGGAACGGCGAGGTGGTCATGCCCTTACGGCCCACGCCCGACATCGGCGGGACGACGGTCGCGTTCTTCAGCGCCGCCTGGTACGCCGCCTTCGCATCGAACGTGACGCCCTTGACGTAGGCGTCGGCGAACGCCACGTCCGAGGAGGTGCCGGTCATCAGGTCGGCGTAACCGGGCGAGGACCAGCGGGAGGTCCAGCCGCCGTCCTTGTACTGCTGCACGAACCCGTCGGCCATCTCGCCCGCTTGAGAGGGCGTCAGAAAGGTGTACGCCGGCCACGTGGTCCGGTAGGTGTCCCAGAAGCCGTTGTTGACGTACACCTTGCCGTCGACGATCTTCGCGCCGGTATGCGTCGGCGTGTCCTGGCTCTGCATCGGAGAGAACGGGGAGGCGTACTGATAGGTGTCCCCGACCTTCTCGAAGCCCGAGTTCGGGTACAGGTACAGCCGGTACATGCTGGAGTACAGCGTGGTCAGCTGGTCCGGGGTCGCGCCCTCCACCTCGACCTTGCCGAGCAGCTTGTCCCAGGTGCGCTGCGCCTGGGACTTCACCGTCTCGAAGGAGGCGCCGTCCGGGATCTCCTGGCGCAGGTTGTCCTTCGCCTGGTCGACGCTGATCAGCGAGGTCGCCAGGCGCAGTGTGACGGTGTGGTCCGCGCCCGCGTCGAACCGCAGATAGCCCTTGACCCCGCTGGATCCGCCGTCGGTCACCGGCTTGTCGAACTCGCCGTACACGAACAGCCGGGTCGCGCCGGTCGACAGGCCCGACTTCACGTCCGAGAAGCCGGTGACGGTCCCGTTCTCCTGGTCCAGGGTCAGCCCCGCCTGCTCGGTGATGTTGTCGAAGAGCACGCTCGCGTCGTCGCCGGGGTAGGTGAAGCGCAGCATCGCCGCATGGTCGGTCGGGGTCATCTCGGCCTTGAGACCGTTCTCGAACCGGACCCCGTAGTAGTACGGCCGCGCGGTCTCGTTCTCGTGCCGGAACGCCAGCTGCCGTGCCTCGGGGCCGGTGTCCGGGGTGCCGGCCGCGGCCGACGGCATCACCTGGAAGGTCTGCCGGTCGCCCATCCACGGGCTCGGCTCATGGCTCGCGCTGAACGCCTGGATCGTCGGCAGGTTGTCGTCGTTGTTCGCCCGCGCGTACTCGTACAGCCAGCTCAGCGAGGACGCGTTGGTCACCGGCGTCCAGAAGTTGAAACCGTGCGGAAGGGCCGTCGCCGGGAAGTTGTTGCCGCGCGAGAAGCTGCCGCTGGAGTTGGTGCCGCGTGTGGTCAGCGCGTAGTCCGACAGATGCGCCTGCGGCTTCTCGGGGGGTACGGGCTTGAGAGCCACGTCGTCGATCCAGCCCCGGAACTTCGCCGGCCCGTCGGGGGAGTCGTACGCCACCAGGATCCGGTCGACCGTCTTGCCGGCCGCCACCGAGCCGATCCGCGAGACCACGTTGTTCCACTGGTTGACGTACAGCGACTTGGAGGCGCCCTGGCCGCGCGGCGACAGCGGGAATCCGTGCTGGTCCAGCGCGCCCAGATCGCTCAGGTAGGTGCCGTCGGTGAAGGCCAGGTCGAGGGAGACGTTCGTGGCGTCGTAGTCCCGGTCGCCGTCGGCCATCGACGGGAAGACGCGGTACGACAGCTGGGTGTCGCCGCCGACCTTCACGTTCACGTCGAAGACCTTGTTGTACGAGTAGGCCCGGCCGCCCGCCGTGTGCCGTCCGGCGTAGCGCAGTGCCCTCGTTCCGGTGAACCCGGCTCGTGCCTTGGCTGTCGGCGAGGCGGTCGGGCCCTTGTCGACCAGCGTCAGCATGTCCTGCGGCACCGGGCCGCCCCCGCCGCCGGTGGAGAACTGCACATCGGCGAGCTGCAGGATGCCGGAGGCGCCGTTGTTCTTCGTGATCTCCAGCCGGAAGTGCTGGTACGCGGCCGGCTCGGCCAGGTCGTAGGACTTGGTCTGGAAGCGCTGGTCGAAGCTTTCCCCCGAGCGGGTGTCGACCGTCTTCCAGTCCTTGCCGTCGGTGGAGCCGAGCAGCGTCCAGTCCCTCGGGTCGCGCTCGGCGTAGTCGTTGGCCGAGGTGAGCGCGTATGTCTGCAGCTTGATGGGCTGGTCGAGGTCGAACTCCACCCAGCCGGTGGGCGCGAAGGTCAGCCATTTGGTGCCGGGCTCGCCGTCGACCAGGTTCTCCTTCACCTCGCCGGCGCCCGTGTTCTCGCCGCTCGCCCGGACATCGGTGACATGGTCGGTCACATTGCCCGGAATGCCGGTGCTGTAGCCGCCGTCGACCCCCGAGGCGCGCTTCTTGCCGTCCGGCCCGGTGTCGACGGTGTTCAGCCAGTCGGGTGCCGGATCGCCGGTCTCGAACGAGGATGCGAACTCCCGGCCGGCGGCCGGAGCCTTGGCGGGCAGGGCGACCGCCGCGCCCTGTGCTCCGGCGGCCATGACAAAGGCGGCCGTGAGGACGACCGCCGGACCCCATCTGTGCCGAGTTCTCCGCTGCATCTACGGATTCCCCTCCTGCGCCCCCTCCGGACAACGTTGTCAACTACGAGGCGCAGGAACCAGTAGGGCGTCAAGTGGCCCGTGATGTCAAGGGTGTTGGGTGTGGCATTCAGGGACATATGTCGCGAATATTTGTGCCAGGCGACCCACAGGGGGCTCATATGTCCCCGAGGTCTCAACTCGGAAAAGACCCATCGCCAACCCTGCATTCGATCTTGCTCAGGCGACCGAAAGTGGACTATACCTGTCGGCACTTCCAGCACGACTTCTGCACGACCCAGCACTACCCCTGCACGACCCAGCACTACCCGACCGCGGTGCCGGGGAGGATCCGGTTCACCGCCTGAGTCCTGGAGAAGGCGAGGACTTGAGCATGGGATCCACCTCGAACCACGGTGCCGAAGGCGTCGGCCGTCGTGATCTGATCAAGCGGTCCGCCGCACTGAGCCTGGTCGCGGCCCCGGGCATGAGCCTGCTGTCCGCCTGTGCGAGCAGCGGCGGGGGCGGGCAGACCAAGGACAAGGCGGGGAAGAAGACCGCCAAGAACCCGCTCGGGGTCAACGAGACCGCCCAGATGGAATTCGTCCTCTTCGACGGAGGCTTCGGCCAGGAGTACGCCCAGGACGCGGTGAAGATCTATGAGAAGGACTTCCCCAAGGCCCACGTGAAGTTCTCCGCCACCCAGAAGATCCAGTCCACCCTCCAGCCCCGCTTCAACCAGGGCAACCCGCCGGACCTCATCGACAACTCCGGCGCCGAGCAGATGGACATGGGCGTCCTGGTCGGCAAGAACCAGCTGTCCGACCTCACCCCGCTGCTGGACGCACCGTCGTACGACGACCCGAACAAGAAGGTCCGCGACACCCTGCGCCCCGGCATCGTGGAGATGGGCCAGTTCGACGGCAACCCGGTCTGGATCATGTACTACGCCTACACGGTGTACGGCGTCTGGTACTCGCAGAAGGCCCTGGACTCGCTCGGCGCGGAGTACCCGAAGACCTGGGACGAGATGCTCCAGGTGTGCGAGAAGGCCAAGAAGAAGGGCATGGCGGGCTGGACGTACGCGGGCAAGTACCCGTACTACCTCCCCTTCTCGCTCTACCCGATGATCGGCAAGGTCGGCGGGCGCGAGGTGCTCGACGCCATCGACAACCTGGAGCCGAACGCCTGGAAGCACCCGGCCGTCAAGGCCTGCTTCGAGGCGTACTACGAGCTGTACAAGAAGGGCTACATCCTCAAGGGCACCCCCGGCCTCGACCACATCCAGTCGCAGACCGCCTGGGCCAAGGGCGAGGCGCTGTTCATTCCGAACGGCTCCTGGGTGGAGAACGAGTCGGCCAACGTCATCCCGAAGGACTTCAACCTGGCCGTGTCGGCGCCGTCCGGCATCGACAGCAACGACAAGCTGCCCTTCGGCACCATCTGGGCCTCCGGCGGTGAGCCGTTCATCGTCCCGGCCAAGGCCGCGAACGCCGAGGGCGGCATGGAGCAGCTGCGCATCATGCTCTCCGAGGCGTCCTCCAAGAACTTCACCGCCAAGGTGAAGTCGCTGACCGCCTACAACGGCGGCACCACCGGCATCACCCTCACCCCGGGGCTGAACTCCGGTGTGGCGGCGCTGAAGCTGGCCGGATCCAACGTGGTGAATCCGCGGCTGCAGGACTGGTACGTGCAGCTGCAGAAGGAGAAGATCGGGGTGGCCGGTCTCGGCGAGATGATGGCCGGCCGGCTCACCCCGGCCGAGGCCATCAAGAAGATCCAGGGATTCGCCGACGAGGCGGCCAAGGACTCCTCGATCAAGCACTACAAGCACCAGTAACCAGCACCCTCTCAACGCACCGGAGTGGCGATGCAGCACGGCAAGTACCGGTTCATCGTGGGGTTTCTGGCGGTGCCCCTGGGACTGTACGCGCTCTTCGTGGTGTGGCCGTTCATCCAGTCCATCTATTACTCGTTCACGGACTGGACCGGCCTGAGCCCCGATTTCAAGATGGTCGGCTTCGACAACTACACGAGGATGCTCCACGACGACGTCTTCTGGAAGTCGTTGCAGCACAGTCTGCTGTTCGCCCTGGTGCTCCCGCTGGTGACGATCAGTCTGGCGCTGTTCTTCGCCTTCATGATCAATGTGGGCGGGCGCCGGAGGAAGGGCGGCCCCGTGATCTCCGGGGTCCGGGGCTCGTCCTTCTACAAGATCGTGTATTTCTTCCCGCAGGTACTGTCCATCGCGATCGTCTCGCTGCTGTTCGCCTTCGCGTACAACCCGGACAGCGGCGCGATCAACTCCCTGCTGCGCGGGATCGGCCTCGACCACGTCCAGCCGCTGTGGCTGGGTGACCCGAGCCTCGCGCTGTGGTGTGTGATGGCGGTGCTGGTGTGGTCCACGACCGGCTTCTTCGTGGTCCTGTTCTCGGCGGGCATGGCCTCCATCCCGACGGAGCTGTACGAGTCGGCGCTGCTCGACGGCGCGGGCCGGGCCACCACCTTCTTCCGCATCACCCTGCCGCTGCTGTGGGACACCGTGCAGTCCGGCTGGGTCTACATGGGCATCCTCGCGCTCGGCGCCGAGTCGTTCGCGGTCGTACAGATCATGACGACCGGGCCGGGCGGGCCCGACTACTCGACCACGGTGATGGTCCTGTACGTGTACCAGAAGGCGTTCCGGGACGGTCAGGCCGCCTACGCCACCACCATCGGCGTCGCCCTGCTCGTCGTCACCCTCGCCTTCGCGGCGATCGTGATGCGGCTGGGCCGTCGCGAGCGGCTGGAGTTCTGAACCGATGGAACCGATGAAGACGACCGAGACCCCCGCACCGCGGCCGGCCGAGTCCGGCGCCGGCGTCTCCAAGACCGACGCACTCGCCCCGAAGCCCGACCGGCGGAAGAAGGAAGGCGGCGTCCTCAACGTCTTCTCACACGGCGTGCTGATCATCTGGGCGATCATGGTGGTCACGCCGCTGCTGTGGGCGGTGATGACGTCCTTCAAGTCGGACAGCTCGATCTTCGGCTCGCCCTGGTCGCTGCCGGACAAGCTGCACTTCGACAACTGGTCGCGGGCCTGGACCCAGGCCAACATGAGCGACTACTTCCTCAACACCGTCCTGGTGGTCGGCGGCTCGCTCATCGGCACCCTGGTGCTCGGCTCCATGGCGGCCTATGTCCTCGCCCGGTTCGACTTCCCGGGCAACCGCTTCATCTACTACCTGTTCGTCGGCGGCATGAGCTTCCCGATCATGCTCGCGCTGGTTCCGCTGTTCTATGTAGTGAACAACATGGGCATGCTGAACACGATCCATGGCCTGATCCTGGTCTACATCGCGTACTCGCTGCCGTTCACGGTCTTCTTCCTCACGGCCTTCTTCCGCACCCTGCCCACCTCGGTGGCGGAGGCGGCCTTCGTGGACGGCGCTTCGCACACGCGTACGTTCTTCCAGATCATGCTCCCGATGGCCAAACCGGGCCTGATCAGCGTGGGCATCTTCAACTTCCTGGGCCAGTGGAACCAGTACATGCTGCCCACGGTCCTCAACACCGACCCCGACAAGAAGGTGCTCACCCAGGGCCTGGTCCAGCTCGCGGTCAGCCAGGGCTACAAGGGGGACTGGTCCGGCCTCTTCGCCGGCCTGGTGATGGCCATGCTGCCGGTGCTCGGGGCGTACATCGTCTTCCAGCGCCAGGTCGTCCAGGGCCTGACCGCGGGGGCGCTGAAATAGGGCCGCGGGGGCGCTGAAACGGCACTGCGAGCCAGGTGGGGTGACGCCCCGCGTTCGTCCGTACGCACGCCGCTTCCTCGCTGGGGGCGGCGTGTGCGCGTGTTTCCCGGGACCCGGAAACGGTTCAACCTCTTGACGTAAGCAGCCCCGAACGGCTCAGCTTAGAGTTCACTAGTTGGACATACGCGGGGCCTCGCCGAAGCGGCCTCGCGCTCAGGAGGTCGTCGTGGAGACTCCAGGGTCGCAGTCGTCGCTGCACCGAGCCAACCTGGAGCGGGTCGTACGGGCCGTACGCTTGGCCGGGTCCCTCACGCAGGCGGAGATCGCGCGGACGACCGGTCTGTCCGCCGCGACCGTCTCCAACATCGTGCGGGAGCTGAAGGACGGCGGAACCGTCGAGGTCACGCCCACCTCGGCGGGCGGGCGGCGGGCCCGCAGCGTCAGCCTCAGCGGCGACGCCGGCATTGTGATCGGCGTCGACTTCGGGCACACCCACATGCGCGTCGCGATCGGGAACCTCGCCCATCAGGTGCTGGCCGAGGAGTCCGAGCCGCTGGACGTCGACGCCTCCGCCGCGCAGGGCTTCGACAGGGCGGAGCAGCTGGTCAGCCGCCTGATCGCGGCCACCGGGGTGAACCCCTCCAAGGTGGCCGGCGTGGGCCTCGGCGTACCGGGTCCGATCGACGTGGAGTCGGGGACGCTGGGGTCCACCGCCATCCTGCCGGGCTGGACCGGCACCAAGCCCGCCGAAGAGCTGCGCGAGCGGCTCGGCGTGCCCGTGCACGTGGACAACGACGCCAACCTCGGCGCCCTCGGCGAGCTGGTCTGGGGCAGCGGCAAGGGCGTCCGGGACCTCGCGTACATCAAGGTCGCGAGCGGTGTCGGCGCCGGTCTGGTGATCGACGGGAAGATCTACCGCGGCCCGGGCGGCACAGCCGGAGAAATCGGACATATTACACTCGACGAATCCGGCCCGGTCTGCCGTTGTGGGAACCGCGGCTGCCTGGAGACGTTTGCGGCCGCACGCTATGTGCTCCCGCTGCTGCAGCCCAGCCACGGCCCCGACCTCACCATGGAGGGCGTCGTACGGCTGGCCAGGGACGGTGACCCGGGCTGCCGTCGGGTGATCGCCGACGTCGGCCGCCATATCGGCTCTGGGGTGGCCAATCTCTGCAACCTGCTGAATCCGAGCCGGGTGGTCCTCGGCGGTGATCTCGCCGAGGCCGGTGAGCTGGTGCTCGGCCCGATCAGGGAGTCCGTCGGCCGCTACGCCATCCCCAGCGCGGCGCGCCAACTGTCCGTTCTCCCGGGGGCACTCGGGGGCCGTGCCGAGGTGCTCGGGGCGCTCGCCCTGGCCCTCAGCGAGATGGGCGATTCGACTCTTTTGGACGGATCGCTGGCTGTTGCGGCCCCTGCCTTCACTTAGAGAACGGATGGCACCGTTGCCATCTCGTTAAGGATTTACTTCTTGACGTCGCACGTGTGGCCGAGTTGACTTCCAGCCACCTCGGCCGCAACGACGCGGCCTCGTCAGGGAGGTTTCTGAAGTGAACGCACGTATGCGTCGTGCCGCCGTTGCCGTAGCCGCCGGTGCGATGGCGGTCTCGCTGGCCGCCTGTGGCAGTGCCAAGGAGTCGAAGGGCGGCAGCTCTTCCTCCTCGTCCTCCGCCAAGAAGGGCGACAACATCAAGGTCGGTCTCCTGCTTCCGGAGAACAAGACCGCGCGTTACGAGAAGTTCGACCGGCCGCTGATCGAGAAGAAGATCAAGGAGCTGACGAACGGCAAGGCCACCATCGACTACAACAACGCCCACCAGGACGCGAACCTGCAGGCCCAGCAGGTCGACACCATGATCACCAACAAGGTGGACGTCCTGATCGTGGACGCGGTGGACGCCAAGGCCATCCAGAACTCCGTGCAGAAGGCCGTGGACGCCGGTATCAAGGTCGTCGCCTACGACCGCCTGGCCGAGGGTCCGATCAGCGCCTACACCTCGTTCGACAACGAGAAGGTCGGCGAGACCCAGGGCCAGGCCCTGCTGACGGCGCTGGGCAGCAAGGCCAACAAGTCCTCCAAGATCGTCATGGTCAACGGCTCGGTCACCGACCCGAACGCCGCCCAGTTCAAGGCGGGCGCCCACAAGATCCTCAACGGCAAGGTGACCATCGCCAAGGAGTACGACACCAAGGAGTGGTCGCCGGACAACGCCAACTCCGAGATGGAGACGGCGATCTCCGCGGTCGGCAAGAACAACATCGCGGGTGTCTACTCCGCCAATGACGGCATGGCCGGCGGTATCATCACCGCCCTCCACGCAGCCGGCATCAACGTCCCGGTCACCGGCCAGGACGCTGAGCTGGCCGGTGTGCAGCGCATCGTCGCCGGTACCCAGTACATGAGCGTCTACAAGCCGTACGCCCCCGAGGCCGACGCCGCCGCCGAGATGGCCGTCGCGCTCGCCCAGGGCAAGTCGCTGGACTCCGTCGCCAAGGACAAGGTCTCCAGCAACTCCCAGAAGGGCGTCCCCTCGGTCCTCGTCCCGGTCACCGCGCTGACCAAGGACAACATCAAGGACACCGTCATCAAGGACGGCGTCTACACCGTCGCCGACATCTGCACCGCCGACTACAAGGCGGCCTGCGACAAGATCGGCCTCAAGTAAGCGGCGTCAAGTCCCTTCCCGTACACGGGTGTTCGTCCTTGAATGCCCTCAGGGAAGTCCGACTGGCCGCCTCCGGCTCCTCCGGCGTCCCGCGATCACACAGCCCCGCAAGCTCGGCGCGGGGCGCCGGACGGAACTCCCCCAAAATCTTTCTGCACAACCTCCCGCCGGGTCAGGCGGCGAAGGAGATGGTTCACGTGTCCGCTACGCCCGTGCTGGCGTTGCGCGGGGTCTCCAAGCGGTTCGGTGCCGTTCAGGCGCTCACCGACGTAGAGCTTGAGGTCCACGCCGGTGAGGTGGTCGCCCTGGTGGGCGACAACGGCGCCGGAAAGTCCACGCTGGTCAAGACGATCGCCGGCGTGCACCCGATCGACGAGGGTGTCATCGAGTGGGACGGCAAGCCCGTCACCATCAGCCGTCCGCACGACGCCCAGGCCCTGGGCATCGCGACGGTCTACCAGGACCTCGCGCTGTGCGACAACATCGACGTCGTCGGCAACCTGTTCCTCGGCCGTGAGCTGAGGAAGTGGGGCGTCCTGGACGAGGTCGAGATGGAGCGCCGCTCCCGCGAGCTGCTGACCACGCTGTCGATCCGCATCCCCAGCGTCCGCATCCCGATCGCCTCGCTCTCCGGCGGTCAGCGCCAGACCGTGGCCATCGCCCGCTCCATGCTCGGCGAGCCCAAGCTGGTGATCCTCGACGAGCCCACCGCCGCCCTCGGCGTCGAGCAGACGGCCCAGGTCCTCGACCTGGTGGAGCGCCTGCGCGAGCGCGGCCACGCCGTCATCCTCATCAGCCACAACATGGCGGACGTGAAGGCGGTGGCCGACAAGGTCGCCGTCCTGCGCCTCGGCCGCAACAACGGCGTCTTCGAGGTCAAGACGACCTCGCAGGAGGAGATCATCTCCGCCATCACCGGCGCCACCGACAACGCCGTGACCCGCCGTGCCGCGCGCACGACCAGCGCGAACGGGGAGGCTTCCCAGTGAGCATCGACAAGACCTCCGCGAACGTCGACGAGACGCCGTCCCAGGACGACCCCGTCGTCGAGAACCCCGAGGCCGCGGCCGCCGCGGTCACCGCGGTCGACCCGCGCCTGCTGGTCCAGCAGGAGGGCCTGCTCGGCTACTGGCACGAGTTCAAGCGCAAGATGAAGGCCGGCGAGCTGGGCTCCCTCCCCGTCGTCCTGGGCCTCGCGATCATCTGCGTCATCTTCCAGGTGCTGAACTCCGAGTTCCTGTCCGCGCAGAACATCAACGACATCACGATCACGATGGTCGGCACGGGCATGATCTCGGTCGGCATCGTCTTCGTGCTGCTGCTCGGCGAGATCGACCTGTCGGTCGGCTCGGTCAGCGGCGCGGCCAGCGCCCTCGCCGGTGTGCTCGCGGTCAACCAGGGCTGGCCCGAGTGGACGGCCGTACTCATCGCCATCGCCGCCGGCATCGCCATCGGCGCGCTGCACGGCTTCTTCTTCGCGGTGCTCGGCGCCCCCGCCTTCGCCGTGACGCTGGCCGGTCTGCTGTTCTGGCTCGGCTTCATGCTGAAGGTGCTGGGCGCGGACGGCACGATCAACCTCGACCCGAACGGCCTGGTCGGCAAGCTGACCACGTACTACTTCTCGGACGTGGCCGCCGCCTACGGGCTCGCCGTCGTCGTGGTCGCCGTGTTCTTCCTCACCTCCTTCCTGAGCAACCGGCGCCGGCAGGCCGCGGGCATCCCGTCCCGGCCCCTCAGCGACACGGTCCTGCGGACCGTGCTGCTGGCGGTGATCTCCTTCGCCGCGGCCTACATGTACAACCAGTACAAGGGCCTGCCGCTGGCCACGGTGATCTTCCTCGCGTTCCTGATCGCCACGGACTTCGTGCTGCGCCGTACCTCCTACGGCCGCAAGATCTTCGCGCTCGGTGGCAGCGTGGAGGCGTCCCGCCGTGCGGGTATCAACGTCACCGCGGTGCGGATCTCCGTGTTCGCCATCTCGGGTGGTTTCGCCGCGATCGGTGGTCTGTTCCTCGCGTCGAAGATCGCTTCTGCCAACCAGAGCGCCGGTACGGGTGACCTGCTGATGAACGCGATCGCCGCCGCGGTCATCGGTGGTACGTCGCTCTTCGGCGGGCGTGGGCGTACGTGGAACGCGCTGCTCGGTGTGCTGGTGATCGTCTCGATCCAGTACGGGCTGCAGCTGGAGTCCATTGCCGAGCCGGTCAAGTACATGATCACTGCGGCTGTGCTTCTCACCACGGTGGTGATCGACTCCATCACCCGTAAGACGCAGAAGACGGCCGGACGCGCGTAAAGAGCGCCGTCCGACCGACTCGACGTGCCCGGTGCCCGAAAGGCGCCGGGCGCTGTCGTGTCGTGCAAAGCATGAACATTAGACTCGGGCGAGCCCGGCGAAAGCTCGATCAGCTCTACTGCAAGGAGGCACGGGTGCCGCTGCTGACCCGCATCAGGGGACCGCGCGATCTGGACCGGCTCAGCCTGGAGCAGCTGGACCAGCTGGCACAGGAGATCCGGACCTTCCTCGTCGACGCCGTCTCCAAGACCGGCGGCCACCTCGGCCCCAACCTCGGTGTGGTGGAGCTGACCATCGCCCTGCACCGGGTCTTCGACTCGCCGAAGGACAAGGTGCTCTGGGACACCGGCCACCAGTCCTATGTGCACAAGCTGCTCACCGGCCGGCAGGACTTCTCCAAGCTGAAGAAGAAGGGCGGCCTGTCCGGCTACCCCTCGCAGGCCGAGTCCGAGCACGACGTCATCGAGAACAGCCACGCGTCGACCGTGCTCGGCTGGGCCGACGGCATCGCCAAGGCCAACCAGCTGAAGAAGCGGGACAGCCATGTCGTCGCCGTCATCGGTGACGGCGCCCTCACGGGTGGTATGGCCTGGGAAGCCCTCAACAACATCGCCGACGCCAAGGACCGCCCGCTGGTCATCGTCGTCAACGACAACGAGCGGTCGTACGCCCCGACCATCGGCGGTCTCGCCAACCACCTGGCCACGCTCCGCACGACCGACGGCTACGAGCGGTTCCTCGCCCGCGGCAAGGACATCCTGGAGCGCACCCCCGTCGTCGGCAAGCCGCTCTACGAGACCCTGCACGGCGCCAAGAAGGGCCTGAAGGACTTCATCGCCCCGCAGGGCATGTTCGAGGACCTGGGCCTGAAGTACGTCGGCCCCATCGACGGGCACGACATCGAGGCGCTGGAGTCCGCCCTGGCCCGGGCCAAGCGGTTCGGCGGGCCGGTGCTCGTGCACTGCCTCACCGAGAAGGGCCGCGGCTACCAGCCCGCCCTCCAGGACGAGGCCGACCGCTTCCACGGCATCAGCCCGATCCACCCCGACACCGGCCTGCCGGTCAAGGCCTCGGGCGCCGACTGGACCTCGGTCTTCGGCGACGAGATGGTCAAGCTGGGCAAGGAACGCGACGACATCGTGGCGATCACGGCGGCCATGCTGCAGCCGGTCGGCCTGAAGAAGTTCGCCGACACCTTCCCGGACCGGATCTACGACGTCGGCATCGCCGAGCAACACGCCGCCGTCTCCGCCGCCGGCCTCGCGCACGGCGGGCTGCACCCCGTCTTCGCCGTGTACGCCACCTTCCTCAACCGCGCCTTCGACCAGGTCCTCATGGACGTGGCCCTGCACAAGTGCGGGGTGACCTTCGTACTGGACCGCGCCGGTGTCACCGGCACCGACGGCGCCTCCCACAACGGCATGTGGGACATGTCGATCCTGCAGGTCGTGCCGGGCCTCAGGCTGGCCGCGCCGCGTGACGCCGAGCAGGTGCGCATGCAGCTGCGCGAGGCCGTCGCCGTGGACGACGCGCCGACCGTGGTGCGCTTCTCCAAGGGCGCCGTCGGCCCCGCCGTACCCGCCGTGGGCCGGGTCGGCGGCATGGACGTGCTGCGCGAGCCCGGCACCGACAGGCCGGACGTGCTGCTGGTCTCGGTCGGCGCACTCGCCCCGATGTGCCTGGAGATCGCCGGCCTGCTGGACAAGCAGGGGATCTCCACCACCGTGGTCGACCCGCGCTGGGTCAAGCCCGTGGACGAGGCCATGGCCCCGCTGGCCGAGCGGCACCAGGTCGTCGTCACCGTCGAGGACAACAGCCGCGTCGGCGGTGTCGGCTCCGCGATCGCCCAGGCCCTGCGCGACGCCGGCGTGGACGTGCCGCTGCGCGACTTCGGCATCCCGCCGCGCTTCCTGGACCACGCCGCCCGCGGCGAGGTCCTCGCCGAGATCGGCCTGACCGCGCCCGACATCGCCCGCCAGGTCACCGGGCTCGTGGCCAAGCTGGACGGCCGGTACGACCGTACGGCCGCCGAGGTGGACTCGGTGGAGCCGGCGCGCGACTGACCCGGAACGCGCCCTTGCGGGCCGGTTCCGCCACCCACTGCGGTGGCGGAACCGGCCCGTTTGCGTGAACCTTCCCGTACCGGGGCATACGCATCCCGACCCACTCGATCATGTCGAGGACGACGGGCGTGGGAGGTAGGCACGTGAGCAGCGCGCTGTTCAGGACGAAGAACGTCGAGCAGTCCATCCAGGACACCGAGGAACCGGAGCATTCGCTCAAGAAGTCCCTGTCCGCGCTCGACCTGACCGTCTTCGGCGTCGGCGTCATCATCGGTACCGGCATCTTCGTCCTCACCGGACAGGTCGCCAAGAACAACGCCGGTCCGGCGGTGTCCCTGGCCTTCGTGGCGGCCGGCGTGGTCTGCGGGCTCGCCGCCCTCTGCTACGCCGAGTTCGCGTCCACGGTCCCCGTGGCGGGCTCGGCGTACACGTTCAGCTACGCCTCCCTGGGCGAGCTGCCCGCCTGGATCATCGGCTGGGACCTGGTCCTGGAGTTCGCGCTGGGTACGGCGGTGGTGGCGGTCGGCTGGTCCGGCTACATCCGCTCGCTGCTGGACAACGCCGGCTGGCATCTGCCGGACTATCTGGCCGGCCGGGACAACGCCACCGGCTTCGGTTTCGACATCCTCGCCGCCGCCCTGGTGCTGGTGCTCACCGGCATCCTCGTCCTCGGCATGAAGCTGTCGGCCCGGATCACCTCGCTCGTCGTCGCCATCAAGGTGGTCGTCGTCCTCATCGTGATCGCCGCCGGTGCGTTCTTCATCCACGGAGACCACTACAAGCCGTTCATCCCGCCCTCCCAGCCGGTGCCCGCGGGCGGCAACCTCAAAGCCCCGCTCATCCAGCTGATGTTCGGCTGGGCGCCGTCCAACTTCGGCGTCATGGGCATCTTCACGGCCGCCTCGGTGGTGTTCTTCGCCTTCATCGGCTTCGACATCGTGGCCACGGCCGCCGAGGAGACCCGCAACCCGCAGCGGGACATGCCGCGCGGCATCCTCGGCTCCCTGTTCATCTGCACCGTGCTGTACGTGGCCGTGTCCATCGTCGTCACCGGCATGGAGAAGTACTCCAAGCTGTCGGTGGAAGCCCCGCTTGCCGACGCCTTCAAGGCCATCGGGCACCCCTGGTACGCGGGCGTGATCAGCTTCGGCGCGGCGGTCGGCCTGACCACCGTGTGCATGATCCTTCTCCTCGGCCAGACCCGGGTCTTCTTTGCGATGAGCCGCGACGGACTGCTGCCGCGCTTCTTCTCCCGGGTCCACCCGCGCTTCAAGACCCCGCACCGGCCGACCGTCCTGCTCGGCGTGATCATCGCGATCGTCGCCGGGTTCACCAGCCTGAGCGAGCTGGCCGAACTGGTGAACATCGGCACGCTCTTCGCGTTCGTGGTGGTCGCGATCAGCGTGATCATCCTGCGCCGGACCCGCCCGGACCTGCCGCGCGCCTTCCGCACCCCGTGGGTCCCCGTCATCCCGGTCCTGTCGGTGTGCGCCTCGCTGTGGCTGATGCTCAACCTCCCCGCCGAGACCTGGCTGCGGTTCGCCATCTGGATGGTGATCGGCTTCTTCGTCTACTTCCTCTACGGCCGTACGCACAGCCGGCTGGCCCTGCGGGACAAGGCCGCGCAACAGACCGCCGGCGACACTCCGTAACCGCTGTCTTGGGACAGCGTGGCCGGTCATGCCTGCCGCCCCGCCCACCCCCCGCACGCACCGTAGTCACGAGATCCGGCACAGGACCGTCACCCGGACGGTTCACCGGACGCGGCTGCTGCCCCTCCTCGCGGCCCTGGCCCGGGTCACCCGGCTGCCGTCCGGTCTTCCGGCGGGAGACGGACACGCACGCCCCCGCCCTGGTCGTGGACGGCGGCCGGGCAAGCCGTACGCCCCGACCGCGTCCCGGCCCTGCGACGGCTGCCGGCCGCGCGGTACCGGGAGGCGGACACCGTGGACGGGGCGGTGCGGTACACCCGGGTGCCGGGGGAGTGACGTCGGGATCAGGCCCGTGCTCAGGCCCGTACCGAGCGCGGCCCGGTGACCTGTGCGCCGTGTTCCTGGACCCGGCGGCGCAGTTCGCGGTCGGCCGTGACGACCAGGCACGGGCGGTCGCCGGCCGCTGCCGCGAGGGCCGCGATGTGGTCGTCGCCGCTGCCGGGCGCCTCCTCGACACGTACCCCGGCCACCGAGGCCACGCCCCGGGCCGCGCCCTCCACCACGAGGACCAGCTCCAGCGGACCGGGCAGGCCGGCCACCCCGGACCGTGCGAAGGGCACCAGCCGGTCGCGCAGGCGCTCGGCGGCACCGCGGCGGTCGCGCCACCAGCCGTCGGGCACCGACCCGACGACGTTGGCGCCGTCGACGATGAGCAGGGGGAGGGGCGGTGCGTCCGCCGCGCCCGAAGTATCCGTCATGGCAGGTGAAAGCCCTGTTTCGTCGTGTTCGTGGCCAACTCAGTCTGTCACGGGTTGCCCCGCCCACCGGCGGGTGATCTCGGCGACGGCGTCGGCCGCCCGCTCGGCGGGCCGTCCGCCGGCCCGGATCGTGGGGGAGAACTCGACGTGCAGGAACGGCACATGGTCGGCGTCGGCGACCTGGCCCTGCACGTTCGTGCGGCCCTCCAGCGGACAGGACCGCACCCAGGCCCGGCACACCCGGAAGCCGTGGCCGCGCAGGGCGTCGGCCAGCTCGCGGCCCTCCGGCCGGGCCGCCGTACCGGCGCCGGTGGAGGTGATCACGTCGTAGTCGGGCGCGGCGGAGGCGGCGAATCCGTGCAGCTGGATCCCGGGCATGCCACGGCGGGCCAGCTCGGCGCAGATGGCGTGGAAGACGCTGTCCCGGCGGTGTGCCACATCCGCGGAATTACCGACCCCGGCTTTGCGATGTGCACCTGCGATGACCAGGATGCCACCGGGGGAGCCACGCAGCACGCGCACGCCCAGCTGCTCGGTACCCAGGTCGAAACCGGGATGCGGAACCTGGACCGACCAGCGCGGGCGGTGGTCCAGATCGACGTAGACCCGGCCCCAGCCGCGCGGTGTCACGGCCGTGTCGGTACGGTCGGCCACCTCGGCGTAGCGATGACCGGAGGGTCGGTCGACGACCGTGCGGACACTGAAGTCCCGCTGTGCAAGCCGCTGTTCCGCTTGTTCGCGGTGACCGTCGAGCAACAGGCCGATGGCCGCGGCGATGCCGTCCCGGTCTGCCTGGCCGGGCTGGGCGTAGCCCCGGCCGGGGCCGAACCGGCTCGTGTAGCCGGCCACCTCGCGCGCCAGGTCGATCTGTGCGGCCCCCTTCGGGGCGGGCCGGCCGGGGTCGTCGGGGGCGCCCGTGCGGTGGAGCAGGGCGGTCAGTACCCCGGCGAGAGTGGCGATGACGAGCAGAAGTGTTGCGACCGTTATGACGCGTGAGCGATGGGCTCTCATGGTTGTATCAAGATATCTTGGTGAACAGACGCCCTAGCCGGACCCTGCGGTCCCTGTTGTCCCTGCTGACCCCGCTCTCCCTGCTCGCCGCCGTCTCCGGCTGTGGTCTCCTCTCGGACGACGCCTCGGCCCAGGGCGGCGGGCGCTCCTTCACCGTCGCGGCCGCCGGGGACATCCTGATGCATCCCGAACTGGTCGAGCAGGCACGCAAGGACGCGAAGCGCACCGGCGAGGGCGTGGACGGGCTGGACTTCGGGCCGATGATGGCCGGTATCAAGCCGGTGATCAGCAAGGCGGACCTGGCGATCTGCCACTTCGAGCCGGTGATGGGCTCGGCGAAGGGCCCGTTCGAGGGCTTCCCGGACTTCCAGGTGCCGCCGCAGCAGGCGAAGACGATCAAGGACATCGGCTACGACACCTGCTCCACCGCCTCCAATCACACCCTCGACCACGGCTACGGCGGCGTGCGGCGCACCCTGGACGCGCTGGACGCCGCCGGGCTGAAGCACACCGGCTCGGCCCGGACCGCCAAGGAGGCGCTTACTCCGCTGGTCATGGACGTCAAGGGAGTCAAGGTCGCGCAGATCTCCTACGCCTACGGCTTCAACGAGCCGCACACGCTGCCGAGGGACAAGCCGTGGCTGGCCGGCCAGCAGGACCTGGGCCGGATCAAGGCCGCCGAGCAGCGGGCCCGCAAGGCCGGTGCCGAGGTGGTGATCCTCTCCCTGCACTGGGGCCGTGAGCACCATCCCGAACCGTCCGCCTCGCAGCTCTCCTTCGCCCGGCAGATCGCCCGGCACACCGGTGTCAACCTGGTCATCGGCCATCACGCGCATGTCGTGGAGCCGATGGAGAAGGTCGGCGGGACCTGGATCAGCTACGGGCTCGGCAACCAGATCGCCCGGCACGAGGTGCCGACGGGGCTGACCGAGGAGGGCGTGATCGCCTGGTTCACGTTCACCGAGCGCGGCAAGGGTCACTGGGAGGTCCGGCCGCGGTACGAGCCGACGCTGCTGACGATCCCGCCGGACGCCGAGAACGTCCGGGACGGCGGCACCGCCGCCTACGGCGACGACGACGTGCGCGACTACCGTCTGCTGGACGTGCCGGCCGCGCTCCGCGACGACCACGGCCTCACGGACGCCCAGAAGGCCCGGCTGCGGCTGGCGTTCGAGCGGACCGAGGGCACGCTGCTGAACCGGGGCGCGGGCGCGGACGGACTGAAGCCGCTGACCCCGCTGCCCCAATAGGCGGGGCGTTCGTCTAGTCGGGGCATTTACCCGAATATGTCCATGAGTTAAGGAATGTTGCCTAGATCACGTACGACTTACGGCAACTTAACCGTCCTCTTATCTGTCTGAGGTTTCCGGACGCGCTCTTACCTTCAGCGCATCCGGACCACATTCAAGAGAGGACCGTCCTGTGGCGTCATCGCCCCCGGCGCGGCAGCACCGAGCCCGCCGCCGAGCCGACATGTCGCTGATCGGCGGCATACGCCCGCCGATCGCGGTCCTCTCGGCGTTGCTGCTGACGCTCGCCGGCATCACGGCACTCGTGCTCGGCCGTGTCGACGACGCCGGTGTGCCGAGGGCGGTCATGACGTCCCAGCAGCACTTCGCCGAGGACGGCGCCGTAGCGCTGCGTGCCTCCATCGACGAGTCCGTCACCGACGTCACCCGCTCCGCCGCGCTGTTCGGCGCCGGGCAGCCGGTCTCCGGTGACGCGGTTCTCGACAAGCTCGGCAGCACCTACCAGAAGTGGACGGGCACCGCCGTCGTCGAGATCCGCACCGGCAAGCTCGTCGCGGCCCGTGGCGAGACGGTGCCGCTGACCTCCGTGGACCTCTCCTCGCTCAAGGGCGAGGACGGGCTGGCCCCGCGCATGGTGCGGCTGAGGAACGGCGAGGTACGGCTGCTGTCCTTCGGGCTGCTGACCTGGCCGGGCAAACCACAGCTGCTGCTGGTCGCCTCCCGGAACCTGAAGTTTCCCGGTATCAGTCTCGGCCAGTTCCGCTCCATCGCCGTGGTCGACTCGGCCGGCGCGATCCTCAGCAGCGACGGCATCGCCGAACCGGAGTCGGCGCGCAACAGCACCGACCGCAAGGACATCAAGGACTCCGCCAAGCAGCTCAAGGACTTCGCCCAGCGGGCCGCCCGCAAGGCGGAGCAGGATCCGCGCAGCAGCAAGGAGCCCGGTAGCGGCGGCTACCAGGGCGTCAGCGGCAGCCTGCTCGGCGGGAAACCGGCCGGCGACCGGTCCGTCGCCGGCTACGCCACCCTCGCCGCGGCCGAGCCCGGCGTCACCACCACCGCCGGCGGGCTCGGGCTGTCCGTGGTCGCCATGGTCAAGGTGACCGAGGAGTCCGGCGGGACCCATTCCCCGGTGTTCGGACTGGCGGCGGGCGGCGCGCTGCTCCTCGTCGGCGCACTGGCCGTGGCGGTGCTGCTGGGCACCGTGCAACGCCCGCTCATCCGGCTGTTCCTGGAGTCCCGCCGGCTCACCCGCGGCGATCTGACCCGGCCCGTCACCGTCCCCGGCTACGGCGAGGCGCACCGTATCGGCGGCGCCCTGGAGCGGCTGCGCCGCCAGCTGCTCGGCGAGAGCGCCGAGGCCACCGGCCCTGCCGAGCGCCCGACCGGGCTGCGCCGGGTGGGCACCGGCGCCCTCCTCGCAGTCTGCGCGGCCCTGCTGCTCGCCTGGTCCGCACCGCTGATGCTGCTGGTCAACCGCGCCGACAGCACGGCCGACGTACCCCGGCAGCTCGTCAACGACCAGCGCGAACGCACCGACACGCTCAGCGACCGGGTGCGCCGCGCGCTCAACGAGGGCGACGCCGACCTGCAGTCGGTCGCTTCCCTCATCGGCGACAAGACCTCACCCGAGGCCATGGAGGAGGTGCTGGAGCGCACCTACAACGAGAACAGGCGCTACCGCTCCCTCTACGTCGTCGACTCGCACGGCGGGATCCAGGCCCGCGAGGGCAAGGAACCGAAGGTGATCAAGTCCGACCGCGTCTCCGGCAAGCCCCTCAGGCTGCTGGGCCGCGGCGGCAAGGAGCCCGTGGTCGTCGTCGCCGCCGAGATCCCCGGCCGTAGCGGAGCCCAGCTGGTCGGCGAGTTCCGCGTCGAGTTCTTCAACGCGCTGCTGACCCGGCCGGGTCTCGGCGTGGTCCGGCTCGTGGACGACCGGCACCGGGTCATCGCCGGCAACACCGGCTTCCTCGCCTTCCAGTCGCTGCCAGACCAGCACCTGAAAGACCTCGTCACGGCCGGCGCCCAGCGGCTCGGCAAGAAGCCGCGCCCGGGCGGCGTGCTGTACCGCGAGAACGGGATACGGATCGCCGCCGCCGCGCCGTTCTCCGGCAGCGGCTCGGCCGAGTCGCTGCACTGGGGCGTGGTCAGCTGGCAGCCCGTCGACCGGCTCGCCATCCCCGAGTACGACGCCCAGCACCGCACCGTCCTGGCCGGTCTGCTCGGCGCCGCCGCGGCCGTCGCCTGCCTGGGCTGGCTGCACATCGTGGTGGCCCGGCCGCTGAGCACTCTGGCCGACCGGGCCGAGGCGCTGGCCGGAGGCGACCGCAAGACGGTGCTCTTCCCGCAGCACCACGACGAGGTCGGCGCCGTCACCCGCTCCCTGGAACTCATCCGGCAGCAACTGCAGGACCAGAGCCGCAGGCAGCCCCGCCGCACCCCGTCCCCGCAGCCCACGGCACAGCCGTCCCCGCCCGAGCAGTACACAAGGAACTGATCACCCGTGCTCTTCCTCTACACCGTGCTGCTGGTCGGCTGCGCGATCCTGCTCATAGCGGGCGTCGTGGAACAGCGGCGGCACTTCGTCAACCTGGAACACATCCCCACCCGGGTCCTGGTCAACGGCATCCGGGGCAAGTCCTCCATCACCCGGCTGTGCGCGGGCGCGCTGCGCGGCGGCGACCTGGTCACCGTCGCCAAGACCACCGGCACCGCCGCCCGGTTCATCCACCCGGACGCCACCGAGGAGCCGGTCTACCGCAAGTTCGGCATCGCCAACGTGGTCGAGCAGATCGGCATCGTCCGGCGCGCCGCCGCGTACAAGCCGGACGCGCTGGTCATCGAGTGCATGGCCGTCATGCCGGCCCTGCAGGAGATCAACCAGTCCAAGCTGATCCGCTCCACCATCGGCGTGCTCTGCAACGTCCGCGAGGACCACCTCGCCGAGATGGGCCCCACCCTGGACGACGTGGCCCGCTCGCTGTGCCGCTCGATGCCCGAGGACGGCATCTGTGTCACCGCCGAGAAGGACCGCTTCCACATCCTCCAGAAGGAGGCGGACTCCCGTAACTGCAAGCTGGTCTACGCCGATCCCGAGACGGTCACCGACGAGGAGCTGCGCGGCTTCAGCTGGTTCACCTTCAAGGAGAACGTGGCCATCGCCCTCGCCGTCGCCGAACTCCTCGGCGTCGACCGCGAGACGGCCCTGCGAGGCATGTACGACGCCCCGCCGGACCCCGGTGTCCTCTCCGTCGAGCGCTATCTGACGCCCGAGGGCAAGAAGCTGCGCTTCGCCAACGTCTTCGCGGCCAACGACCCCGAGTCGACGCTGATGAACATCAACCAGCTGCTCGACCTCGGCGCCGTCCACCGCCCGCTCAACGTGGTCATCAACTGCCGCCCCGACCGCGTCGAACGCAACGGGCAGATGGGCGAGATCATCCCCGGCCTCGACCCCGAGCGCGTCTTCGTCATCGGCCACCCGGCCAAGTCGGCCATCGACGCCATCCCCGCCGGGTTCCGCTCCCGCGCCGTCGACCTCGGCGGCGACAAGCGCGACCCCGGGGAGTTCATGGCCAAGCTGCTGGACCAGCTCGGCCCGGACTCCTCGCTGGTCGCGATCGGCAACATCCACGGCCAGGGCGAGATCCTGCTGGAGCACCTCGCCGAACTGCCACCGGACGAGAGCGCCGACGAACCAGCGGCCGCAGCCCCGGCGGGCCGGACCGAAGCGGCACCCGCCATGGCCGAGCACGTCGAGACGATGCAGCTGTACGTGCCCCGCATCGACCCCTACCAGCGCTACCCGGAGGCGTACGAGGCGCGGGACGCGCAGCCGCAGCCGTACGTCCCGCAGCTCCCCGCGCAGACCCCGTACGAGACGCCGTACGTCACGCCGTACGACACCCCCTCCGCCGACGACAGCCAGCAGTGGCACAGCCCAGGAGAACCGCGTTGATCCCCTCCGTCCTCACCCCCGAGATCGCCGCGATCGGCATCGGCCTGGGCCTGATGTTCTCGCTCATGTGCTACCTGACGACCAACCTGTCGCCGGGCGGCATGATCACCCCGGGGTGGCTCGCCCTCACCCTCATCGAGGACCTGCAGCGCGCCGCGCTCGTCGTCGGTGTGACCGTCCTGACGTACCTCGCCACGCTGCTCATGCAGAAGTTCGTGATCCTGTACGGCAAGCGGCTCTTCGCGGCCGTCGTGCTCAGCGGCGTGCTCATCCAGGCCACCGTGATCATCGTGCTGCAGAAGGAGTTCCCGCTGCTGTACGCGAACCAGACGCTCGGCTTCATCGTCCCCGGCCTGATCGGCTACCAGCTGGTCCGCCAGCCCAAGGGCGCGACCCTGCTGTCCGTCGGCTCGGTCACCCTCGCCACCTATGTGGTGCTGACCGCCGGCATCCTCCTGGGCCTCATGCCGACCGCCTGAACCGTCCCTCTCCGACGCACTCCTGGAGCACCCCACCATGCCGAAGCGCAAAGGCCGCCCCGTCGTCCACACGGTGACGGTCCTGACCCTGCTCGCGGGCAGCGCCTACTTCACCTACGAGCTGCGCAAGGACGAGAAGGCGAAGCTCCCGGCCACCCAGACGATCACCGAGAACCTGAACGGCTCGGGCGGGGCGACCGGCAAGCAGACCTGGGAACGGCTGAACAACCCGGCGCGCTCGGTGCTGCGCGACGGCAAGGGCGCGGTCATCGCCACCTTCACGGACGGCGCCCGTACGGCCACCCTCAAGGGCCGGACCCGCACCTTCAGCGAACCGGCCGACACCACCACCAAGGTGGTCACCGACGACTGGGTCCGCCTCATGCCGGAGACATGGACCAAGGGGTCCGAGAAGCAGCAGTGGTTCAAGGACTGGTTCAAGCAGTACTACGGCAGCGAGGAGGACGACGTCTTCGCGTACGCCTTCCAGTACACCCAGGGCGCCCCGGTCAAGAAGGACGACCAGGGCATCCAGTACGCCGGCCACGCGAACTACGGCCCCCTCAAGGCCGACGGCGTCGACCGCTACGAGCAGACCGACTTCTACGACTACCTGGGCATCCCGTACACCTTCCGCGACGGCGTCACGGTGTACCCGCAGAAGGACCGGCTGCGTTCCGTGGACTGCTCCGGTTATCTGCGCCTGGTCTATGGCTACCGGGCCCGCTACCCGCTGATGTCCGACAACACCCACGGCGACGGGCTGCCGCGCACCGCCGACGGCATGGCCCGCGGCAAGGAGGGCGTGGACATCATCAAGCTCCAGGGCCCGAGCCCCTGGTACGTGCGGCCGCAGAACATCGACGTCCTGCAGCCCGGTGATCTGCTGTTCTTCAAGATGGACCACCGCACCGCCAACCACATGGACCACTCCGCGATCTACCTCGGCCCGGACACCGAGGGCCACAAGGTCTTCATCTCCAGCCGCAAGGAGCAGAACGGCCCCACCATCGGCGACCAGGGCGGTGTCTCGCGCCTCGACGGCAACGGCTTCTACGCCGGGCTGTTCCGCAGCGCGAAGCGGCTGTGAACGGCGACTGGCTTCTGCGCGGCCGGGACGGGGGCGCGGGGGCGGAGCCCCCGGGAACGCGGACGCCGGGTGCCCGCACCCCAACAGGAGTGCGGGCACCCGGCGTTGATCAGCGAAGCGTTACGCCGGGATGCTCGCCACGCCCGGGGCCAGGAACTTCTTGCCGTTCACGCGCTCCGAGACGCCCTCGCGGTCCAGGTACGGCGTGATGCCGCCCAGGTGGAAGGGCCAGCCGGCGCCCGTGATCAGGCACAGGTCGATGTCCTGCGCCTCGGCGACGACACCCTCGTCGAGCATGAGCCCGATCTCCTGCGCCACCGCGTCCAGCACGCGCTCGCGGACCTGCTCCTCGGTGAGGACGGAGTCGCCCTGCTTCAGCAGCGCGGCGACCTCCGGGTCCAGCTCCGGCTTGCCGCTGTCGTAGACGTAGAAGCCGCGCTTGCCCGCCTTGACGACGGCGGCGAGGTTCGGGGAGACCGTGAAGCGGTCCGGGAAGGCCCGGTTGAGGGTCTCCGAGACGTGCAGTCCGATCGCCGGGCCGACCAGCTCGAGCAGCACCAGCGGGGACATCGGCAGACCGAGCGGCTCCACGGCCTTCTCGGCGACCTCGACCGGGGTGCCCTCGTCGATGACGTTCTGGATCTCACCCATGAAGCGGGTCAGGATGCGGTTCACGACGAACGCCGGGGCGTCCTTGACCAGAACCGCGGTCTTCTTCAGCTTCTTGGCGACGGCGAACGCCGTGGCCAGGGAGGCGTCGTCGGTCTTCTCACCGCGGACGATCTCCAGCAGCGGGAGGACCGCGACCGGGTTGAAGAAGTGGAAGCCCACGACCCGCTCGGGGTGCTTGAGCTTCGACGCCATCTCCGTCACCGACAGCGAGGAGGTGTTGGTCGCGAGGATCGCGTGCGCCGGGGCGACCGCCTCGACCTCCGCGAACACCTGCTGCTTGACGCCGATCTCCTCGAACACGGCCTCGATGACGAAGTCCGCGTCGGAGAAGCCCTCGGCCTTGTCCAGGACACCGGTGACCAGCGCCTTGAGGCGGTTGGCCTTGTCCTGGTTGATGCGGCCCTTGCCGAGCAGCTTGTCGATCTCGGCGTGGACGTAGCCCACACCCTTGTCGACGCGCTCCTGGTCGATGTCGGTCAGCACGACCGGCACCTCCAGGCGGCGCAGGAAGAGCAGGGCGAGCTGGCTGGCCATCAGACCGGCACCGACGACACCCACCTTGGTCACGGGACGCGCGAGGTTCTTGTCGGGCGCACCGGCAGGCCGCTTGCCGCGCTTCTGCACCAGGTTGAACGAGTAGATACCGGCGCGGAGTTCGCCGCCCATGATCAGGTCGGCGAGGGCCTGGTCCTCGGCGTCGTAACCCTGCTGCAGGTCGCCGTTCTTGGCGGCGGCGATGATGTCGAGGGCGCGGTAGGCGGCCGGGGCGGCGCCGTGCACCTTGCCGTCCGCGATGAGGCGGCCCTTGGCGACGGCCTGGTCCCAGGCCTCACCGCGGTCGATCACCGGGCGCTCGACCTCGATGTCGCCCTTCAGCACCTGGGCCGTCCAGAGCAGCGACTGCTCCAGGAAGTCGGCGCCCTCGAAGAGGGCGTCGGCGATGCCCAGATCGAAGACCTGCTGGCCCTTGAGCTGCTTGTTCTGGTTGAGGCTGTTCTCGATGATCACCGAGACGGCCTTGTCGGCGCCGATCAGGTTCGGCAGCAGCGCGCAGCCGCCCCAGCCCGGGACCAGGCCCAGGAACACCTCGGGGAGGGAGAACGCCGGGATGGCCTTCGAGACGGTGCGGTACGTGCAGTGCAGACCGACCTCGACGCCACCGCCCATCGCGGCGCCGTTGTAGTACGCGAAGGTCGGCACGGCCAGGCCCGCGAGGCGCTTGAAGACCTCGTGGCCGCCCTTGCCGATGGCGAGCGCGTGCTCGTGCTCCTTGAGCAGCTCGACGCCCTTGAGGTCGGCGCCGACCGCGAAGATGAACGGCTTGCCGGTGACACCGGCGCCGACGATCGTGCCCTCGGCCGCCTCCTTCTCGACCTGGTCGATCGCGGTGTTGAGGTTCGCCAGCGAGGCCGGTCCGAAGGTGGTCGGCTTGGTGTGGTCCAGGCCGTTGTCCAGGGTGATCAGCGCGAAGCGGCCGGCCCCGAACGGCAGGTCGAGGTGGCGTACGTGCGCGGACGTCACGACCTCGTCGGGGAACAGGTCCGAGGCCTGCTTCAGAAGCTCGGCGGTGGTGCTCACTTGTCCCCCTCGAAGTGCGGGTTCTCCCAGATGACCGTCGCGCCCATGCCGAAGCCGACGCACATGGTGGTCAGGCCGTAGCGGACGTTCGGCTGCTCCTCGAACTGGCGGGCCAGCTGCGTCATCAGACGCACACCCGACGAGGCCAGCGGGTGACCGTAGGCGATCGCACCGCCGTACTGGTTGACGCGCGCGTCGTCGTCCGCGATGCCGTAGTGGTCGAGGAAGGCCAGCACCTGCACGGCGAAGGCCTCGTTGATCTCGAACAGGCCGATGTCACCGATGCCCAGCCCCGCCTTGGCGAGGGCCTTCTCGGTCGCCGGGATCGGGCCGTAGCCCATGACCTCCGGCTCGACGCCCGCGAAGGCGTACGAGACGAGGCGCATCTTGACCGGCAGGTTGTTCTCGCGGGCGAAGTCCTCGGAGGCGATGATCGAGGCGGTCGCACCGTCGTTCAGACCGGCCGCGTTACCGGCCGTGACCCGGCCGTGCACACGGAACGGGGTCTTGAGGCCGGCCAGGTTCTCCAGCGTCGTGCCCGGACGCATCGGCTCGTCGGCCGTCACCAGGCCCCAGCCGGTCTCGCCGGCCTCCGGGTTCGTCCGGCGCACCGAGATCGGCACCAGGTCCTGCTGGATCTTGCCGTTGGCGTACGCCTTGGCGGCCTTCTCCTGCGAGCGCACCGCGTACTCGTCGGCGCGCAGCTTGGTGATCTGCGGATAGCGGTCGTGCAGGTTCTCCGCGGTCATGCCCATGAAAAGAGCGGACTCGTCGACCAGCTTCTCGCTCACGAACCGCGGGTTCGGGTCCACGCCCTCGCCCATCGGGTGGCGGCCCATGTGCTCGACGCCACCGGCGATGACGGCGTCGTAGGCGCCGAAGGCGATGGAGCCGGCGGTGGTGGTGACGGCGGTGAGGGCGCCGGCGCACATGCGGTCGATCGAGTAGCCCGGGACGGACTGGGGGAGACCGGCGAGGATGCCGGCCGTACGACCGAGGGTCAGGCCCTGGTCACCGATCTGCGTGGTCGCGGCGATGGCGACCTCATCGATCTTCTTCGGATCCAGGCCGGGGTTGCGGCGCAGCAGCTCCCGGATCGCCTTCACGACAAGGTCGTCGGCGCGGGTCTCGTGGTAGATGCCCTTCGGGCCCGCCTTGCCGAACGGGGTGCGGACGCCGTCGACGAAGACGACGTCCCTGACGGTACGAGGCACGATGGCTCTCCTCCAGGGTGCGGGATGGCACTGCTGCGCAACGCTGCACTGAGCGCGCGCTCAGGCCCATGCTACTTATGAGTAACGTAGCTGCACAGCCCTGCGAGCTTGAGCGGCGAAGGTCACACTCTGGGTGCGCCGAGTGCTCCCGGGCCGAAGAGCGGTATGGCTTGATCTCGACGTCTAGACACCCTGGCCGTCGGCCAGCGCGGCGACCAGTACCGGCGTCACCTGCTCCACCTGCCACGGACGCGCGCCGTATCCCGCCAGCGCGACCCCCACGGACTCGGTGTCGACCACCTTCGGCGGCTCCCAGCAGATGCGCCGGACCGTGTCCGGGGACACCAGGTTCTCCTGGGGCATGACGAGCTGCTCGGCGAGAGCCGTCACACCCGCCCGGGCCGCGGACAACCGCGCCGCCGCGGCGGGATCCTTGTCGGCCCACGCCCGTGGCGGCGGCGGCCCGGTGACCGGCTGCCCCGGCTGCGGCAGCTGCGACTCGGTCAGCGCCTTCGCACGGTCCACGGCCGTCTGCCACTGCTCCAGCTGCCGCCGCCCCATCCGATGCCCGAACCCGTTCAGCGCCGCGAGCGCATGGACGTTGGCCGGAAGCGCGAGCGCCGCCTCCACGATGGCGGCGTCACTGAGCACCTTGCCCGGCGACACGTCCCGCCGCTGCGCGATCCGGTCCCGCGTCTCCCACAGCTCCCGTACGACACCGAGCTGCCGGCGTCTGCGCACCTTGTGCATGCCGGACGTACGACGCCAGGGATCCTTCCTCGGCTCGGCGGGCGGCGCGGCCGCGATCGCGTCGAACTCCTGCAGGGCCCACTCCAGCTTGCCCTGCCGGTCCAGCTCCTTCTCCAGCGCGTCGCGCAGGTCGACGAGGAGTTCCACGTCGAGCGCGGCATAGCGCAGCCACGGCTCGGGCAGCGGCCGGGTCGACCAGTCGACGGCCGAGTGGCCCTTCTCCAGAACGAAGCCCAGCACGTTCTCGACCATGGCGCCGAGGCCGACCCGGGGGAACCCGGCGAGCCGGCCGGCCAGCTCGGTGTCGAAGAGCCGGGTCGGGATCATGCCTATTTCCCGCAGACAGGGCAGGTCCTGGGTGGCGGCGTGCAGCACCCACTCGACGCCGGACAGCGCCCCACCGAACGCGGAGAGGTCCGGGCAGGTCACGGGGTCGATCAGCGCGGTCCCGGCGCCCTGGCGGCGCAGCTGCACCAGGTAGGCGCGCTGCCCGTAGCGGTAGCCGGACGCCCGCTCGGCGTCGACGGCGACCGGGCCGGAGCCCGCGGCGAAGGCGGCGATCACCTCGGCGAGGGCGGCTTCGCCGGCGATCACGGGCGGAATGCCCTCGCGGGGTTCGAGCAGCGGAGTCGGCGCCCCCATCACAGAAGATCCGGCGTCGTCCGGAGGGGTGCCTCCGGTGGTGCGCAGGGAGCTGTCTGCTGCGGTCTCTTGGGCGTCGGTCACCTGTCAAGGGTATCTGTGTGTGGACGGCGCCCGTCGACGGAACGTTCCGTCGACGGGCGCGGGAGGGTCGTAAACCAGTCAGGCCGGTGAAAGCTGCGGTTCACACGAGTGAGCCGGGCGCTGCTCCGGACGGCTCAGTGGATGATGCCGGTGCGCAGGGCCACGGCCACCATGCCGGCCCGGTCGCCCGTGCCCAGCTTGCGGGCGATACGGGCGAGGTGGCTCTTGACGGTCAGGGCGGACAGGCCCATCGAGACGCCGATCGCCTTGTTCGACTGGCCCTCCGCGACCAGCCGGAGCACCTCGACCTCGCGTCCGGACAGCTCGCGGTAGCCGCCCGGGTGGCTCGGGGCACCCGGGGGGCGGCGGTGCATCCGGGCGGCGCCGAGGGGGGCCGCGCCGGGCCGGGTGGGCAGGCCGATATTGGTACGGGTGCCGGTGACGACATAGCCCTTGACCCCGCCGGCCAGCGCGTTGCGCACCGCGCCGATGTCGTCGGCCGCGGACAGCGCCAGCCCGTTGGGCCAGCCCGCGGCGCGGGTCTCGGACAGCAGGGTCAGGCCGGAGCCGTCGGGCAGGTGGACGTCGGCGACGCAGATGTCGCGCGGGTTGCCGATGCGGGGACGAGCCTCCGCGATGGACGAGGCCTCGATGACATCGCGCACGCCGAGCGCCCACAGATGGCGGGTGACGGTGGAGCGGACACGCGGGTCGGCCACGACCACCATGGCGGTCGGCTTGTTCGGGCGGTAGGCGACCAGGCTTGCGGGCTGCTCGAGGAGAACGGACACCAGGCCTCCTGGGTGGGGGGACGGGGCCGGCTTGTGGGGAGGAAGCCGGGACGAACCGTGCTTTCAAGGTCACAGTCGTCTTCGGCAGCAAACTCGTCCGCCTTTAGAGAATGATCACGATCTAGTGAGTAACAATCTGCGCAATTCGGACACGCGATCGATCATCCGAAGATCGAGTCGCTTCGAGCGGGTGCGATTCGGGGGCGGAAAGTGGCCGTATCGACAAAGGGATGGTCAATAAGGCGCCCATGCGGATGACCCCGCCCGGACCCCGCGATCGGCTCACCGCGACTGCGGGCCCCTGCGCTGCGGCAGCGTCACCACCGAGGCGTCCCCCGGACCGGCCGGCGGCAGCCCCGCGACCTGGGCCAGCAGATCGCACCAGGAGGCCAGATGGGACGCCGTGTCCGGCACCCCGCCGAGACCCTCGCGGGGCGTCCAGGACGCCCGGATCTCGATCTGCGAGGCCGCCGGCCGCTCGGACAGCCCGCCGAAGTAGTGCGAACTCGCGCGCGTGATCGTGCCGCTCGGCTCGCCGTAGCCCAGCCCGCGCGCTTGCAGCGCCCCGGTCAGCCACGACCAGCACACCTCGGGCAGCAGCGGATCGGCCGCCATCTCCGGCTCCAGCTCCGCGCGCACCAGCGTCACCAGCCTGAACGTTCCGCGCCAGGCGTCGTGGCCCGCCGGGTCGTGCAGCAGCACCAGCCGGCCGTCGGCCAGCTCCTGTTCGCCGTCCACCACGACGGCCTCCAGCGCGTACGCGTACGGGGCGAGCCGCTGCGGGGCGGGAGTGGCCTCCACCTCGACCTGCGGCCGCAGCCGGCAGCTGCGCAGGGCGTCGACCGCGGCCCGGAAAGCCGGCGGCCCCGGAGTGCTGGAGCGCCCGTCCCCCTCCTCGGTGTCCTTCACGTCGTCCAATCCGTCAGCACTGTCCGACATTCGTCCGTGACCCGCAGCCATGCGGGGAAGAGTAAAGGGAACCGCGGCTCCGTGCAGGGCAAGACACCCTCACGACATGCGCGGCTGAGGTCAGCCACATGCCGCCTCAGCTGCGGACAGCCGCGTGCCGCCGCAGCGGGCGACCCCACCCGGCGGCGACCGGCACACCGGGTAAGTCTCCATCCGACGGCATGCGAAACTTGCCCCGTGACCGCCAACACCAGCACGCAGCCGACAGCGACGTACGACAGCGCCTTCCTCAAGGCGTGCAGGCGCGAACCCGTGCCGCACACCCCCGTGTGGTTCATGCGTCAGGCCGGCCGCTCCCTGCCCGAGTACCGCAAGGTGCGCGAGGGCATCCCCATGCTCGAGTCCTGCATGCGGCCCGAGCTGGTCACCGAGATCACGCTGCAGCCGGTGCGCCGACACCACGTGGACGCGGCGATCTACTACAGCGACATCGTCGTCCCGCTGAAGGCCATCGGCCTCGGCCTCGACATCAAGCCGGGCGTCGGCCCGGTCGTCGACGAGCCGATCCGCACCCGCGCCGACCTGGCCCGGCTGCGCGACCTCACGCCCGAGGACGTCCCCTACGTCACCGAGGCGATCGGCCTGCTCACGAAGGAGCTGGGGCCGACCCCGCTGATCGGTTTCGCCGGCGCGCCTTTCACCCTCGCGAGCTACCTGGTCGAGGGCGGTCCCTCTCGCACGTACGAGAACGCCAAGGCGATGATGTACGGCGACCCCCAGCTGTGGGCCGACCTGCTGGACCGTCTGGCCGACATCACGGCCGCCTTCCTGAAGGTGCAGATCGAGGCCGGCGCGAGCGCGGTCCAGCTCTTCGACTCCTGGGTCGGCGCCCTCGCCCCGGCGGACTACCGGCGCTCGGTCATGCCCGCCTCCGCGAAGGTCTTCGAGGCCGTCGCCGGCTACGGCGTCCCGCGCATCCACTTCGGTGTCGGCACCGGTGAGCTGCTGAACCTCATGGGCGAGGCCGGAGCGGACGTCGTCGGCGTCGACTGGCGCGTCCCGCTGGACGAGGCCCAGCGCCGCGTCGGCCCCGGCAAGGCGCTGCAGGGCAACCTCGACCCGACGGTCCTGTTCACCGACAAGGACACCGTCGAGAGCAGGGCCCGCGAGGTGCTGGACGCGGCCGCAGGCCTGGAGGGCCACGTCTTCAACCTCGGCCACGGCGTTGTGCCGAACACCGACCCGGACGCGCTGACCCGGCTCGTCGAGTACGTCCACACCGCGACCGCCCGCTGACGCGTCGGCTCACCACGTGTAGCGGGGCCGCGCCCGCCTGCCGAACAGCAGGCCGCGCGGCTCCGGCGGAGGCGGGGTGCCGGGCTTGAGCGGCCAGGCGAGCAGCATGCCCGCGACGAAGCCGACGACATGGGCCGCGTACGCGACCGCGCCGGCGTCGGAGACTCCGTGCCCGGACGAGTACACCGCCTGCAGCCCGAACCAGAAGCCCAGCACCAGCCAGGCGGGCAGCCGTAGTGGCAGGAAGACCAGGAACGGCACGAGGACCCAGACCCGCGCCCTCGGCCACAGCACGATGTAGGCGCCGAGGACCCCGGCGATCGCGCCCGACGCGCCGATCAGCGGGTCGCCCGACGTGGCGTTGAGCAGCGCGAAGCCGTAGCCGGCCGCGTAACCGCAGACGACGTAGAAGAGGAAGTAGCGGATGTGGCCCATCCGGTCCTCGACGTTGTTGCCGAAGATCAGCAGGAACAGCATGTTGCCGAGCAGATGCAGCCAGCTGCCGTGCAGGAACATCGCCGTGAAGACCGACAGCGGCGGCGACTTGTCGTAGGACGGCGGGGCCACGACGCAGCCGGGCCCGTGCGGGCCCACACCGATGTCTCCCGTCGGGACCACCCGGGGCATCTGATGGTGGATCAGCTCTCTGGGAACCGCCGCGTAGTGATCCATGAAGGCCTGCAGATGGCACAACTGCGCCAGATCGCTGCCACCGGCCACCGAGCCGGCTATCCCGGGCGTGCTGACGAACACGAGGACATTGGCGGCGATCAGCGCGTACGTCACCCAAGGGGTACGACGTACCGGGTTCACGTCATGGACGGGGATGACCACACAGAAGTAGTGCCCGGGATGGGGCGGGCGAATCGGTGAACACAGCGGGGTGGGCGCGCGTATGTGTGGACAACCTACGTGAGGACAGGCGATGAGCGAACGAATCACTCCTCCGATGCATGCTCTGCCCGACGGCGAGGCGGAGATCTCGCTGGTCGTACGGCTCCCCTGGGAGGATGTCGCGCGGCTCGGACAGGAAGCCGGGCGGCTGGCCGCACAGACGCAGCGGCCCGTGACCCTGGACGAGGCCGTGAGCTACCGGCTGAGGTCCACGCGGCCGTCCGCCACTCATGCGAAACCGGCGGGAGAACAGCCGCAGGCAGCGGTGTCCGCCTTGCCGCGCATCAGCGGTACGGCCTAGGAAGCGCGTGAAGCGCGTACCTTGGCTGTCGCCTTTCTCGCTGCCACCAGCACCGGGTCCCACACGGGCGAGAACGGCGGGGCGTAGCCCAGGTCCAGGGCAGTCATCTGTTCCACCGTCAGCCGCGCGGTCAGCGCCACCGCGGCGATGTCGACCCGTTTCGCCGCACCCTCCCTGCCGACGATCTGGACGCCGAGCAGACGGCCGGTGCGGTGTTCGGCGAGCATCTTGACCGTCATCGGGGAGGCGCCGGGGTAGTAGCCGGCGCGGCTGGTGGACTCGATGGTCACGGTCTCGTAGCGCAGGCCCACCCGGCCCGCGTCCTTCTCGCGCAGGCCGGTGCGGGCGATCTCCAGGTCGCAGACCTTGCTGACCGCCGTGCCGACCACGCCAGGGAAGGTGGCGTAACCGCCGCCGACGTTGCTGCCGATCACCTGGCCGTGCTTGTTGGCATGGGTGCCGAGGGGGACGTACTGGTCCTGGCCGGAGACCAGGTTCAGCACCTCCACGCAGTCGCCGCCCGCCCAGATGTTCCCGTGGCCGCGCACCCGCATCGCGAGGTCGGTGAGCAGGCCGCCGTGCGCGCCGAGGGGCAGGCCCGCGGCCCGGGCGAGCGCGGTCTCCGGGCGGACGCCGATGCCGAGGACCACCACGTCCGCGGGGTACTCGGCGTCCTCCGTGGCGACCGCGCGGGCCCGGCCGTCGTCTCCCGTGAGGATCTTGGTGACCTCGGCGTCGTTCACCATGGTGATGCCGAGGCCCTCCATGGCCCGGTGCACCAGGCGGCCCATGTCCGCATCGAGGGTCGACATGGGCTCCTTGCCACGGTTGACGACCGTCACCTCGAAGCCACGGTTGATCAGCGCTTCCGCCATCTCCACGCCGATGTAGCCCGCGCCCACGACCACCGCCCTGCGGCCACGCGTGTGTGCCAGCGTCTCCAGCAGGGCCTGGCCGTCGTCCAGGGTCTGTACGCCGTGCACACCGGCGGCGTCCGCGCCGGGCAGGTCGGGACGGACCGGACGCGCGCCGGTCGCGATGACGAGCTTGTCGTACGACGTCCAGGACTCGGCGCCGGAATCGACGTCACGCGCGCGTACCCGCTGTCCGGGCACGTCGATCTCCGTGACCTCGGTGCGCAGCCGCAGATCGATCCCCCGCGCGCGGTGTTCCTCAGGGGTGCGGGCGATCAGGTCGTCCCGTTCGGGGACGTCGCCGCCCACCCAGTAGGGGATGCCGCACGCCGAGAAGGACGTGAAGTGGCCGCGTTCGAAGGCCACGATCTCCAGTTCGCCGGGCCCCTTCAGCCGGCGCGCCTGCGACGCCGCGGACATGCCCGCGGCGTCGCCGCCGATGACGACCAGCCGTTCCGTCCCGCCCTGCCCACCGCTCATGCTCATGGGAACACGCTACGGGGCGTGGGCATTTCAGTCCCGGCCCGGCTCTGGCGCGTCCGGCTCGGGCACCGGGCGCGCCGACGGCAGCGGACCCAGCGCGGTCATCCCCTGCGCGGGCTCCCGGCGGCGCGGCAGCCGGGGCCGTACGACCCGCAGCCACAACAGCGTCAGCAGGGCCGCGAAGGCCACGAACGGCAGGGCGGCACCGAGCGCGAGGGCGATCCAGCGCAGCACGGTGACGAACACGTGCCAGCCACCCGCCAGCGCGTCCCCGATGCCGGGCGAGTCGTCACCGGCCGCCTTCCGTACCGGCGTCTCGGACAGCGACAGCGTGATCGTGGCGAGGCTCGTGCGGTCCTTCAGGGAGGCCTGCTGCGCCAGCAGCGACTCCAGATCGGCCTGGCGGCTGCTCAACTCGCCCTCCAGCATGACGACATCGCTCAGCTGTGCCGCCCGGTCCGTCAGCGCGCGGATCCGGTCCACGCTCGCCCGCTGCGACGTGACCCGGCTGCTGACGTCCACGACCTGACCGGTGACGTCCTCGGCCTCGGCCGTGCGGTCGATCAGCCTGCCCGTGCCCTGGAGGCGGGCGAGGACCGAGTCGTACCGCGCGCCGGGCACCCGCAGGACGACCTGAGTGCGCTCGTGGCCGCCGGTGTCCCGGCTCGTGTCCTCCTTGCCGACGTCCTTGACCTCGACGGTGAGGGACGCGGTGCGGATGATCGCGTTCTGCGGGAGCCGCGGTGACCGGGGAGCCGGCTTGCCACTGCCGGCCTCGGCACTGTCGGCCTTGCCGGGGCCGGCGGCCACGCCGGCGCCGTGCGCCGCGGACTTCGCCGAGCCGCCACCCGAGTCGTCCGCGCTGCCGCACCCGGTGAGCGCGAGGCCGGCGGCGAGCAGAATCCCGGCCACGGACAGGACGGGACGTGCTGGTCGTGCGGAACGTGGTGTGCGCATGGGCGATACCCCCGAGGACCGAGAACCGATGACGCTGCTACGACGGCCGGGCGCGCCGGAACGCTGGCGCCGGGTGGTCCCGAAGAGGTCACGGTCGGGACTCGGCAGGGACACCGGGCCGCGGACGGAGAGGACCTCGGGCCCAGGGCCTGATCCGCCGGACAGGCCTTGGCGGGAGTGTCAGTGGGGTCTGAGAGAGTGGGGGCATGAGCGCAACGGGTACGCGTACAGGGCATGTCGTCGTGATCGGAGCCGGTGTCGCCGGGCTGGCCGCCGCCCACCGGCTGCTCGGGCGCGGTGCGCGCGTGACCGTGCTGGAGGCCGCGGACCGGGTCGGCGGCAAGCTGCTGCCCGGTGAGATCGCGGGCGTGCGGGTCGACCTGGGCGCCGAGTCGATGCTCGCCCGCCGCCCCGAGGCGGTGACCCTCGCGCGTGAGGTGGGCCTCGCCGAGCGGCTGCAGCCGCCGGCCACCGCGACCGCCTCGATCTGGACCCGCGGCGCCCTGCGCCCCATGCCCAAGGGCCATGTGATGGGCGTGCCCGGCACCGCCGCCGCGCTCTCCGGTGTGCTGTCCGCGGAGGGCCTCGCCCGCATCGAGCGCGACGCCGACCTGCCCCGCACAGAGGTCGGCGACGACGTGGCCGTGGGGGAGTTCGTGGCCGCCCGGCTCGGCCGCGAGGTCGTCGACCGCCTGGTCGAGCCCCTGCTCGGCGGGGTCTACGCGGGCGACGCGTACCGCATCTCGATGCGCTCGGCCGTCCCGCAGCTCTTCCAGGCCGCCCGCACGCACGCGTCCCTCACCGAGGCGGTCCGCGAGATCCAGGCCAAGGCTGCGGCGAACCAGCAGACCGGCCCGGTCTTCATGGGCATCGAGGGCGGCGTGGGCACCCTGCCGCTCGCGATCGCCGACTCCGTCCGCGCGCGCGGTGGCGAGATCCGCACCGGGACACCGGTCACCGGCCTGCGCGTCGAGGCCTCCGGCGGCTGGCGCATCACCACCGGGGAGCGCGTGCTGCACGCCGACGCCGTGATCGTCGCCGTCCCCGCCCCAGCCGCCGCGCGGCTGCTGCGCGCCGAGTCCCCGGAGGCCGCCGCCGAGCTGGCCGCCGTCGAGTACGCGTCGATGGCGCTGGTCACCCTCGCCTACCGCCGCTCCGCCCTGGACCTCCCCGAGGGCAGCGGCTTCCTGGTCCCGCCGGTCGACGGCCGCACCATCAAGGCGTCCACGTTCGCCTCCCACAAGTGGGGCTGGATCGCCGAGGAGGACCCGGACGTGGTCGTGCTGCGCACCTCCGTGGGCCGGCACGGTGAGACGGAGATCCTCCAGCGCGACGACGCCGCCCTGGTCGAGGTCTCCCGGCACGACCTGCGGGAAGCCACCGGCCTGGACGCCGTACCCCTCGAGACCCGGGTCACCCGCTGGACCGACGGCCTGCCCCAGTACCCGGTCGGGCACCACGCGCGCGTGGCCCGTGTCCGCGAGCAGGTTGCCAAGCTGCCGGGGCTCGCGGTGTGCGGCGCGCAGTACGACGGCGTCGGCATCCCGGCGTGCATCGTGAGCGCGTACGCGGCGGTGGACCAGCTGGACGGCGACCTGAGCCGAGTCCGGGAGCTGACGGCCAACCCGGTGCAGAGTCTCCACGGCGGAGCGGGAGAATAGGGACCATGAGTGACGACGCCCCCATCACCGAGTCTGGCAAGATCCCGAACAAGGGCAAGCTGGCCAAGGATCTCAACGAGGTCATCCGCTACACCCTGTGGTCGGTGTTCAAGCTGAAGGACGTGCTGCCGGAGGACCGCGCGGGTTACGCCGACGAGGTCCAGGAGCTGTTCGACCAGCTCGCCGCCAAGGACGTGACGATCCGCGGCACCTATGACGTCTCCGGCCTGCGCGCCGACGCCGACCTGATGATCTGGTGGCACGCCGAGACCAGCGACCAGCTCCAGGAGGCGTACAACCTCTTCCGCCGCACCAGGCTGGGCCGCGCCCTGGAGCCGGTCTGGTCGAACATGGCGCTGCACCGCCCCGCCGAGTTCAACCGCTCGCACATCCCGGCGTTCCTCGCCGACGAGACGCCCCGCAACTACGTGAGCGTCTACCCCTTCGTGCGCTCCTACGACTGGTATCTGCTGCCCGACGAGGACCGCCGCCGCATGCTCGCCGACCACGGCAAGATGGCCCGCGGCTTCCCGGACGTGCGCGCCAACACGGTCGCCTCGTTCTCCCTCGGCGACTACGAGTGGATCCTGGCCTTCGAGGCCGACGAGCTGTACCGCATCGTCGACCTCATGCGCCACCTGCGCGCCTCCGAGGCCCGCAGGCACGTCCGCGAGGAAATCCCGTTCTACACGGGCCGCCGCAAGACCATCGCGGACCTGGTGGCAGGCCTGGCCTGACAGCGCTCCGGGGGGCGGGGAGCGCCTACTGCCGGCCGGTCCTGCCTCGCCGCGAGTCTGCCTGGGGCTTCTTTCCGGCTGAACGGCCGGAGGCAACCGGTTCCTCGCGCGGCGCGCACGACGCGCGCCGCACGGGGAACCGGCCCTCCAGCAGATAGCTGTCGAGGTACCCGTTGACGCACTTGTTGGGTCCGGCCCCGATGCCGTGCGTCCCCGCGTCCCGCTCGGTCACCAGCACCGAGTCGGCCAGCCGCCGGTTCATCTCCAGCGACCCCGCGTACGGCGCCGCCGCGTCCCGCTCAGCCGCCAGGATCATCACCGGCGGCAGCTCACCCTGCCCGGTCCGCACGTCCAGCGGCTGCTGGCGAGGTGCCGGCCAGTAGGCGCACGGCAGGTTCATCCACGCGTTGTCCCAGGTCTCGAAGGGCGCCACCCGGGCGAGCCGGGTGTTGTCCCGGTCCCACACCTTCCAGTCCGTCGGCCAGGGCGCGTCGTTGCACTCCACGGCCGTGTAGACCGCGTTGGTGTTCTCCGCGTCCGCGGCCTCCTTCGGGCTCGGCGCAGCCATCTGCACCAGCGGCTTCGAGTCGCCGTGCAGATACGCCGACAGGGCCTGGGCCCGGCTCGGCCAGTAGCTGTCGGAATACCCGGCCTTCAGGAGCGCGCTCTGCAGCTGGCCGGGTCCGACCTTCCCGCCGGCCGCCTTGCCGGCCAGCCGCTCCCGCGCGATGTCGTAGCTGCGCTGCACCCTCGCGGCGGTGTTGCCGAGCCGGTAGACGTCGTCGTGCCGGGCGATCCAGTCCCGGAAGTCCGCCCAGCGCTCCTCGAACGCCGCCGACTGGTCGAGGTTGTTGCGGTACCAGATCTTCTGCGGGTCCGGGTTCACCGCCGAGTCCAGCACCATGCGCCGTACGTGCGTGGGGAACATCGTCGCGTACAGCGCGCCGAAGTAGGTGCCGTACGACGCCCCGTAGAACGTCAGCCGGTCCTCGCCCAGCGCGGCCCGCAGGACGTCCAGGTCCCGGGCGTTGTTCAGCGAGGTGTAGAAGGGAAGCGTCTTCCCGGCGTGCAGGGCGCAGCCGCGGGCGTACGCCTTGGCCTGGGCGATGCGCTGCCGCTTGAACGACTCCGACGGGTGGTACGGCGACGCGGTGGGCCCCGTGACGAAGCGCTTCGGGGTCTCGCAGGACAGCGGGGCCGAACGGCCCACGCCGCGCGGGGCGTAGCCGATCAGGTCGTAGGCGGCCGCGATCCGCTTCCACTCCGGGATCGCGCCGACCAGCGGGAACAGCATGCTGGACGCGCCGGGGCCGCCCGGGTTGTAGAAGAGGGCGCCCTGCCGGGGGACCTTCCGCTTGCTGTTGCGCGGGTCCTTCTGGGTCGCCGGGGTCCGGCTGACGGTCAGTGTGATCTGCGTGCCGTTGGGGTGGGCGTAGTCGAGCGGGACGGTCACCGTGCCGCACCGCACGTTGCGCGCGGCCTTCGGTACGTCGGCGGCGGCACACGCGCCGAAGTCGACGCCGGCCGCGCGGGCGCGGGCCACGGCCACCTCGGTGCCGCGCAG